>JAFAFP010000179.1 GCA_023423415.1 Pseudomonadota bacterium | reverse complement strand
CGCGCATCCAAGTCGGCTGTTGCCGACTTGGATCATGTTTCATTCCGATCTCGGGTAAACCCGAGATCGGGCGGCATGTCCCGGAATGACGAAAGCTAGTGACGCCTCACTTCAGCACGACCTGCTCGGGCCGTTCATCATAGGGCGGCGCGTAGATCACCAGCAGCCGGACCAGCGGGCTCGTCACCTTGATGTTGTGGAAGACCTTGGTGGGGAAATAGAGCAGATCGCCTGTCTTCACCGTGTGAGACTCGTCGTCGATCTCGACCAGAGCCTCCCCTTCCAGCACATAGACCGCTTGCTCAAGATCAGGGTGCGCATGCGCCAGCGCCCCTTCGTTGCGCTCGATTTCACCGAGCACGATTTCCAGATGTTTGGCGCCGTTGACGCGCGGACCGACCAATCGCTTGTTGCGCGTGCCGGTATGATTGGCTGGTGAATAGGCCTGCACCTCGTCGGGACGGATCACATATCTCGAACGTTCCGACATCGGCATGTCCTCGGTTCATTGCGTGGCCGATAACTCCGGCCCGGGTATCGCGGCGGACAACAGATCGCGGTCCCTCGCCATCTTCGTAACGATTGCGGCCAGTGTATCGATCGTCGGCGTTGCAAGATTTGCAGCGCGCGCAAACGCCACCGGCGCAAGGATGATCTCTGCAATCTCCATCGGTCGCCCCTGTTCATAATCCTGCAATAGCGAAGGCTTGTGATGGAGCAACCGCGCGATCATCTTGTCGGGATCGAGCTTGTCATCGAGCGAGAAGCCATGCGCGGCGGCAATGGCGAGACCTTCGCGAACAATGCGGCGATAGATCTCCTTCAACCCTTCGTCGGTCCGTGCGCCATCGGACCGGCTCCCGGTGGCGAGCGCCAGCGTCGAACCGCTCATGTTCGCGAGCAGTTTTGCCCACACCGCGGCGCGAATATCGCCAACCGCGGGCGAATGGATCCCAGCCTGTTCAAGCGCCTTGCGCAAAGCGGCTATCGATTGGGTCTCGCAGCCATCGACCGCACCGATATCCAAGCGATTAAGATCGGGCGAATTGTGGTGAATGACGCCCGGCGCTTCGATCTCGTTTGCCGAATAGATCACGCCGCCGACCACCTGGTCCACCCGTATCGCCGACAGAAACGAATTGGCAAGATCGAAGATCGGTAACGCCGGCGGCCTTGGCAGGCTTTGCGACAGTCCTTGCGGATACCACCACGTTATCCCGTTTTGCGGAAAGACGACCAGGCTGTCTTTGCCGACGACTGGCGCGATCTGCGCAGCAATCTGTGGCAGCGCTGTCGCCTTGGTCGCGACGATCACGACATCCTGTTCGCCGAACTCACCTGGATTGTCGCTCGCGGCAACACTCGCCTTCAGGATCTCGCCGCCGCTGCGCAGCACAAGACCACCGCCGCGGATCGCCGCCAGATGCGGTCCGCGCGCGATAACCGACACATCGTGCCCCGCCCGCGCCAGCCTGACTGCGAAATGGCCGCCGCTCGCCCCCGCTCCGTAAATGCAAATACGCAAGTTGATTCCTATTGCTTCTCGATTTTGGCGATCTCGACCGCCGACTTCCAGAATCTCAGGTCTTCTGCGATCACGCGATCGAAATCGTCAGGCCCCTTTGCGACCGGCGTCATGCCAAGCGCCAACATCTTCTCTTTCACATCGGGCATGACCAAAGCCTCGGCGATGATCTTGGCAAGACGGTCACGAATGTCTTTCGGCGTTCCCGCAGGCGCCAACATGCCAACCCATGAGGTGGTCTCGACGCCGGCGTGGTTTTCGTTGATCGTTGGCACATCCGGGAGGCCGACAAAGCGTTTCGGTTCGGCCAGCGCAATGAGCCGCAACCGGCCGTCATTCACCAGCGGCATCACGGAAGGCAATGTCGCAAAACCCATGTCGATATGCGCGCCCAGCAAGGCCTGCACCAGAGGCGTCCCGCCCTGGAACGGCACGTGCGTGATCTGCACATTGGCCTTTGCATTCAGCAAACCACCTGCGATCTGATGCGTCGTGCCAACGCCGGAACTGCCGAAGGTCAGATGTCCCGGCTTCTCCTTGGCCATGCGGATCGCATCGGCGAGCGACTTGATCGGCGAAGCCGCGTGCACGACCAGCGCGAGATACGTTTCGGAAATCATCGAGACGCCGCTCAGCGCCTTCGACGGATCGAACGGATAGTTCTTCTGCAAGGCAGGCGCCATCACGACCGGAGCATTGACCGTAATGAGCAGCGTGTAGCCATCCGGCTGCGCGCGGGCGACCAGCGTCGTCCCGATCACGCCGGCAGCGCCGGGACGATAGTCGATCACCACGGGCTGTCCGAGCGCTTCACTGATCTTGGGCTGCAGGATGCGCGCCGCCGCGTCCGTCAGAGCGCCTGCGGGCCAAGGCACAACGATGGTGATCGGGCGCGTCGGATACGTTTGCGTCTGCGCCGTCGCGGCGGATACGAAACACGTCGCGGATATGAAACAGACAACCGCAATCGCGACCTTAACCAGAAACCCCAGGCGCTCCATCACCATTTCCTCATGTCAGACCGGAGCGGTTGGTCCGCTCTCTCAGTCGTTCGTACCGTCGTTATTGAAGCGCTTTCGCCAGCGCGCGCGGCACCTTGATCTTCATTTCCAGCGCCATCTGGCCGAACGCCTTGCCCTGCGGATCGATGCGTCGCGAGGCCATGCCGCCACCGCCCAGCGCATCGTCCATCAGGAAGTTGAAGGCGTGCAGGCCGGGCGCCTCGTAGCGCACCACTTTGCCATGCACGAGACCATCGAAATGCGCCGCCATCTTCTCCGGCGTTACTTCACGCCGCAGGATCGGCACGTAAGCCGGGTCGCGCGCAATGATCGCGATGTTGGAGGAATTGCCCTTGTCGCCGGAGCGCGCAACCGCAAGGCTGCGGAGATCGACTTCGACCGATGCTTCATCCATCGCAGCTTCGCCGCCTGCAGGTTCAATCGCCGGCGCGACATAGCCACCTTGCGATGGCACATCGACCGCGAATGGCGCATCATTGCCGACCTGCACCATCGGCGCGCCCAGCACAGACTTTTCAACAAAGAACGTGAACAGACGCACCACCGGCGTCGGCTTCGGGCGCCCTGAAAAAATTCCAGTCGTTCCTTGCGCGAAACCGAGGCCAACCGATCCCAGCTCACGGGCGAACACGTCGATGCCTTCGCGATCGACATGATCGACGACGAGGCGCAACAACACTTCGCGTGTCATCCGTGCGCTGGCCTTCGACGCATAAGCCGATTCCGAACCGAGGACTTCGGTATGCGTCGCCGTGAAATCCGGAAGCTGCCGCTGGCGGAACAGCATCCGCGCACGCGCCAGCAAGGCCTCGGCGGTTCTTTCCGCCTTCAGTACTGCATCGGGCCCGACGATCGAAACGACGGCGACGCCGCGCCAGCCATCCTGATACGTGGCGGAAACTTTGTACCGCGTTGTCGGCGCATTGCCGCGCGCGCCGCTGACACGCACACGATTCTCGCCGACCTGCTCCAGTGTCACCTGCGAAAAATCCGCCACCACGTCCGGCAGCATATAGGCTGCGGGATCACCGACTTCGTAAAGCACCTGCTCGGCCACCGTCGCCGGCACGATCAGACCACCCGTATTATCCGGCTTCGACAGGACGAAGCTGCCGTCGGCGCTGCAGGAGGCGACCGGATAGCCGATATTGTGCCAATCCGGCACCTTGTCCCAATCGGTGTGCACGCCCCCGGTCGATTGCGGGCCGCATTCAAGGATGTGACCGACGAGACTTCCGGCAGCCAGACGATCATAATCGTCTGCCTTCCATCCGAATTCGTGCATCAGAATGCCGAGCGCCAGCGCGCTGTCTGCACAACGTCCGGTGATGACAATGTCGGCGCCGCGATCAAGCGCCGCCGCAATCGGCAATGCGCCAAGATAGGCATTGGCTGTCAGCAATTTCGCGGGCAGCGCCTCGCCGGTCGAGGCTTCACGCGTCGTTGCGCGCAATTCGTCGATGCGCGGCAGCACGTCATCGCCTTCGACCACTGCAATACGCAGCGATAGTCCAAGCTCGGCGCAAACCTGCTCCAGCGCGCGCTTGGCGCCTTGCGGATTGACGCCGCCGCCATTGCTGACAACCTTGATGCCGCGCCTGGCAATCTCCGGCAGGGAGCGTTTGAGGTAGGCGACGAAGTCCGGCGGGAAGCCGGCATTCGCATCTTTCATCTTTGCGCGCGCCAGAAGCGACATCGTCACTTCGGCGAGATAGTCCATCATCAGATATTGGACATCGGCCGTGAGCAATTGCGGGATCGCCATCGGGCTGTCGCCCCACGCACCCGATGCCCCGCCGATCTTGACGATCCGTTCCGTCACGCGACCGCTCCCGCTCAATACGATTTGGGCAGACCGAGTTCACGCTCGGCGATGTAGTTCAGGACCATCTCGCGCGACACCGGCGCAAGGCGAACCACGACCGCTTCCCGGAAATAGCGTTCGACGTGGAATTCCTGCGCATAGCCCATGCCGCCATGCGTCCGCACCGCACGATCGGCAGCCTTGAAGCAGGCATCGGCGGCAAAATATTTGGCCGCATTGGCCTGCGCGCCGCATGGCTGTCCCGAATCGTAGAGTTCGGCCGCGTGCAGCGTCATCAGTTCACTGGCATAGAGTTCGGACCAGCTTTCCGCGAGCGGATGCTGGATCGACTGGTTCTGCCCAATCGGACGGCCAAACACCACGCGCTCGCCCGCATAGGCAACCGCCTTCTCCAATGCACGCCGGCCGATGCCGACAGCCTCAGCGGCATTGAGAATCCGCTCAGGATTCAAACTATCGAGAATGTAGCGGAAGCCTTTGCCGTCCTCGCCGATGCGATGTTCCACCGGCACTTCGAGATTGTCGTAGAATGTCTGGTTCGAGTTGACAGCATGGCGACCCATTTTCGGGATTTCACGCACCTCGACCTTCGATCGATCCATATCGGTGTAGAACAGCGTCAGACCGTCGGTTGGCTTGGCGCATTGCTCGATCGGCACCGTGCGCGCAAGCAGCACGATCTTGTCGGCCTGCTGCGCGGTCGAGGTCCAGATCTTCTGTCCGTTGACGATGTAGCGATCGCCTTTCAGCACCGCCCGCGTCTTGATCTTCGAGGTATCCAGTCCGGCATCCGGCTCGGTCACGCCGAAGCAGGTCCGCGACGAGCCGTCGATGATCGAGGGCAGCCATTTCTTCTTCTGCTCGTCGGTCCCGTGCTTGACGATCGAATGCAGACCGAAAATGTTGATGTGAATGGTCGAACACGCGGCAAACACGCCAGCCGAATGCGCAACCTCCTGCATCATGATCGCCGCTTCGGTGACGCCCAGACCCGCGCCACCATATTCCTCGGGCATCGCAATGCCGAGCCATCCGCCATCGGCCATCGCTTTCGCGAATTCATGCGGGAAGGAATGGGTGCGATCTTTCTCCAGCCAATAATCGTCGTCGAAACGATCGCAGATGGCACGGACGGCATCGCGGATTTCGCGGCGCTCAGGGGTATTGCACATGGCGTCGAACGTCTTCACGGCATCATCCTTCAGGCTTTGGCGGCCGCTTTTCTGGCAGGCGCTTTTGCCCCGGCGCGCTCCGGAAAAACCTCGTCGGTATGCTCACCAAGGTTAGGCGCGAGCCGGCGGATCGACGCCGGCGTCTTCGAGAATTTCACCGGGAAGCGTGTAGTCTTGAGCCGTCCCTCGGTCGGATGATCGACCTCCTGGAACAGCTTCACCGCTTTCAGATGCGGATCGTTGACCAGATCGTCGAGGCCGTTCACCGCATAAGCCGGGATGTCGGCGGCGCGCAGCGCAGCGATCCATTCCTCCGTCGTTTTCTGCGGCAGATGTTGCTGCAGAAAGCGCCCCATATCCTCCGCATATTGCGTGCGCGTTTCCTGCGTCTTGAAGCGCGGATCAGAATCCACGAGATCGGGCTGACCGACCATCGCCGAAAACGCGCGCCAGTGCTTGTCGGTATAGACAACCAGCGCCAGATGCCCGTCCTTGGTGGGATACGGACCGCGCTCGCGCGACATCAGCCGCTTGTATCCCATGTCGCCAAGCGGCGGTACGAAGGCGCCTCCACCCATGTGATCGGCGAGCACGAACTGCGCCATCGTCTCCAGCATCGGCACCTCGATCTCCTGGCCTTCGCCAGTGAGCGCGCGATGATGCAAGGCGCTGATGAGGGAAATCGCGAGATACAAACCGACGACGCGATCGCAGATATTCACCGGCGCATAACGCGGTGCGCCGTCGATCGCACCAAACAAGCCGGCAATGCCCGATGCGGCTTGCGTCAGATCGTCATAGACGGCCTGTCCGGAATTCGGGCCGTCGGTGCCGTAACCAACAGCAAGACAGTAGATGATGCTTGGATTCCTTGCGCTGATCGCGTCATAGCCAAGGCCAAGACGTCCCAACGCCTGTGGCCGCATGTTGGACACAAATACATCTGCATCCGGCATCAGCGACAGCAGCGCCTCGCGATCGTCCGCATTCTTCAGATCGAGCACAACGCTGCGCTTGTTGCGGTTGGCCTGCAGATAAAGCGGCCCCATCCCATCCGTGCGATTGGGACCGACCCATCGCATCGAATCGCCCCCCGCGGATTCCACCTTGATCACATCGGCGCCGAGATCGCCGAGAATCTGGGTCGCCGACGGCCCCATGACGACGGTCGTCAGATCGATGACGCGCACGCCAGCCAAAGGGCCGGACGGACGCTGCGAAGCGCCCGCCGCACCGCCAGGAGACTTCACCGGGCTTTCCTCCGTTATTCGCTATTGCGAAAATTATATCGCTATTTCGAATATCTTTAGGCCCCGAAACTGGGCAAGTCAATTCGGCGCAGAGGCCGCTTTCGTCCTACTGCCTACTGCCCACCACCCAGCGTACGACACGCATCCATTGCGAGCGTGATCGCCTCATCCAGCTTTCCGGTCATGCGTGACGTCGGACCGGCAATGGTGACGATGTAGTCAGCGCCGTTCCAACGGAAGCGCGCCGAGACCGTGGTGGCCTCCTCAACACTTTCCTCCCGGTTGAGAAAATACCCGCGATGTTCGGACTCCGCGATATCGGTTCGCAGGGCTTCCTTGGTGCGGATCGTCTTCGCCGTCATCGGCACAAGCTTCGCGGTTTTCAGATAGGCGTCGAATTTGTCAGGCGACAGACTGCCGAGAAACGCCTTGCCGGCCGATGTCGCATGCAGGCTTCGCACGGCATTGCCGGCATGGACCATGAACCGCAGCGGATGGGTCGGCTCGAACACAAGAAGATAGGTCGCACCGACTTTCCCGGCCTTGGCGAGTGAAACGGATTCGTCGATGGTGTCCCGTACCTTGCGCAACAGCACCTCGGCACGCAGCAGAATCGGATCGTGATCCGCAATGACCTTCGCGAGATTCAGAAGGCGGATTGTGGGATAAAAACCCGCACGTGGCCCAATCTCATAAAGGTATCCGCGCGCGAGCAGGGCCTGCAGCACATCGTGGCAACTCGATGCAGGAATACCGAGAAGCCGGGAGATATCGGATAGCGACAATGGCCGGCGCTCGGTCGCGAAGAGTTCGATGAAATCGAGTGTCCGGTCGACAATCTTTGACATGGGGCGCTCTGCTTCCGGCCGGCCTGGTTGATTGACGCACACATCAGCGGATAACGGAACAATTCCTTACCGCCTTCATGACCCGTTGTCTTGCGAGCCCGCGTCAACACGCTCCCTCTCGGCGGCTCCATCGATCAGGCTCGCGCTTCATTGACAACCCATCAACCTCACGCAATCGCGGAAGCAGACGCGCGATATCCCCGCAGCGAACCGTGCCGCTCAATCCCCAACACGAATTCGCCTCGAATGAAATAAGGCGCGCTCTTCATCGCCATCGCATGCGGAGGCATTCATGACGAAGACGCCTTATTCGCGCCCCGTCATCCGGCGATCTTGCGGCAGGGACTCGATGATGAGAAGAAAGGCTGCCGCCGGAAATGCCCTTGCGGCGCCGCATTTCCCGCATTGCGGCACACGCGCGACTTCGGCTATGAAGGCCGCAACGCACCCGTAGCTCAGCTGGATAGAGCGTTGCCCTCCGAAGGCAAAGGTCAGAGGTTCGAATCCTCTCGGGTGCGCCAATTTCCGCCACTCCGGAACACAGTCGGACAGCGGGGCCTGCATCGAGCCGTCGCAGACTTACGGAAGATCCTTTTCCAGTTCGACTGCGGGCGCAAGATCTGTCGTGATCGTTCCAGCAAACCGATATCCGGCAGCCTCGTAGAATGGACGAGCCCGCTCGCCCGCCACGACATGGAGCGATCGTGCGCCGAGCGCTGCAGCGCCGCGCTCAGCTTCGGCGAGCAGCAATTTCCCAATCCCCCTTCGCCATACCTCAGGCGCGACGAACAGGTCCTCCAACTCGGCCTGAATGGCGCCCTTGCCTGGGAGGACGGTTGCGAAGCCCACAACCTCCCCAACGAACTCCGCGACGATCGCACGTGGCAAGTGCGCGGCCGGAACCTCCCTCGCTTCCGGAAGCGCTTGCAGCTCTTCAATATGATCTCCCCAAGCCAGCGAAGACCGCAGCTTAAGGGCTCCGAGGTTACGCCTGTCCTCGTCACGTGCCGCTCGAATGACGACTGCCGTCATAGCCCCCATAGGCGTCGGCGCCGTTTCTTTCATCGGTGATCATCCAGTTGCCCGCGTTCAGCGTAGTCGTTCGCAAGGAAATCCAGCAGGGCCCGCACGGAAGGCAGCAAGCCTCTCCTGGAAGGGAACGCAGCATGGATGATGCCGGATCGCGGCGCCCATTCCGGCAAGATGTCGACCAGCCTGCCGGCTTTCAGATCCTTCTGAACCACCATGGTCGGAAACTGGCAGACGCCGATGCCGTCCAATGCCGCCAATCGGAGGGCCACCATATCTTCAGTGACAAGACGCGGCTCGTGCGGAATCGCTGCGGTTGCGCCTCCTGGACCATCCAGGCACCATTCATGATCGTTGTGCGCGGGTCCCCATGCCAGGCTCGGCATGGCCGCGAGATCGGCCGGCAATAGCGGACGCGACAAACAGCCCTCAAGCAAGGCCGGACTCGCCACCAGGCGCTGCGGGCTTTCAGCCAGCTTGCGGATGACGAGATCGCTGTCGTCGAGTGGCGGAAACCGCACTCTTATCGCCAGGTCGAATCCCTCGCGGATCACATCAACGCGCCGGTTGGTGCTTTCGAGGTGCACCGCCACCTTCTGATGCTTTCGCATGAAGCGGGCAATCATTTCGCCGATCTGAAAATAGATCACCGAGGACGGACAGCTGACTCGCACCACGCCTTGCGGCTCGGAGCGCGTGCGGTCGATGACCTCCTGCGCAGCATCGGCCTCGACCAGCATCGCCACACAGTGACGGTAGTATTCGCGGCCGATCTCGGTCACGGCGAAGCGCCGGGTCGACCGCTGGATCAGTCGAACGCCGAGGCGGCTTTCCAGGAGGCCGATACGCCGGCTGAGCCGGGATCGCGGCATGCCGAGCTTGCGGGCGGCGGCGGCGAAGCCATTCCGCTCGACGACCTCGGCGAAGAAACGCAGATCGTTCAGGTCCTGCATGGTCGCCAATTGTCCTATATTTAGGACATTGTAGCGCGATATCGGTGTCTATCACCAGATTTGTCTCAGACTTATTTCCCTCCCAACGCAAACGCGCCGGAAGGCGCAGCGAAAGGAGAAACGTCATGAGAAAGGTACTTGGTGTTTACAGCGCGCCGAGGCCGCATTGGGTTGGCGACGGATTTCCCGTCCGCTCGATGTTTTCCCACATGAGCCATGGCGAGCATGTCAGCCCGTTCCTGCTGCTCGACCGTGCCGGACCGGCCGAGTTCGCGCCCTCCGACAAGCCCCGCGGTGTCGGTACCCATCCGCATCGCGGCTTCGAAACCGTGACCATCGTCTATGAAGGAGAGGTCGAGCACCGGGATTCCACCGGCAAAGGTGGCGTGATCGGCCCTGGCGATGTGCAATGGATGACCGCTGCCTCGGGCATCCTGCACAAGGAGTTCCACTCCGCCGCCTTCACCCAAAAGGGCGGCACGCTGGACATGGTCCAGCTCTGGGTCAACCTGCCGGCGAGAGACAAGAACGCTGAGCCGGGCTACCAGACCCTGCTCAACGCCGATATCCCGTCGGTTTCGTTGCCTGGTGGTGCCGGCACCCTGCGTGTGATTGCCGGCGAGTTTGCGGGCCAGCGCGGGCCGGCGCGGACCTTCACGCCAATCGACGTGTGGGATCTCCGCCTTAACCGGGATGGCAATGCATCGCTGACCTTGCCCGAGGGGCACACGATCGGTCTTGTCGTGCTCAAGGGCGCTGTGCGCGTGAACGGCGATACTCCTGCACGAGAAGCACAATTCGTGCTGCTCGATCGCAGTGGCGGCGCCGTCACGCTGGACGCCGACACCGACGCCTCTGTGCTGCTCCTCAGCGGCGAACCGATCGACGAGCCGGTCGTCATGCATGGCCCGTTCGTGATGAACACGGCCGACGAGATCAGACAGGCGATGGTCGACTTCCAGAGCGGCCGCTTCGGCGAGATCGCCGCCTGAACGTGACCGCGGCCCAGTGGGCGCGGTCAACTCCACCCAACACCTCCAACCAACCTCAAGCTCACAAAGAGAAGACCCATGAGCACGCCCACCACCATTGCCAACTTCAACGGACAGAAGCCCGTCATCGACACGAATGACGCGGTCATGCTCTTGATCGATCATCAGAGCGGCCTGTTCCAGACCGTCGCCGACATGCCGATGCCCGTCTTGCGCAACCATGCGACGGCACTGGCCAAGATGGCGACGCTCGCCAAGATCCCGGTCATCACCACGGCTTCGGTGCCGCAAGGACCCAACGGGCCGTTGATCCCGGAAATTCACCAGAACGCTCCGCATGCGAAGTACGTGGCGCGCAAGGGTGAGATCAATGCCTGGGACAATGCCGATTTTGTCGCCGCCGTGAAGGCGACGGGACGCAAGACCCTGATTATCGCCGGCACGATCACCAGCGTCTGCATGGCCTTTCCGGCTATCGCTGCTGCGCATGATGGCTACAAGGTCTTTGCGGTGGTCGATGCCTCCGGCACTTATTCGAAGATGGCGCAGGAAATTGCGCTCGCCCGCGTGGTGCAGGCCGGCGTGGTGCCAATGGATGCGGCGGCTGTCGCCTCGGAACTGCAGAAGACCTGGAACCGTCCTGACGCACAGGAATGGGCCGAGGTCTATACGAAGATCTTCCCGCCCTACGCGCTTCTCATCGAGAGCTACATGAAGGCTCAGGAGGTCGAGAAGAATCACGAACAACTCGACTCGACCCGCGCCTGACTGCTGAAAATCGTCGCAAAAATGGAGCGGCAAGGTTGACCTGACCTTGCCGCTTTTAGCCGGGCGATTTGTCGATCATCATCCAAGGTTGGATCGGATCCGGATTGCACCGAGCAAACAAGAGCATAAGTGTGCCTGGCTTCATCTCCTCCGGAGCATCCATATTCATCTTCCTCGCGCCAATAATCATGCTGAGTTCGTTGGGGGGTAGCGGCCCTTGGCGCGGCGCCGGTACGCATTCGGCATGAACGCTGACGTCCAAATGCTTTCCGTGCATGAGACCTAGCCTGCACGAGGCAAACCTTTACACGGGATGATTATGAAGAAGATCGGCTTCCTATCGTTCGGACACTGGACGCCCTCGCCGCACTCGCAGACGCGGTCGGCATCGGACGCGCTCCTGCAGTCCATTGACCTGGCTGTTGCCGCCGAGGAACTGGGCGCGGACGGGGCATATTTCCGCGTGCATCACTTCGCCCGTCAACTCGGCTCACCGTTCCCGCTGCTGGCGGCGATCGGCGCCAAGACCAGCCGCATCGAGATCGGCACGGCGGTCATCGACATGCGGTACGAGAATCCGCTTTATATGGCTGAAGACGCGGGCGCGGCCGACATCATCGCCGGCGGGCGTCTGCAATTGGGCATCAGCCGCGGCTCGCCGGAGCAGGTGATCGATGGCTGGCGTTACTTCGGTTATGCCCCGCCCGAGGGTCAGACCGACGCCGACATGGGCCGCCGTCACGCGGAAGTCCTGCTCGATATCTTACGCGGCGAAGGCTTCGCAAAGCCGAACCCTCGGCCGATGTTCCCCAATCCCCGAGGCTTGCTGCGCATCGAGCCGCATTCGGAAGGCCTGCGCGACCGGATCTGGTGGGGCGCCGCCTCGAACGCCACCGCGACCTGGGCGGCCAAGCTGGGAATGAACCTGCAAAGCTCCACGCTCAAGGATGATGAGAGCGGACTGCCTTTCCACATCCAGCAAGCCGATCAGATCCGTGTGTTCCGCAAGGCATGGAAGGAGGCCGGTCACGAACGCGAGCCACGGGTGTCCGTCAGCCGGAGCATCTTCGCGCTGGTTGATGACCGCGACCGCGACTATTTCGGACAAGGAGACCCGGATCAGGATCACATTGGCTTCATCGACGAGAAGACCCGGGCGATTTTCGGTCGCAGTTACGCCGCCGAGCCGGACGTCCTCATCGAACAACTGAGAAAAGATGAAGCCATCGCCGAGGCCGACACACTGCTCCTGACCGTCCCCAACCAACTTGGCGTTGACTACAACGCGCATGTCATTGAGGCGATTCTGACTCACGTCGCGCCTGGGCTTGGTTGGCGCTGACGTCGCCACCTCGAGCGTTTCGAACGAAGTGGCTACCGGTTCGGGTGAAGAAGAGCCGGGCTTATCGCAAAAGATGCGCCAACGCCTCGTAAGTTGGCGCAAGCCGACGGAGCGCTTCAGCCGCTCCGGCATCGTCACCACTGACAAGCTGGTATTGGAGCGAACCGATCAGCCGCGCCTGTGTCGAGGAGACTTTCGCTGCCTCGGTAAGGCCAATGCGCTCAAGACACAGGGATGCATCGTTGGCGCGGCGCGCGCCGACGCGCACGGCGAACTGAATGAGATGATCGCGCAAACCGTCGCTGCAACCGCGTTCAATCCGCAACGCCAGTTGTTCTGCCGCATGACCGTTCCCAATTGTCCTTGGCGTCAGGTGCGCGTTGCCGCGCATGGAGAGCCAATGCAGCGCGATGGGAATTGCTGCCCGGAGAACATCCTCTTCGGCGACTTGCCTGACGCGGCGGAAGTCCGTTCGCATGGTATAGGCATCGCCATAGTCGAGCGAATCCGCACGCCATGCATTCATGAAGTCAGCAATCGGCAACGATGCATAGGGATAACCCTCGGGATCGTGCATCAGCACGTGCGTATCGCTGATCTCGAGAATCACCACGTAGTGATCCGCGCCAATCGGCCCGGTCTTCCCCGGCTGGTGACGAAGATGACCCATTTCAACAGGGCCGACCCACACCGGTCCGCGCTGCAACGCATCCCGCAGACAGGTCAGAGCGTGCTCTGCGTCCTGTCCATTCATGACGTTGGATTCCCAGCCGAGCACGCTCAACGCATCATCGAAGCCAGCTTCCGGCGTCCAGCCATAGGGATCGAAGAATGGCAATGATCCGTCGACCAGTTGCATTCCGAAAGGACTACCTGTTGCGAATTCGATGACCGCCGTCGATGGCGCGGATGCGCCCATCATCATCGCGAAAGAGTTCGAATAGCAGTATGGTCCGGAGCCAATATAAGAAAAACAGACCATGTCCCTGTATCCACATTGAGAAACGGAGACACGCCAACAGCGGCAAATTCAAAGAAATTGTCAACTGCGTCAATCTGCGCACGACGTCGGCAGTCGTTGCAATATCACCCTCACATTGCCGGTATTCGCACTATCGAATTTCAGAACCGGCACATTAAGTTGCTTCGAAGCACGGAAGGAACGGTGAGGGCATGGGCCTCGGGGCATTGGTCGAACAGACCATCACATCTCAACTCCTCACGATTGGAGCTGCCGTTTTCGTCATCGGCATCCTCGTCGGCGCAGTGGTGACAGTGCTGCTCCGCCGCGGCCGATCGGGCCGGTGACCTGCGAAAACGGCTGGAACTCACACCGCCGCGTGGCGCGCCAGTTCCAACCGGCCGCTGTCGGTGAGGGTAACCATTGACCGGATACCCACTTTGGGCGGCTGGACGCGAACGAAACCGCTCCGGCACAGAACCTCGCCCTCGGCACTGTCGCAGAAACGCGCCAGAGGCTGCTCGCCGGTGAGGAGTTTCTTCAATTCCGAGACCTGAAAGCTGGTCAGTTGCATCGTTTCCGCCATTCTTGAAGCCGATGCCCTTTAGTCGCCAAATACCAATGAAAGGTTCATCGGCGCCGGCAGGTCCGTTTAAAAAGGGTAAAACCACCTATTTATTGCGGTAACCCAACGCGATATTGGTGCAAGCGATGAGAATTCCCGACGCCAGTCACCCGATCAGCATTGCGCCCGCCGCGCAGCGGGTTCGCATCATGCATGGCGACCGGGTGATTGCCGACACACGCAGCGCCCGAACCCTGCAGGAAGCGTCCTATCCGGCCGTCTATTATATCCCGCGTGAAGATGCGGATATGAGCCTCCTGACAAGGACGGACGCATCCAGTTACTGCCCCTACAAGGGTGACGCCGCGTACTACAGCATCGATGCTGGCGACCGAACGTCTGCCAATGCCGTCTGGACCTATGAATCGCCCTACCCGGCGGTCGCGGAGATCGCGGACCACCTTGCTTTTTATCCGGCGCGCGTCGACTCCATCGAACTGTTACCGTTGAGCGATTGAACGGCAGCATCGAATGCGGCGAGCTCTGGTGAAAATCTTCGTTGCTGGTGCCGTGATGCTTGCGGCAACGAGCGTTCCACATGCGGCCTTCGCACAGGGCAGTTTCGACGCGCGCTACACGCTTTCGGTCAACGGCTTTCCGCTCGGCAAGTTTACGTGGCAGGCCCAGTTCGGCCTGGCGGACTACAACGCATCGGCAACCGGACGCGCGAGCGGCATCTTCAGCATGCTGCTGAATGGCGAAGGCACCGTGTCGGTCAAAGGGATCGTGAAGGATGCGCGTCCGCAAGCCACGAACTACGTTTCCGCCTTTACGCGTGAAAAGGAAAAGTCCGGTGTGCAGATGACGCTGGATGCCGGGCGCGTGCGTGATCTGAAGATCGAAGAAACCGATCCCGACACTGATCGTATTCCGGTCACCGATGCGCACAAGCTGGACATCGCCGATCCATTGACGGCGCTGCTTCTTCCTGCACCTGCGAGCGATCCGGTTTCAGCTTCGGCCTGCGAGCGCAAACTTTCGATCTTTGATGGGCGACGACGGTTCGATCTTGCCTTGTCGTTTCGGCGAAACGACAAGGCAACGCCGGACAAGGGCTATACCGGG
>JAFAFP010000177.1 GCA_023423415.1 Pseudomonadota bacterium | reverse complement strand
CGGATCGACATGTCGCACGCGCGATCTTACTTCTACGCCCAGTCGTTCCTCCTGCAGGACAAGGATTCAGTGTTCGTTTCAAATGCGAAGGCTGTAGAGGTCGGCAAGGTATTGAAGCTCATCAATCTCGGCACATCGTCCGTCGGGAACATCGTTGGCGCAGGCCGCCGGTTCAACGATTGAGGCTTCTTTTAACCCAGGGTAGCTAAAGCCTCAAAAGTGTGCATCAGCTCTCTAGAGAGCGCGCGGTCAACCTTGGCGGCGGATTCACAAATGCTCCCCCACCATTGACACTTCCCGTCGTCAACCGCTCAACGAAGATCTCGATCGCCGCTTTGCGGCCTTCCCGTGAAAAGAAGTCGCCTCGGACCTGAATGGTCCCGGCCAATGCCCGCACGAGGGCATCCACCAGTCCCATGTCCGGCTGCATCGGAGACGTCCAGAATGTATCCAGGGAGCCCTGATGGGTAAGCCCCTCGATATCAAACAACGCCGTCCCTAGCACCTTCACCGCTCCCCCTGAAACCAACGCATGCATGCCCACCGTGCTGTTGATCGTGATTGTCCCGGACGCGTGATCCAGGAGAACTGCAAGATCACCGCCCTCTATGTAGGCGACACGGTCGGCCACGCCCGCAGCAGTGGCAGCCTTCTTGATATGCGTCGGCCAATTCTCCCCGCCATTGTCCAGCGGATGGCACTTGAGGACCAACCTGTCGTCAGCAGCGGCATGCCTAGCGAACGATGCGATCACGGTCCGGATGGCATCCGACTGGTGGGCGAACTCGGCATTCGAACGCAGCTGATAGTCATTCTGAAGCTGCAGGGGAAAAAGGAAGAACCGACATCGATCATCGACCAATCGCTTGACGACGTCCTGCGCTTCCGCCTTCGCTCGCCCTGCCCGGATCTGCTTTGGAACCCCAGTCAGATACTCAATAATCGGGTTGTAGTAGCGATCAGCCTGGTAGCGCGGGAAGGTGAAGTAGAGAAAGTAGCTCGAAAGGTTGTAGAAGATCTCGTGAGTCAGCTCACCCGACATCGTGTAGTGAAACCGCGGCTTGCCTTCGGGACGCGGGAACTTGGCGCCGATAGCACGAATGGCGTCGGGGTCGGCGGGAAAATGGGAACGCCCCGACATGCCACCGCGCTCAAGCGTGATCCAATCCGGCCTCAGATATCCGAATTCGTAGGCGTAGGTGTGCACACCAAGCGACGCAGCAACATCGGCGGCAACACGATGATAGGGACGGCTATCGCCATAGTAGATGATCCCGGTCACTTTTTCCTGAACGACCAGCCGTTTAAGGAATTCCGACCATTGCGCGAATGATCCGCGATAGTTGATGGCGGGACGGCCAAGCCAGTAGAACCAATCGCCCACGCAAAAGTTCACGCGCAGAGCTCGACATCCGGCAGCCTCGAGCGCCCCTGCAAGATCGCGGGCGAATCCTGACGGATGCCCCTGCAGGAACAGAAAAGTCTGGCCGCCACCGCCGCGCAGATCGGAACTCGCAGCCGTGCCTCCAATGGGGCTTGGGTTATCCAGCGGGTTGATCAGGATTGATTGCCTCGATGACTTTCAGGCGACGTCGAGCGCCACCCGATATTGTTCAGACAGCAAACCGCTCAAACAGGCGCGCGATATGCCTCAAGCCTGTATTGCGGACATGATGCCATCGCTCCTTTCGCTGCTGGGACAGCGACTGGATCAGTTCGTGAATGCTGCACACTTTGCGCGAAAGCGGATCCACGTGGCGGGTGTAAATCGAAAATGCAATGTAGGTCAGTTCATCGATTGTACGTACGCGCGATCGTCTTGCCGTCTGAACAAGATCGTTTGTCAGCCCCCAGCCTGCATAGAACGGCAGGCCATGGGGGGTCACGGCCTTGCCTCTGAGCAGCGCTTCGAACCCCACCAGCGAGGAAATCGTCTCCACCCGATCGCAACGATCAATCAGGGACAGAATATCCACATCGCCGACAACGTGATCGGCATATCTTGCGACGTCGAGCGCGGAAATGGCTCCATGGCGTAGTCCAAAACGGACATCCGGATGCGCCCTGTAAACGATATACGCGTTCGGATTGCGCGCTCGTACCTGTCGCAGCAACTGAATGTTGATGTTCTCGGTGCCCGCCGGGTCGATGGTCGAAGATGTTGTCAGTTTGATCGACGCATCGTCCGCGACTTGTCCTGGAACGAGAACGATTTCGCGGTTCTTCGGCAACTCATCATGCCAGGCCTTGCCACGCAGATTGTATTTGGACAGACGGGCCGCGACGATCTCTCGGCGAATGGCATTACCATCTTGCCGCTGCTCGTCGCTCAATTCCATCGTTTCAAGCAGAACTTCAAGATCGCTCGGCCTTGTCGCATCGTAATAGATGCCGCGCGTATCCACGGCCAAAGACGCTGCTGGAACGAACCCCGCTCCCAGTCCGACAGAACGGATGAAGCCATCTTCGACACGCAGCAGCGGAATGCCGTCGTCGGCACACATCGCCTCGTGCGGTTTCGTCAAGCGCGCCGACCAAGCGATGACACGGCCTGCAGACCGCCGACTTTGCGCTACGGCGTCATCGAAGCTCGCGCAGAACACCGGATCTCCCGCAGGCACTGTGAAGAGAGCCCTGATAGTCGCGTGGTTCCATGGCATGACGCCAGCGACGAATGCGCGTTCGGCGTCACGACCGGTCGCCAACTGGACGGAAGCTGGAAGCTGACACCTGTCTTGCGGCATGATCCCACTCACGCCTCGCGATCTTTGATCCCGAGCGCGACACGCGCGGCGGCGGCAGCCGTCTTCAGACCAAAATTATCGCTGTTCAAATTATCCAGCTCTTCTCGCGTGATCCGCACTGCCACGCGGATCTGCTCTGCGGTATGCTCGCTTGTCAGGAAAAAGCGCAACCGCGCACTGCGCATTGGTACCGCTGGATAGGGCACCGGAATGGTATTGAAACCGCGCTCAAACAGACGTACCGCGAGCTTCGCCGCCCGCATCGAGTCGCCGATCAAGACGACAGCAACCGCAAAACCAGCGCTCAAACC
>JAFAFP010000162.1 GCA_023423415.1 Pseudomonadota bacterium | reverse complement strand
GGCTTCTTCACAGGCGAGGCACATGAGACCGCCCTACTCGACCACTTTGGGCACGACGAAATAGTTGCCTTCCGAGACCGGCGCATTGCGCAGGATATCGGTGACGATGTCGCCGTCGGTGACCTTGTCTTCGCGCTTCTTCATCAGCATCGGCGTCACCGACGTCATCGGCGCGACGCCCTCGACATCGACCTCGGAGAGTTGCTCGACGAAGGCCAGAATCGAATTGAGCTCGCCGCGCAGATGCTCGACCTCGCTGTCGGCAACAGCGATCCGGGACAGATGGGCAATTCGGCGGACGGTCGCCGCGTCGACGGACATACCTTCACTCCAGCGGTTTGCGGTGGCGTGGCTATAGCAGAGGCGCCTTTGCGCAAGCAACGGATTGGGTTTCGCGTATAGGCCAACGAAGAGCGCCACACGAGGTTAAGCGTGCGGCAATCTCTCATTCGCTTAAGGCGAAAGCGCGCACGAAGGCCGATCGAGATTGCGCCGATGCCGACAGTCGAGCTTGCCGATCGGATATGGCCGGCGCGCATCTCTTCTGGCCGGATCGAGCAGTAACCACATGGCTTCAACACCGACGCGGCGGCTCCCGCGAAGCTGGCCTGCCGGTCCGTGCCGAACGCATCAAGCGGCAAAGGCGTCACAACCTCCGTTAGCGCTCAATCTTCACGCGCCGCATTAATGTCTTCAACCAACATCACGGAAAGCCAACCACGATCTGTAAGAAACAAATTTGTGTTGTTGGCCACCCTTGATGACAATTTTTGTAGTGCTAGACTGTGGGAGTCGGAAATTTTCTATCACTCACCCTCACATGGGAGGGTTCCATGCTGCTGTTTGAAGGTGAAACCGGCGCAGAGGAAACGCTGCGCTTCCTGGAACGCAAGGCAGGCGTCGGGATCTGGAGCGTCGATCTGGTCACTCGAAAGATGGCGTGGTCGGACGGCTTTTATGCGCTGCTCGGCCTGACGCCTGGCGAGGTTGAACCCACCTACTCCGCCATCGCCGCCCTGATGCATCCCGATGACCGGCGCTCCGCCGGCGAGTTCGACCGCATCATCGGCGAAGGACTGCCGCTGGATCGCGAACTGCGCATCATCCAGCCCAACGGAAAGCTGCGCTGGCTGTCCAATCGCTCCGAAGTGCTTCTCGACAAGACCGGCAAGGCGACGCGCGCTTTTGGCATCATGCTCGATGTCACTCAGCAACGCGAAATCACACTCGCACGCGATGCCGCAGATTCGCGTTTCCGGGCGCTCGTCACAGCCACCAACGCCTTCGTCTGGACCGCCGACGCAGATGGCAATCTGCTCGACATCCGCAACTGGCGAGAGCTGCGTGGCGAGAACCCCGCCAACCTCCTCGGCTCCCGGTGGATCGATTTGATCCATCCCGACGATCGCGAACGAACGTTGCAGGCATGGAATGCCGCGATCGAGAACAAGCGCGACTATGCGATCGAACATCAGTTCATCCAGCCCGACTCGTCCTATCGCTGGATGCTGTCGCGCGCGGCTCCGATCATGCTGGAAACGGGCGCGGTCCGGGAATGGGTCGGCATCTCAACGGACATTCACGAAACCAAGGTGTGGCCGGTCGCCCGCGAGCAGGACGAAGCGGCTCTCACGGGCGCCCAGATCCGGGCGGCGCGCGGGATCGTCAACTGGTCCGTCCGTGAATTGTCCGAGGCCGCCCGCGTTTCAAGTTCGACGATCCGTCGGCTTGAGGAACTGAACGGACCGCCCGCATCGACGGAAGAGGCCTTGAGGCCGATCCAGGCAGCACTCGAAGGCGCCGGTGTTGAGTTCTTCTTCCCGCCGACCGGAAAGCCGGGCGTCCGGCCGCGATAGGCAGGAAATTTCGAGCGCCCCGCGCAAAAAGCGCGAACGTTTCGCGCGGATGCCGAATGCGCAATATTGTTGCGCAGACATGTGTGCAGCGCAAAGCTCACCGGAGCGCTCAAAGAGTGACCTATGCAGTTTGAGAGTCTGACGGTCGCCTTTTAGGGAAGTTTCACCCATTATCAGGTCAGATTTGCTTCAAAGTTTAATGAATTATGACCTTGCACATGCAAATCATGCATAGCTGCAACGCAACATAGATACTTTTGCATTGCAACATGAGGGGCTATCTTGTGATCAGAATCAGTTGAACTTCCACTGATCTTTCAAAGGGATGCCCACCATGCTTATCAGTCACTTCTTCCGGTTCCTGCGCCAGTGGCGCGCGTATGGTTCCAGCGTTCAGGAACTGTCGCGTCTCGGCGACCGTGAACTTGCCGACATCGGCATCAACCGTTCGGATATTCCGCGTATCGCCTGGGAAAACGCCGAGCGCACTGTCTGATTGAAACGTCGCTCAGACACACCAGATAAGAACAAGCGCCCAGTCCAAAAGGCTGGGCGCTGTTTTTTTGTATAGCCACGCTCACGGGCGCAGACGGCGACGCGCCGCGAATTGCGTGTATCCGGATTGCCCGGAGCCGGTGCTTCGCCTAGCTAGTCCGTCATGAACACTCCTGCACCGGTCCATATTGTCGGCGGCGGCCTCGCCGGCTCCGAAGCTGCGTGGCAAGCCGCCTCACGCGGCGTCCCGGTGATCCTGCATGAGATGCGCCCTCTCCGCGCCACGGCTGCCCATCACACCGACGCTCTCGCCGAGCTCGTTTGCTCGAACTCCTTCCGCTCGGATGATCGTGAGACAAACGCGGTCGGCCTGCTGCATGAGGAGATGCGCCGTCTCGGGTCGCTCATCATGCGCGAGGCTGACGCCAATCAGGTGCCAGCCGGCGGCGCGTTGGCCGTCGATCGCGTCGAGTTCTCGGCAGCGGTCACCCGCGCGCTTGAACAGCATCCGCTGATCACGATCGAACGCGGTGAAATCCAAGGTTTGCCGCCGGCGGAGTGGGACAACGTGATCGTGGCCACCGGCCCGCTGACCTCGCCCGATCTTGCGGAGGCGATCCGCAACGTGAGCGGTGAATCCGCGCTCGCCTTCTTCGACGCGATTGCCCCGATCGTTCACCGGGAGTCGATCGACATGTCGACCGCCTGGTTCCAGTCTCGCTACGACAAGGTCGGGCCCGGCGGATCAGGCGCCGATTACATCAACTGCCCGCTCGACCGTGTTCAGTACGAAGCGTTCGTCGATGCACTGCTCGCGGCTGACACCGTTTCATTTCATGAGTGGGAGACCTCGACCCCTTATTTTGACGGCTGCCTCCCGATAGAGGTGATGGCAAAGCGCGGGCGGGAGACCCTTCGTCACGGGCCGATGAAGCCGGTCGGCCTTACCAACGCTCACAAGCCGCACGAAAAGCCTTATGCGATCATTCAGCTTCGGCAGGATAACCGACTGGGAACGCTGTACAATATCGTCGGATTCCAGACCAAACTGAAGCATGCCGAACAGGTCCGTCTGTTCCGCACCATCCCTGGTCTCGAGAGCGCTGAGTTTGCGCGGCTCGGCGGGTTGCATCGCAATACCTACCTGAACTCACCGCAGCTTCTTGATGAAACGCTACGGTTGCGCGCGCTGCCAAGACTACGCTTTGCCGGTCAGATCACCGGCTGCGAGGGCTACGTGGAGTCGGCCGCCATTGGCCTGCTCACGGGCCGCCTCGCGGCTGCCGAGCGTCTTGGTGCGCCGCTGGCCATTCCTCCCGCCACCACGGCGCTGGGATCACTGCTCGGCCACATCACCGGCGGGCATATCGAGACCATCGACGCCGGCCCCCGATCGTTCCAGCCCATGAACATCAATTTCGGCCTGTTCCCGCCGCTCAGTCAGGTTCCGACCAAGGACGAGAACGGACAGCGGCTGCGCGGTCCGGCCAAGACCATCGCCAAGAAGCGCGCTCTTTCGACCCGGGCGCTGGCCGATCTGGATTCATGGATCGGCGGTGGGAACCTGATCGCAGCGGAATGACATTCTCGGCGGCGCAAGCTAGAAGCGCCGCACCAATCACCATGAATGACCACGACACCATACCCGCCGAGCTTGCCGGACGCTTTCGCAGCCGTCTGATCCTGAAGCAGGATGTGTTTTCGACTGTCGAACGCGGCGTCTTCGCGACACCGTCCGGCGAGGTCGAAGCCGTGATGCGCCGGATCGATCTCGTGCCATGGTGGAGCGCGGTCATTGCCCGCCACTTCCTCAAGCGGGAGGCGCGTGCGCTTGCCGTTGCCGGTAGTCTTGGCATCGCCCCTCCGCTTCTGTTCCTCGGCAAACGGACGCTGGTGCGAGGCTGGATCGACGGCCTGCCGATGCACATTGCTAAACCCGAGGGCGACGCCAATTACTTCCGTTCCGCACGCCGCGCGCTGCGCGCGCTGCACCGCGAGTGCGTCACGCATAACGATCTCGCCAAGGAACAGAACTGGCTACGCACCCCGACCGGTTACGCGTCCCTCACCGACTTTCAACTCGCCACACGTTTCTCGCGCCGCACCGCGCTGTTCCGCCTCGCGGCCTATGAAGACCTGCGGCACATGCTCAAACACAAACGCCGCTACGCTCCCGATGCGTTGACCGCGATCGAGAAGCGCATCCTGTCGCGCAAGACATGGCCGACCCGAATCTGGATGGCGACCGGAAAAAAGGTCTATTACTGGGTCACACGCGGCATGCTGAATTTCACCGACCGCGAGGGTTCGGGCCCGCGTTTCGTCAACGATGCACCGAAGCTGATTGCGCGTTTGAAAGAGCATCCCGGCGTGCGCGATGCCGTGATCGTCGCCTTCCCCGATCGGCGGACCGGCACCGGTCTCTATGCCTATGTCGAAGCCGACCGGATCGCCGAGCAGGACCTGGCGACGTATCTTGGCGACAACCCGGACAAGATCGCCGCACCGGAGCGGTTGCAGGTGGTCGATCGCCTTCCGCGCAATGGCGGCGGCGATATCCGCACCGACATCCTTCAGCTTGTGGCGATGAATCAGATCGACCTGATCGATCCGCTGATCGCCAACGAGACGGAGAAGGAAGTTGTCTCCCGCATCGTCGCCGGCCGGCAGAACCTGCGCGACCGGTTTGCGTTTTGATTTTTGACTTGGCTCTCACTCCGCTCCGCCTGCGCGGCAATGAGCGGACGTGAGTACGCTGCCTTCATCGCTTAGAGCCATCCCGCCAAATTCTTCGACGCCCGCCACAATACCCACTGCTTGCGCCATTGCGGCAGTCCACTGCGCTCATGGGCAAACAGCGCGAGCGGCAGAAAGGCAGGCAAGGCACTCTCCGGTAGCGATGGAAGCAAGGCCTCAACGGCATCGAGATGCCGTTGCGCAAGCTCTCTGCCGTCGAACGGACTATCGCCCAACGCCTGCACAGCCATGGTTGCAACGCCGGCGTGATGACTGGCGAGCTTGGTCGCCTCGGTCGCTGCGCCAGCCAGGATATGCGCCGCCATCTGAAAGATCGCACCCGTCGTTTCGGACGCCTGCAATTCAAATTCGCCTTCGCCCGGACTCCAGTCCGGATAGAGCGTGCGCTGACGACCCTCGACGACACCAAGCGCGAGCGCGACGGGAATGACATGGCGCGTCACAATGGCGAGCAGAGCTTCGGCGACCGGATGACCGGCCGCATTCGTTTTACCCGTGATGGCGTCATGCCACCATTGCAGCCGTATTTCTCCCGCCATCGGTTCGTGCACGCGATGCGCGACCGCCGCGGTCTCAAGATCGAAAGCATACAGCGCAAACAGATCCGGCCGCGCCGCGGCCGGTGCGAACAGCGTCGCGAGAAACCGATCCTTGTCGGCTTCCCTGACCAGTTGTTCGCAATGCTTGGCGGCGTCAGACATGCGCGCACAATACGGATTGGGTGATCTCAATCCACCGCAATCAAGGCGGCGGCGACGCGGCGGCCTTCATCCAGCAGGATATTGTAGGTATTCGCGGCCTGTCCGGTCTGACTGGTCTCGGCGGAAATCCTGTGAGCCGCGAAAAGCTGCATCAATTCCACCGGCAGCATCCAGCGCGTGCGTCCGGTTCCGATCAGCAGCAATCCGATCGCGTCCGCCTCGGCGATGATTGGCGAGAGCGTCTCTGCAGAGATTTGGCCCGGATCGGTGACCGGCCACGCCCAGATACCGCTCGGCAGGCACAGCAGCGAACCGCGATGCGACATGCCGGCGAAGCGAAACCCGCCCTTGCCGTAGGAGTCGATCGGCGCAGGGCGCGGGAAATGCGGTGTCGTAGGACCGGAGGCCAATGCTTACCGCTTGGCGGCCGCCGCCTTGCCCCCGGCCGCTTTGGCCGCGGGCGCAGCCTCCGGCTCGAACTTGCTTGGCGCCGGCTCGTCGGCTTCCTGACGGCCAAGCCCGACGCCGAAATAGATCAGGATCGGAGCAGCGATGAAGATCGACGTATAGGTGCCGACCAGCACCACGCCGAACAGCATCGTGGCGGTGAAAGCGTGGATCGCATGGCCGCCGAAGAAATACAGGGCGAGCAGCGCCAGCGTCACGGTGACGTGGGTGATGACCGAACGCGACAGCGTCGAGTTGACCGAGATGTTCAGAAGATCGGCGATGGGCATCTTCTTGTAGCGGCGCAGCATCTCGCGGATACGGTCGTAGATGACGACGGTGTCGTTCAGCGAATAACCAAGGATCGTGATCAGAGCAGCGATGCCATTCAGATCGAACTCGATCTGCGTCAGCGACAGGAAGCCGATCGTCAGCACCAGGTCGTGCACGTTGGCGATCATGGCGCCAAGCGCGAATTGCCATTCGAAGCGGAACCAGAGATAGACGAAAATCGCACAGACCGCGACCAACAGGCCGATGATGCCGTAGGCGAGCAGTTCGGTGGAGACGCGCGGCCCGACGACTTCCGTCCGCCGCACCTCGATGGAATCGCCGAGCGCGGCGCGGACCTTCTGTGCCGCCTCCTGCTGGGCGAGTTCGCCACCCGGCTGTTGCGGGATGCGGATCAGCACGTCGGTCGGCGCGCCGAATTGCTGGAGCTGCGCCTCACCCAGATTGAGCGCGCTCACGGTGGAACGCATGCGGGCAAGATCGGCTGGTCCCGACTTGGACTGCACCTCCATCAACGTACCGCCGACGAAATCGACGCCGAGATTGAGGCCGTTGAAGAAGAACAGCACCATCGCCGCGATCGACAGCACCGCCGATATCGGGAAGCTGATGCGCCGGAAGCGCATGAAGTCGAACTTGGTGTCGTCCGGGACGATGCGAAGAAGCGGAATGCGCACGGGCTTTTCTCGTCAGATCGGGACGGTTCGCGGCCGCCACCAGCGCACCCACAACGCCACCATCAGGCGCGTCAGGGTGAAGGCGGTGAAGACCGTCGTGATAATGCCGATGCCAAGCGTCACGGCAAAGCCGCGCACCGGGCCGGTGCCGATATAGAACAGCACAGCGGCGGCGATGAAGGTGGTGATGTTGGAGTCGAGGATCGTGGCCAGCGCCCGCGTGAACCCGGCATCGATGGCGTTCAGCGCCGTGCGTCCAGCCCGCACCTCTTCGCGGATGCGCTCATAGATCAGCACGTTCGAGTCCACCGCGATACCGACCGTCAGCACGATGCCGCAGATGCCCGGCAGCGTCAGCGTCGCATTCAGAAGCGAGAGGATGCCGAAGATCATCGCAACGTTGATGGCGACCGCGATATTGGCGAACAATCCGAACAGGCCATAGGTCGCGAACATGAAGATGACGACGGCCAGCGAGCCGATCCAGGCGGCGCGCATGCCGTTCTCGATCGAGTCCTGACCAAGGCCGGGACCGACGGTGCGTTCCTCGATGATGGTCAGCGGCGCCGGCAAGGCGCCGGCGCGCAGCAGGATCGCAAGATCGTTGGCCGACTGAACCGTGAAGTTGCCGGAAATCTGGCCGGAGCCGCCGATGATCGGTTCGCGGATCACCGGCGCCGAGATCACCTCGTTGTCGAGCACGATCGCGAACGGACGACCTACATTCTCCTGCGTCGCCTGCGCGAAGCGGCGCGCGCCATTGGTATTGAAGCGGAACGAGACGATCGGCTCGCTGGTGCGCTGATCGAATCCCGGCTGGGCATCGACCAGATCTTCGCCGGACACGACGACCTGCTTCTCGATCACATAGGGCTGCCGGCCCTCGGAGGAACTGCCCTGCAGCAGCTCCGAATCTGGCGGCACCCGGCCCTGCTGCGCCTGGTCCGGGCTGGTCGTCATGTCGACCATGCGGAAGGTCAGCTTGGCGGTCTTGCCGAGCAGTTCCTTCAGGCGCTGCGGGTCTTGCAGACCCGGCACCTGCACCAGCACGCGGTCAACGCCCTGCCGCTGGATCGAAGGCTCCACCGTGCCGAGTTCGTTGACGCGACGCTCGATGATCTGGATCGACTGGTCAACCGACTGGCGAATCCGTTCCACCAGCGCCGGCTCGGTCACCGTCAGCCGGAACACGCCGTTGCCGGCATCAACCACGTCGACGCTGCGCTGTCCGGTCGCCTGCAACAGGCCGCCGAGCGGTTGCGACAATTCCGACAGCTTCTGATAGGCGAGCTTGGCATCGGCGCCCTCGCGGATGCGGACTTCCACGGTGTTGCCACGGACGGTCACACTCGCCGGCGACAGCTTGTTTTCGCGGATCACGCGCCGCGCATCGTCACGCAGCGCTTCCACCTTCTCCTTGCGGACCGCGTTCGAATCCACCTCAAGCAGGATGTGCGACCCGCCCTGCAGGTCGAGCCCGAGGACGATATGGCGCTGCGCCCAATTGGGCCATTTGGCGACCACGTCCTTCGGCAGGAAATTCGGAATCGCGAATGCGCAGACGAGCAGCGTCGTCGCGAGGATCGCCAGCATCTTCCAGCGGGAAATATAAAGCATGGGTTCGACCCGTTATCGCGAATAGTCCGGAGCTTCGACAGTTCGATAAATTAATATCGTACTGTCCACAAATCAGCTCCGCGCGCCCCGCTGTGATTAGCCTTCGGTCTTGGCCGGTTCGTTCTTGACCGGCTCACCCTTGGCGCGGACGTCGCTCACCATCTGGCGCACCTGACGCACCTTCACGCCGTCGGCCAGTTCGATCTCAAGCTGGTCGTCATCAATCACCTTGGTGACCTTGCCGATCAGGCCACCCGAGGTGACCACGGTATCGCCGCGGCGGACGTTCTTTACCATCTCCTGGTGCTGCTTCACCCGCTTCTGCTGCGGCCGCAGGATCAGGAAATACATGATGACGAAGATCAAGACGAACGGAAGCAGCGAAACCAGCATGGAAGTGTCGCCACCGGCGGCCTGCGCATAGGCGGGCGTAATAAGCATCGAACGGCCTCTTTGAGGGGTCCGGCGCGAACACCGCGCCCGAAATCGGCGCGGACTATAACGGCAGCCGTCCCAATTGCAATGTCGCGCGCGGGCGCGGCCAAGATGCCGCAAGCGGGCCGCAAATCATTGGTCTTGCGGGTCATTTTCCGCCTAGCAGCGTGCGATCCGAAAAAGTGGAAACCGGTTTTTCGGCGCAATCAAGCCTGCGCAGATTGCGAACACTGATCTGCGGGTCGCACGCTACATATGAACATGGCGCATGCTCTCTCGGCTAAGGGTTCCCCTTCGCCGAGATCATGCGCTATGGGGTGCACCGGCTCAATCAAGAGGACGCGCCGCAGCATGCGCAAACCCAAAAAAACCACCAAGCGCCCGGTGAAGCGCCCTGCCCGTCAAACCAATGGTAAAGCCAGCCGCCAGGCCCCCCTGCAGTCTGATACGCTGGATCGCATCGCCGAGGCGCTGGAGCGGCTGTCGCCCAAATCCGCCTCCCGCGTGGATTTCAAGGCCGCCGACGCCTTCGTCTGGCAGGCCGACGGAACCCTCACCCCGGTTCCGCGCGTCAGCCGGGTCGAGATGATGCTGCTGAAGGGCATCGACCGGGTCCGTGACACCCTGATCGAGAACACCGAGCGATTTGCCCGTGGACTGCCGGCCAACAATGCGCTGCTCTGGGGCGCCCGCGGCATGGGCAAATCGTCCCTGGTCAAGGCGGCGCATGCCGAGGTGAATGCGAATTCCGGCAAGCCGGGCAACCTGAAGCTGATCGAGATCCATCGCGAGGATATCGAGAGCCTGCCCAACCTGATGGCCCTGCTCCGTCCCGCGCCCTATCGCTTCATCGTGTTCTGCGACGATCTGTCGTTCGACGGCGACGACACATCATACAAGTCGCTCAAAGCGGTGCTCGAAGGCGGCATCGAAGGCCGGCCGGACAATGTGATCCTCTATGCCACGTCGAACCGCCGCCACCTCATGGCGCGCGACATGATCGACAACGAGCGTTCGACCGCGATCAATCCCGGCGAAGCTGTGGAAGAAAAAGTTTCGCTGTCAGACCGCTTCGGGCTTTGGCTCGGCTTCCACAAATGCAGCCAGGACGAATTCCTGGCGATGATCGACGGCTACGTGAAGCACTTCAAGATTCCGGTCGATGCGGAAGACTTGCGGCGCGATGCGCTGGAATGGTCAACCACCCGCGGCTCGCGCTCCGGACGCGTGGCGTGGCAGTTCATTCAGGACCTGGCAGGGCGGCAGGGAATCCGGCTGAACTAGAGCCTTTCCGGCTTTGATGGAATCAAAGCCGGGTCTCCAGTTTCATATTTTGACGCGTTTTCTTCACGCGAACCGGTATCCACTTCGCTCGAAAACGCTCTCGCACCGGACAATGCCCGCCCTGCGTGACCGATTGGAGAACGGCGGCCCGACTTCATGTCAGGTTACAACGTGAACAGCCCGAGGCCTTCGACAACGTCCCGCTTCGTTGCCTCGGTGCGGCTTCGCGCCTTGTCCGTACCGCTGCGGATCAGGTCGCGCACATAGGCTTGATCTTTCGCCAGTTGCGCTCTCCGGTCCCGGATCGGCCCGATCAACGCCTGCAAGATGTCGTCGAGACGGCGCTTGATCGTGCTGTCGCCTAGCCCTCCCCGCCGGTACTGCGCCTTCAGTTCGTCCAGCGTGGTGCGATCCTCGTCGAATGCGTCCAGGTAGGCGAAGACGACATTGCCCTCCACTTGCCCCGGATCTTCGACCCGCAGATGCGTCGGGTCGGTGAACATCGCTTGCACCGCTGCGGCGATCTCGTCCGACGATGCTGACAGCGCAATGGCATTGCCGCCGGATTTCGACATTTTCGCTTTGCCGTCCACACCGGGCAGCCGTCCCGACTGCGGAATGACAGCCTGCGCTTCCGGCAAGACAACTCGCCCGGCCGTGGCGTTGACGCGCCGCACGATCTCGTTGGTTTGTTCAATCAGCGGGGCCTGATCCTCGCCAACCGGCACAACAGTCGCTCTGAACGCTGTGATATCCGCCGCTTGCGCTGCGGGATAACAAAGAAAGCCGGCCGGAATGTCGCGCCGATAGCCGCGGTCGCGGATCTCATCCTTGATCGTGGGGTTGCGCTCCAGCCGGACGACCGTCACGAAGTTCAGGTAGAGCATCGACAGTTCGGCCAGCGCGGGCAGATGCGATTGCAGACAGATGGTGGTCTTCGCTGGGTCAATCCCGACGGCGAGATAGTCCAGCGCCACCTCGATCACACTGCGCCGCACCTTGTCGGGATCATGAATATTGTCAGTCAGAGCCTGTGCATCGGCCAGAAGCAAGAACTGCTCGTGGGTGTCCTGAAACCGCAGGCGATTGCGCAGCGATCCGACATAGTGGCCAATGTGCAGCGGTCCGGTGGTGCGGTCGCCTGTCAGAATAACGGGTCTGGTTGTGTGGCAGGTCATAGGTGTCCTCGTGAGATAAGGGGGACACCGCATGGGGGATCATCAAAATAAAAGGCCGCCCTTGCGGCGGCCCCAGATGCAATGAAACGTCCGGCCGCCCTGTCAGCAGGCCAGCCACCAAAGCGTGACGATCATCGTGGTGCGTTTCATACCCGTTCACTAAGCCATGTCCGGGCACCGGTCAACGCGTGGCGGCGCGTGAACGATCGCAAAGGCCGTAAAACAGGTTGAAAACGATGATGCCCGGGACAAGCCCGGGCACCACGCGTTCATTCGAACAAGCTGATCGCGTCAGTTCGAAGCCAAATGCGGCATCGGATCGACCGGCGTTGCACCCTTGCGGATCTCGAAATGCAGTTGCGGCGACGTCACGTTGCCGGTCTGTCCCGACTTGCCGATCACCTGCCCGCGCCTCACGGTTTCACCGCGCTTCACATTCAGTTCGCTGGCATGTGCGTATGCAGTGACATAGCCGTTGGCGTGCCGCACCAGCACCAGATTGCCGTAGCCCTTCAGCTCGTTGCCGGCATAGGCGACCACGCCGTCGTCGGATGCCTTGATCGGCGTTCCTTCCGGCACCGCGAGATTGATGCCGTCATTCTGCTGTCCGGTCGGCTTGGGACCAAAGCCTGCGATGACACGGCCGCGTGCCGGCCAGCGGAAGCCGGCCGACGCTGAGGTCGAGCCGGTCTCGGCGGCTTCGGACTTGGTATCCTCGACCGGATTGTCCTTTGCCGGTGTGATGACACGTGCCGAATTCGTCACCGGCTGCGTGTCAGCCGCGCGCGGCTGCGGTATCGACGCAACTCGCTGGGGAGCCGCAGCGAGTGGTTGCGAGCGAGGAGCCGTTGCCGTTGCAACAGGCGCAGCGACGGGCGCGGGTTGAGCGGACGCGATACGCGATCCTGCTGCGCCCGGGATCGTCAGACGTTCGCCCATCTTCACCATGTGATGCGGCGGCAGATTGTTCGCCTTGGCGATGGCGACCGGGCTCACCTTGTAACGGCGCGCGATGCTGTACATCGTTTCGCCCGGGCCAACGATATGAGCGCCAGCCTGAGCAACCGCCGCGGACGGGGTGCGCACGCTGCCCGTTACGAGTGGCGCAGCCGCCGGCTGCGGCGCGGCCGCTGCAGTCTGCGAGCCACCGTCATTATATTTCGGGATGACGAGACGCTGCCCCGGATAGATCGGCGTGCCAGTGGACATGCCGTTGGCTTCGGCGATCGCGAGCGAAGGCACGTTGTGGCGACGAGCGATGGTCTGGATCGTCTCGCCCTGACGGACGGTGACCGGTGTACCGCCGTTCCAGTCCCAGTTCTTCATCGACTTCGGCTGCGCCACGACTGGACGCGGCACCGAGCCGGTCGTCTCCTGGCGCTGATAGTTCGGCTGCGCCGGCGCCTGCGACATCCGTGGCGGTGACGGCTGCTGGTACTGGGGAGCCGATTGATAAGCCGGCTGCTGATAGCTGGGTTGCTGCTGGTAGTTCGGCTGCGCCTGATACTGCGGCTGACCGAGCGGCCGGCTCTCGACATAGTTCGGTGCAGGCCGCTGGTATTGCGGCACAGAGCCAGTGCTGTCCTGCACCCGCGAAGAGGATGAGAACGGATTCGAGAACGGTTGCTGTTCGAAGCGATTCGAATCGGCGCTGCAGCCAGCGGTCGCCAGCGCGAGCGCAGCGCAAACAACAACGCGAGACATGGAAGGCGAGCGAAGGGGCTCAGCAGAACGCATCGGGTTACAACTCACTCACACACGCCACAAAACCAAAAGTGAGTTAACACCCGTGGAGTAAATAGCGCCTTAACCGTGGGCGAGCTGTAAACCTTAATAGCTGCGTCATAACGCCTGAGAGAATTGAGGTTTACAGTTTCTTTTTCAGAGCTCTTTGGCCTGCCCCGGCAGCAACGGCACGAAGCGCACACCAATCAGGTTCTCGCTGCGGATGCCCTGCTCCGTCTTGCGCAGCCGAACGATCTCCTGCGGACCGTCATGCGGACCGAGTGGCAGCACCAGGATGCCGTCATCCGCGAGCTGTTCAATCAGCGCTTCAGGAATGCTCTCAGCCGCCGCCGTCACGATGATGCGATCGAACGGCGCGCGGTGCGGCACGCCTTCAAGACCGTCGCCGGTGATGACCTCGATATTCGTGTAGCCGATCATGTCGAAGATCTTGCGTGCACGCTCGGCAAGCGTGCGATAGCGTTCGATCGACACCACCGACGCAGCGATCCGCGAGATCACTGCGGCCTGGTAACCTGAGCCGGTGCCGACTTCGAGCACGCGATGGTGCGTCCGCAGCTCCAGCAACTCGGTCATGTAGGCCACGACATAGGGCTGACTGATCGTTTGTCCGCAGTCGATCGGAAGCGCGTGGTCTTCATAGGCCTGCGGCTTGAGAGGATCCGGCAGAAACATCTCGCGCGGCACTTGTTCCATCGCGCGTAAGGTGGCCGGATCGGTGATGCCGCGCCGCCGGAGCGTCAGCATGAATTCCATCCGGTCAAGATTCTTGTTCGGCCCCATCAGTCCGTATCCCGGCTCCGTTTACTCCCGCTGCGGGCGGGGACAAACGGACCATCTATCGCGCGCTCAAGCGCCAAGCGATCAGTCGAAGGCCTCGGCGAGCGTCGTCATGTAGGCCTGATCGGTCTGATCCAAACGCAACGGTGTCACCGAAACGCGATTGGATGCAAGTGCCGACAGGTCCGTGCCGTCCACCGGCGTCGGTTTGCCCTTGCGCGAAAAGGCGATCCAGAAATACGGGTTGCTGCGCCCATCGAAGCGCGGCTCGATCCGCAGCAATTCCTGATCGCGTCTGCCTTGGGCCGTCACCGACACCCCCTGCACGGCATCGACGTGACAGTCAGGGAAATTGATGTTGACCAGCGATCCCTTCGGGATGCCGGCCGCCAGGATCCTGCGCACGAGATCAGGCCCCAATTTGCGGCCGGTTTCCCACGGCGGGTTGTCGCGGTTGCCGGGCCCGTAAGCCTGCGACAGCGCGATGGAGGGAATATTCAGGATGGTCCCCTCCTTCGCGCCAGCGACCGTGCCGGAGTAACTCACATCCTCGGCGGCGTTCTGTCCGCGATTGACGCCGGACAAAACGAGGTCCGGCTTGTGATCGGCGATGATGTGGCGCACCGCCATGATGACACAGTCGGTCGGCGTGCCTTTCACGGCGAAATGCCGCTCGTCGATCGTGCGCAGACGCAACGGATCGTTGAGCGACAGCGAGTGCGAGACGCCGGAATTGTCGGTCTCCGGCGCCACCACCCACACGTCATCCGACAGAGTGCGTGCGATGTCTTCGCAAACCTTCAGGCCATCGGCGTGAATGCCGTCGTCGTTCGTTACGAGAATGCGCACTTAATCTGCCTTCTGAATTGTCTTGAGCCCGCCCATATAGGGCTGCAGCACCTCGGGAACCGCGATCGATCCGTCGGCCTGCTGATAGGTCTCCATCACCGCGATCAGGGCACGGCCGACCGCAACGCCCGAGCCGTTCAGCGTATGCACGAAGCGCGGATTACCGCCCTTCGGCCGATAGCGCGCATTCATGCGCCGCGCCTGGAAATCGCCGCAGACCGAGCAGGACGAAATCTCGCGATACATGTTCTGGCCCGGCAGCCAGACCTCGATGTCGTAGGTCTTCTGCGAGGCGAAGCCCATGTCGCCGGTGCAGAGCGTGACCACGCGATAATGCAGGCCGAGCCGGCGCAACACTTCCTCGGCCGACGACAGCATGCGCTCATGCTCGTCCAGCGACTGCTCGGGCGTGGTGATCGTCACCAGTTCGACCTTGGTGAACTGATGCTGGCGGATCATGCCGCGCGTGTCCTTGCCGGCGGCCCCCGCTTCCGCGCGGAAGCACGGCGTGCAGGCGGTGAACCGCATCGGCAATTGCGCTTCGTCAGTGATAGCCTCGCGGGCGAGATTGGTCAGCGGCACTTCGGCGGTGGGGATCAGCCAGTAATCCTCACCGGCACGAAACTGGTCTTCCCGGAACTTCGGCAATTGCGCCGTGCCGAACATCGCGTCGTCACGAACGAGGATCGGCGGATTGACTTCGGTATAGCCATGCTCCTGCGTGTGCAGGTCGAGCATGAACTGGCCGAGCGCACGCTCGAGCCGCGCCAGACCGCCCTTCAGCACCACGAACCGGGCACCGGAGAGTTTGGCCGCCAGTTCGAAGTCCATCATGCCGAGCGCTTCGCCGAGTTCGAAATGCTGCTTCGGCGTGAACTCGTAATCGCGCTTGGCCCCGAATTTATGATGCTCGACATTGCCATGCTCGTCGGCGCCGTCCGGCACCTCGTCGAGCGGCAGATTGGGGATGGTGGCGAGAACCTCCTGAAGCAACACGTCAGCGTCTTTCGACGCCTGTTCAAGCTCCGGCAGCTTGGCCTTGAGATCGTTGACCTCGGCCATCAGCGCATTGGCGCGTGCCTCATCCTTGGTCTTCTTGGCCTCGCCGATCTCCTTGGACGCGGCGTTGCGGCGAGCCAGCGCCTGTTCGGCCGCGGTGATGGCGGCACGGCGCTTCTCGTCGAGGTCGATCAGCCGCTGCGACTCGCCGGCAAGCCCGCGGCGCTTCAGCGCGCGATCGAAGGCTTCGGGGTTGTCGCGGATCCATTTGATGTCGTGCATGGCAGATCGATACCTTGATTCGTCACTCCCCGGCCTTGGGCCGGGCATCCCCGTCTTACGTCGCAAGGGGAAAACAAGACGTGGATGGCCGGGTCAAGAGGCGCAAACACGGCTCTCCGCGCCTTTCGCCCGGCCATGACAGCGGAAAGAGAGCGCCTAACACCAATTTGCGACATCCGCCACGCCAGCGGTGCGGTGGCCAGGCAGACGGTCGCCCTACTCGGCCACATCCGTTGCTGGTGCGGTCACCGGCGGGTTCTTCGGCTCAACAAACCTGGCCGACCAGATGGCGCCCTCGTAGAGCAGCATCAGCGGGATCGCGAGCGAAAGCTGGCTGATCACGTCCGGCGGCGTCAGCACCGCGGCAAGGACGAAGGCGCCGACGATAAAGTAGCGGCGCTTCTGGCGAAGCTGTTCGGAGGTGACGATGCCGATGCGCGCCAGCAGCGTCAGAATAACCGGCAACTGGAAGGCCGCGCCGAAGGCAAAAACCAGCGCCATCATCAGCGAGAGATATTCGCCGACCTTGGGCAAAAGCGCGATGTCGGCCTGCCCTTCGACGCCGGTCTGTTGCATGCCGAGCGAGAACCGCACCAGCAGCGGCATCACGATGAAGTAAACGACCAGCGAACCCAGCGCGAAGAAGATCGGAGTCGCGATCAGGTAGGGAACGAAAGCCTTGCGCTCGTTGCGATAGAGCCCGGGCGCAACGAACATGTAGATCTGCGCCGCGATAACCGGGAACGCCAGGAATGCAGCGCCGAACATGGCGAGCTTGAGCTGCGTCAGGAAGTATTCCAGCAGCGCCGTGTAGATAAATTTGGAATTCTCGACGCCCGCCACCCAGACGAACGGCCAGACAAGAATGTTGTAGATCTGCTTGGCGAAGGCGAAGCAGAGGGCGAAGCACACGGCGAACGCGATCAGCGCCTTGATCAGGCGCGAGCGCAGTTCGATCAGGTGATCGAGCAGCGGCGCCTTGCTCTGTTCGATTTCGTCTTCGTCTTCCGAGGTGCGGTTGCTCATGCGGCTCCGCCTCCCGCCGGCTTGCTGTCGTCGGCCGCCGCTTCCATCGGCTTGATGTCCATCGGTGCGCCAGCCCCGACCGGCTCATTCGCCGCGGAGGACGGCGTTTCCGTCACCGGCATACTGGCAGGCGGCTCGATCGCGCCGGGATCGGCGGTGCTGACAGACGAGGCAGCATCCGTTGAAGACGGTTCGGTTCCGAACGCCTTCTCAACCTCTTTCTGAGCCGTCTCAAGCGGATTGCTAAAGCCGGCCGTCGCCTTGGCGCTGGCTTCATCGAACTGCCGCTTCAGGTCAGCAACTTCCGCTTCGCGCATGGCTTCGCGGAACTGATCCTGAAACTCACCCGCCATGCGGCGAATCTTGCCCATCCAATGGCCAAGGGCGCGCAGAACGCCGGGCAGTTCCTTTGGCCCGATGGCGATCAACGCGACGACGCCGATGATGACTAGCTCGCTCCAGCCGATATCGAACATGGACCCTTAAACTCCAAGGGGCGCCCCACCTTCAAGGTCGGCGCCCCTCCATCACCGCGAGCGTCAGCGGTGCAATCCCCGTCAGACCGAGCCTTCGAACTTCTTTTCCGTCTCAGCCCGCTTCGCGCCGCCGGCATCGATGGTCTTCATCGCCTCGGGCTTGGACTCGGCTTTCGTATCGTCCTCGGCCATGCCTTTTTTGAAGGCCTTGATACCCTGCGCCATGTCGCCCATCAGCTCGGAAATCTTGCCACGTCCGAACAGGAGCAGCACCACGATCACGACGACGATCCAGTGCCAAATGCTGAGTGAACCCATAACGCCGATCCTTTAGAGGGCGCGCCCGGCCGCGGTGACGCGGGCTGCGCCGTACCTTCGGTACACTGGTGAGAAACTAGGCCCCGGTGGCGGCAAAAACAAGGACTTCGGCGGGATCGAATTCGACCCTGAGATCATCGTTAATCTGCGGGATGGCATCGCGCAGAATTCGTCCGGACAACGGAGCGTCAAGCCCCTCCACCACAACATCGATAGCATCGACATGACCGAGAAACTGGCGCCGCTGGATGAATCCGCGAACGCCACTACCGCCACTCCGGATGCGCAAGGCCTGGGGGCGGATTGCGGCGATCGCAGCACTGCCTTCCGGCAGTCCCGGTGCGGCAAAACGGCCGACCGGCGTGTCCACATATCCGTCGCGAACGGTTCCGGGAACTTCGTTCAGATCGCAGAAAAAGCGAGCAACGAACAAATCCTTCGGCCGGGTGTAGATTCCCTGCGGCGTATCGACCTGCACGAGCCGGCCGCCGCTCATCAAGGCGATCCGGTCTCCCATCCGCAAGGCTTCTTCCGGATCATGGGTGACGACAACGGAGGTAACACGGCTGTCGCGCAGCACATTGAGCGTATCGTCACGCACCTCGTCGCGCAGCCTGCGGTCGAGTCCGGAAAATGGCTCGTCCATCAGCAGCACGCTCGGTCGCGGCGCCACCGCGCGCGCCAGAGCCACACGCTGCTGCTCGCCACCCGACAACATATGCGGATAAGCGTCGGCGTATTTTTCGAGCCCGACCCGCGCGAGGGCCCGGCGCGCTTCCTTTTCTGCCTCCACCTTCGGCAGCGATTTCAGACCGAACATGACATTGGCGAGATTGGTCAAGTGCGGGAACAGCGCGAAGTCCTGGAACATCAGGCCAACGCCGCGCTTTTCCGGCGGCAGGAAATTCGCGCCGCCCGAGACGTCCTGATCGTTAATCAGGACGCGCCCTTCGCTTGGCTCTTCCACGCCAGCGGCGAGACGCAGCAGCGTGGTCTTACCGCAGCCGGACCGACCGAGCAGACAGACGATCTCTCCCGGCTCGATCACCAGTGAGAAATCGCGCACGGCAATCACGTTGCCGTAGCGATGGGTAATGTGATCGTAGGAGAGCTTTGCGGCGATCGTCGCCGGAGTTCGTCCGGCCGCGATCCGCGCGGTCGCGGCGCCCGATGCGGCACGCGCAGTCATCGATTATTCCTCAGTCGTCTCCACGCGCGGCGCGAGACCGAAATCAAGGTCGCCGGGCTCGAGCGGGTCTTCGTCCTCACGCAACGCCGGATCGTCGGACGGCACCGGCACCGAGAAGTTCGGCGGCAGATGGCCTTCCAGCATACCCGAGCCCTTCAGTTCATCGAGTCCCGGCAGATCCGTCAGTTGCTCAAGCCCGAAGTGTGAGATGAAAGCTTCGGTCGTTCCATAGGTCAGTGGCCGACCGGGCGCCTTGCGGCGGCCGCGTGGCTTGATCCAGCCGGTCTCCAGCAGCACGTCGAGCGTGCCCTTGGAAATGCTGACGCCGCGGATGTCCTCGATCTCGGCACGCGTCACTGGCTGATGATAGGCGATGACGGCAAGCGTTTCGACCGCCGCGCGTGACAGCTTGCGCGGCTGAACGGCCTCTCGCGTCATCAGCCACGCCAGATCGCTCGCCGTGCGGAAAGTCCATTTGCCGTTGACGCGCACGAGATTAACACCGCGATGCGCATACTCTTCCTTCAGCAAAGCGAGCACCGGCTGCAGTTCAACACCGGCTGGCAGGCGCTGTGTCAGCGTCTTCTCGTCAATCGGCTCCTTGGAGGCAAACAGGAGCGCTTCAAGAATGCGCAGTTCGTCGGGACGTCCCTGCGGCAGCTGATGCACATCGGAAACCGCATCGGTCTCGGCTTCAACTTCGGCATCGTCGTCCGATGGCCGCTGCTCGTCAGCCGCCTGCAACATTTGCGGCTCGGACTGTTCCGAAGATTGCGAGGCCTCTTCTAGGTCGTCCTCATCATCTTCTTCGGCGTCGTCTTCTTCGGCGTCGTCGTCCTCGTCTTCTTCGTCATCATCCTCGTCGTCCGGATCGACTTCGTCAGACGCCGACTCCCCGGATTCCAGCTCTTCCTCTTCAGCCTCCCGTTCTTCCGAAACAACCTCCGGCTCTTCCGTCAGTTCCGGGTGCTCCTCGGCGGCAGCCTCCATGTCGGAAGTCTGCTCGGCTTCTGAATCGGGCTGTACGTCCTGCGCCGGATGCGCCTCCGTCACCGGCTGCGCATCAACGATTTCGTGCTCGTCCTCTACGCGCTTGCGGGCCAAGCCTGGCATCCTATCAGCCTCCTCAAAGGTCACGACGCAGCCTCGGTCCGACGACCGGAAATCGTGTCGTGATAAACTCTTTCACTGCGACGCCTCGCGTCATCCGCTACCCAGGTCACGCTCGACAGGACCTATTGCGTCGCTGGCGGTGCGGAATGCGGCATCGGCGGACCGTTGCGCTTTCGCAAATAGAGCGGTGCAAAGGCCGCATGCTGCTGCAATTCGATCTTGCCTTCCCGCACAAGCTCGAGCGTGGACGCAAAGCTCGACGCCATCACCGTCGTGATCATCGATGGCTCGACCAAATACTGGATCAGATATTGATCGAGCCGGTTCCAATCATCGGTGGCGCCGATCAGCCGCTCGATCTGCTGACGCGCTTCGGTCAGCGACCACACCTTGCGCTGCTTGAACTGCACGTGACTCATCGCGCTCTTCTGGCGCTGCACCGAATAGGCCGCGAGAAGATCGTAGAGCGTCGCCGTCCATTGTGGATGCTTGATGTCGTTGATCGGTTCCGGATTGCCGCGGCTGAAGATATCGCGATCGAGTTGCGGCATCTCCATGAGCTTCTGCGCAACTTCGCGGAACGCTTCCAATCGCTTCAGGCGGAAGGCGAGCGCACTCGCCATGTCCTCGGCGCTCTGTCCTTCCGGCTCGCTCTGATCCGGAATCAGCAGGCGCGATTTCAGATAGGCGAGCCACGCCGCCATCACGAGATAGTCAGCCGCGAGTTCGAGCCGCAGAGACCGCGCAGCCTCGATATAGGCGAGATACTGATCGGCCAGCGCGAGAATGGAGATCTTCGAGAGGTCCACCTTCTGCTGGCGCGAGAGCGTCAACAGAAGATCGAGCGGCCCTTCGAATCCTTCCACGTCGACCACCAGCGCGGGCTCATCGCTTGCGCGCTCGGTCGTCTCCGCATTGAAGGGAATGATCTCGGCCGTCATCAGGCTACAACTCCGGCGCTCGGCACATTCAAAAGGTTCGCAAATTGCGCGCGCGCGGACGCAACGTCGAAGCCGTCCTGCGCACGCCGCAACGCCAGCGCACGATCCGCCCGTGCCAGCGCCTCACCGGCCAGTTGAGGAACCGCTCCAGCGACGTCCTGCATCTCGGACAGGTTGCCGTTGCAATGAAGCACGAGATCACAACCGGCCGCGATCGCAGCCTGGCTGCGCTCGGCAATCGTCCCGGTCAGGGCTCCCATGGACACATCATCGCTCATCAACAAACCCGAAAATCCGATTCTCCCGCGAATCACCTCGCGGATCATTATCGCCGATGTGGTGGCCGGCGCGGCGTCGTCGATCGCGCTAAACACAACATGTGCAGTCATGCCCAGCGGCAGGCTTGACAGCGGCTGGAACGCGGCGAAATCGGTCGCTTCCAGCTTCGCCCGATCCGTCTCGACGACCGGCAGCTTCAAATGACTGTCCGCTGTGGCACGACCATGACCGGGCAAATGCTTCAATACGGGGAGCACCCCCGCACCCATCAGGCCCTCGGCCATGGCGCCGGCCAATGCGGCCACCTGCTCCGGTGTCGTTCCCAACGCCCGATCGCCGATGACGGCGTCGGCGCCCGAGACAGGCACATCGGCTACCGGGATACAGTCGACATCGATTCCAACGGCCCGCAGATCCTCGCCAATCAACCGGCCACCGAGCCGAGCAGCGTCCAGACCGCCGGCAGAATCAGCCTCGTAAGCTGCCGCATAGATATGACCGGCGGGATAGGCCGGCCAGTGGGGCGGTCCAAGCCGCTGCACCCGGCCACCTTCCTGATCCACCAGGACCGGCGCATTCCAGCCGACAATATTTCGAAATTCAGTTGTCAGTGCTTTGACTTGCGCAGGGTTGTCGATGTTGCGCTTGAATAGGATCAGGCCCCAGGGAGCCGCCTCGCGCAGGAATGCCGCCTCGTCCGAGGTTATGGACAGGCCCGATAGTCCGCAGATGAATGCTCGCGCCATCATCGGCGCGGCTTACCCTCTCGGGGAGTCAAGGGTCAAGTTGCGGGGCGTTAATTCCTCTGGACGACGCACTGACCACCCGCGGCCTTCAGGCTGCCGCAGAACTCGCTCGCCTCACCCTGGGTGTTGAACGGGATCTGGGCGCGATAATAGGTGCCCTTGTTCCCAAGGTCAGCACGGCGGATGACCGGCTGGCGGCTTCCCAGCACCGACGGGAACTGCTGCTGCAACGCCCTGTAGGAGGCTTGAGCATCGGACTCGGTCCGCTGCGAGGTCACCTGAACGGCATAGGCGCCGTTCGGGGTGCTGGTCCCGGTCGTAAGGGGCGTCGGGAACGGCGAGCCGGACGCCGGTGTGCGCGCGGCTTGCCGCTGTTGCGCCGGAGCCGGAACCTGCGACTGACCTTGCGGATGCGTGGTCGGCGATAAGGCGAGCGGCGCGTTCGATGACGGCGCAGCTTGCGACGGCGCGCCATTCAGGATGTCGTCAACGGTGGTGGGCGTCGCGCGATTCTGGGATGAACGCGGTGCGGGAGCCGGTGCCGGCGCTTCGTTCCCCTGATCGGGTTTGATCGTCACGGTGCGGACACGCTTCGGTTCGGAGACCGCCGGAACACTCCCCGCACCTGCCGGAGCGACGTTGGCGGCCGGTTGACCTTGTCCCGCCAGATTGGGGAACACAACGCGCGGCGAGCCCGAACGCAAAGGATCACGCATTTCGATCGGCTGCTCCTCGCGTGGCACGATCTTCTCGGCCTGAGCACCGACGCGGTCCTGGATCGGCTTGGCGTTCGGATCGGTCGCCGGCACGATCTTGGACGGATTGGCGTCGGCCGTGATGACCGGTGGAACGGCTGGGCCCGACGACTTGCCGAAAATGGCGCGGTAGCCGAACGCCGTTGCTGTTCCGACCACGGCCAGAGCCAGAATCGCGAGCACCGTCACGATACCGCCCCGCCGTTTGGACCCGGGGTTGTCGCCGATCGGCCGGGTGACCGCCTGCGGCATCTGACCATACGGCGACTGGCCATAGGCCTGCTGGCCATAACCATCCTGAGCGTATCCGGCCTGATTGTAATACTGGTCGGAATAACCCTGCTGACCTTGACCGTACTGTGAGTAACCAGCCTGGTCGGCGTACTGGCCCTGCTCCTGCCCATAGCCGTAGTACGCGGCATTCGGATCGGCATAGCCCTGCTCGGCCGGATAACCTGCGCTGGGGTCGTAACCGGCATAGCGCGGATCGTCGTAACGCGGGTCCTGATATTGATCCTGATACGGCGTGTCGCTGTAACGGGCGTCGCCCTGTGGCTGGGCGTGCTGACCGTAATTGGGATCGCTGTACTGCGAATTGGCGTCGTAGCGCGGATCGTATTGCGCGTCGCCGTAGGCACTCTGATCGTATGTCGGCTGCGCCTTGCCGTAGGCATCCGGGTAGCGGGCCTGCGATACGTCTTGGTTCGGGCTGTCCTGCCGCTGCGCATACAAGTCCGACAAGGGCTTGCTGGTCATCGCGCGTTGCTCAGGCTGAGGAGCACGTGCACTGCTCTTTCGCAGCGGTGGCAGCTGCGTCGATTCGTTCTGCTGACCAATCAGACGGGCGAGTTCCGCGAGTGGATCGTCCTGCTGCGGCGCAGCCGGGGACCGTGCGCGACCATGTGGATCACTCGCGCGAAAATTGCGGTTGCGATTGTCATCCGCCATTGTGACTGCGACCTTCTTCGATCTTTGCCGGTTCACACGGCTTTAGGCCGCTTCCGTACATCTCACGCAAAGGCATGCCAGCCCCCTTGAGGCAAACCCGCGAACCGGCGCGTTCAACGCGCAATCACCGCATCTCCTCAGGCGCCCCCACTCCAAGAAGTCCCAGGCCCGAGGCGAATACAGTGACAACCGCCTGGACCAATGCCAAGCGAGCCACGGTTAGTAGTTCATCATTCTGGATAATGAAGCGTAAATGAGGCGAACCTTTTCCCTGCGTCCAATGGGCATGGAATTCGCTGGCCAGATCGTAAAGGTAGAAGGCGATCCGGTGCGGTTCGTGAGCCTGTGCCGCGGTTTCGAGCATCCGCGGATAGAGCGCGACCTTGCGCATGATGGCCTTTTCGGCCGGATCGGTCAGACGGTCCAGCGACGCCGTCGACAATAGTGCAATGCGGGATTCGTCATCCTCGGGAAGGTTCGGAAACGCCTCGCGCGCCATGCGGAAGATCGAGTAGCCGCGGGCGTGTCCGTATTGCACGTAGAACACCGCGTTATCGCGCGATTGTTCGATGACCTTGGCGAGGTCGAAGTCCAGGACGGCGTCGTTCTTGCGGTAGAGCATCATGAAGCGGACAGCATCGGAACCGACCTCGTCCACCACCTCGCGCAAGGTCACGAAGTCGCCCGAGCGCTTCGACATCTTCACCGGCTCGCCGGCGCGCAACAGTTTCACGAGCTGCACGATCTTCACATCGAGCGCGGCTTCATTCTTGCTGACGGCTTTCACCGCCGCCTGCATGCGCTTGATGTAACCGCCGTGATCGGCGCCCCACACGTCGATCATGTCGTGGAAGCCGCGATCGAACTTCGACTTGTGATAGGCGATGTCGGACGCGAAATAGGTGTAGCTGCCGTCCGACTTCTTCAGCGGACGATCGACATCGTCGCCGAAATCGGTCGAGCGGAACAGCGTCTGTTCGCGGTCTTCATAGTCTTCGACCGGCGCGCCCTTCGGCGGCGGCAGGCGGCCTTCATAGACCTCGCCGTCCTTGCGCAATGTGTCGATGGTCTCGCCGACCCGATCCTTGCCGTCGATCAAGGAGCGTTCCGAAAAGAACACATCGTGCTTCACGTTGAGCGCTTCGAGATCGTCGCGGATCATCGCCATCATCATGTCGATGGCGATCTTGCGCACGACCGGTAGCCATTCATTTTCGGGCTTTTGTAGAAGATCGCGCCCATACTGATCGGCAAGCGCAGCACCGACCGGCTTCAGATAGTCGCCGGGATAAAGCCCTTCCGGAATCTCGCCGATCCTGTCGCCGAGCGCCTCGCGATAACGCAGGAACGCCGAGCGCGCGAGCACATCCACCTGCGCGCCGGCATCGTTGATGTAGTATTCGCGCGTGACGTCATAGCCGGCGAAGTCGAGCAGGCTCGCCAGCGCATCGCCGAACACGGCACCGCGGCAATGGCCGACATGCATCGGGCCGGTCGGATTGGCCGACACATACTCGACATTGACCTTCGCCGCCTGCCCGACCCGGCTGCGGCCATAGTCGGCGCCCGCAACAATCGTCGCCCGCAACGCTTCGAGCCAGGCCGAGACCTTCAGCGTCATGTTGATGAAGCCGGGGCCGGCAATATCCACGCTCTCGATCATCGGATCGGCGCGCAGCTTCTCCGCCAGGGCCTCGGCGAGATCGCGCGGCTTCTTGCCCGCATCCTTGGCCAGCACCATCGCGGCATTGGTGGCCATGTCGCCGTGGCTCGCATCCTTCGGCGGCTCGACGGTGATCCGTGACAGGTTGAGACCCGCCGGCAGAACGCCGGATGCGACGAGGGCTTCATTGGCCGCGGTGACGCGGCGAAGCATCTCGGCGAACAGATTGTCGTATTGGTTTTCGGTCGCCATAAGCGGCTGTCTTTGCTGCACTTTACGCAATGTTTTCAATGTCAGGCAGGCGCGCGGCCTAACGCAATTCGGGGGTCGAGTCAAAGAACCGGGCGTGTTCGGCGAGCGCAAAGCGGTCGGTCATCCCGGCGATGAAGTCACCGACCCGAAGCGTCAGCGCCTCCTCGTCGCCGGGCGGCAGATTCTCGTGCCATTCGTCCGGCATGTCAGCCGGGTGTTGCATGTAATGGCCGAACAGGTCGCGAACCACACTGGCGGCATCGTTCATCACATGCATGACCCGCTCGTGACGATACATGTGCGGAAACAGGAATGCCTTGATGCCCCTCTCCGCTTCCGCCATGGCCGCCGAAAAGGCGATCACCGGGCCGGCGGCTATTCGCACGTCGTCGGCACTGGCCGGCCCAAGCGCCTGAATACGCCGGTGCGATTCGGCCGCGACATCTTCAATCATCCAGGTGATCAGGCGACGCATCAGTTCATGCGCAACGCGCACGGGCTCCAGCGTCGGATAACGGCGCTCGACCTCGCGCACGATGCCACCGACGAACGGCACATCTTCCAGGTCGCGGATCTCGAACAACCCGGCCCGGAGACCGTCGTCGATATCGTGCGCGTCATAGGCAATATCGTCGGCAATCGCCGCCACCTGCGCCTCGACACTGGCAAAGCTCCAGAGCTGCAGATCCTGCAGCGCCTGGTAATCGTTGATGGCCCGCGGCACGCCGCTCTCGCGGTAGCGATCAATGGCGTTGCCCGCGCGGTCGGTCAGCGGGCCGTTGTGTTTCACCAAGCCTTCGAGCATTTCCCAGGTGAGGTTCAAGCCGTCGAAGTCGGCATAGCGTCGCTCCAGGGATGTCACGATCTTCAACGCCTGCGCATTGTGATCGAAGCCACCGCAGGCTTTCATCGCCTCGTTCAGCGCGTTCTCGCCGATATGACCGAACGGCGGATGGCCAAGGTCGTGCGCCAGCGCGAGGCCTTCGGCGAGGTCTTCGTCGAGACCGAGCACCCGGGCCAGCGACCGAGCAATCTGCTGGACTTCCAATGTGTGCGTCAGCCGGGTGCGGTAATGGTCGCCCTCGTGAAACACGAAGACCTGGGTCTTGTGCTTGAGGCGGCGGAAGGCGGTGGAATGGATGATGCGGTCGCAATCCCGCCGGAAATCGTTCCGGCTCGGGCTCGCGGTCTCGGGCATCAGCCGTCCCCGACTCAAGGCAGGGTCGGAGGCATAGGGCGCGCGGGGTGCAGACTGAATCGCCATATTTGACGGTTTACGTTGGCGCGCGCCCGGACGCAAAACCGGTACCCACTTTTGCTGGGCGCGCGTGAATTGACGGAACCGGGCGGCGCACCTAACTATTAGCCATGACCATTGGAAACGTCACCGTTTCGGACCGCGCCGTAAAGAAGATCGCCGCGATCCTGCAGAAGGAACCTGCCGGCGCGATGCTGCGTGTCAGCGTTGAAGGCGGCGGCTGCTCCGGCTTTCAGTACAAATT
>JAFAFP010000157.1 GCA_023423415.1 Pseudomonadota bacterium | reverse complement strand
CCGCATGCCGACCCTCCCCTTTCAGGGAGGGACTAGAAACCGAGCTTAATGCCCGTTCGCCCAGCTCTTGGTCTCGCGGCGGCGTTCATGCGCCGTCTTGGCGTAGTCCTGCCAGTCGGCCGCGGGGCCGACACCATCGACGCAGACCGGCCCGGTGATTTCCGGCGCCTGCTTTTCGTCGAGCACCATCAGCGTGCGCTCGCCCTTGCTCGCCTGCTCAATAGCCGCGCGCAGCAATCGCCGATAGGCAGTGATCGCCTTGTCGGACTGGCCGAGATGCTCCTTGGTGCGATCCTGAATCGCCCCCATGGACTCGCAGGCCCACTGATCGTGAATGTTGATGTCGGCGCCCATGCCGGTATAGGTCTCGTGCGCCTGCTCGTGCGGATCGAACCCATAGTCATTGGACTTGTTCTTGCGCGGCACGTAATTCGGCAGTTCGTAGAGCTCCAGCCGTTGGCGACGCATCTCGTCCTTGTCCACCTTCGCGCCGAAACTGGTAAAGATGCAGTACCAGTAGTGCGTCGTCTCATCGATCGGGACGTGCCATTGCGAGATCGTCATTTCCTGGCTCATCGGGATCATGAACGCATTCGGGAACACCAAATTGGTGGTCCGCACATGCATCGACTTGTCGCTGATCTGACGCAGGGTGTTCAGGCGCAGGCCGTAATCGGTCTGCTCGACCTCGATGCGCGGACGCGGGAAGTCGCGCATGATTCTGGTCATCGGCATGTCGGCGTCCGACGTCGAGTCGCGGAACATCTTGCCGTAGGACTTCGACGTGTCCTCGTCCTCGAAGAAGCGGTGCAGCCATGACGTATGCGCCGGATCGATGCCGACCTCGAGCGACTGCAACCAGTTGCACTCGATCAGTCCCTTGAACGCGAAGGTGTATTCATCGGGTGCGACGAAGCAGTCGAAATCCGGGAACGCCGGCGGCTCGCCGGGGCCCATATAGGCGAACAGGATGCCGCTCTTCTCGACCACCGGATAGGATTTCTGCCGGATATTGGCGCAAAGGTTGCTGCCGTCCGGCTCCGCCGGGGTTTCCAGGCAGTTGCCGTTCACGTCGAACTTCCAGCCATGGAACGAACAGCGCAGGCCGTCTGCTTCCAGTCGGCCGAAGGCGAGGTCGGTGCCGCGATGCGGACAGCCGCGCGCGATCAGGCCGTAACGGCCCTGCCCGTCTTTGAACATCACGAGATTCTCGCCCAGCAGCTTCACCGGCTTGATCGGACGGTTGCCGGACAATTCCTCGACCAGAGCCGCCGGCTGCCAGTAGCGGCGCAGAAGATTACCGGCCTTGGTGCCCGGATTGGTGCGGGTGATGAGTTCGTTTTGTTCCGCGCTCAGCATGACGAGGCCTCCCGGATGCGACAGTAGACAACACGCACTGAATGGTTATTGTTCGCTGACCGAACATTGGTTCGAATTACACCAGATCAAGGGTGAAGGTGCAAGTCCAAGTTGCTGGGGGATCATGCAGGATGACCCACGGCGACCACACGAAAAGACAAACACAGGAGCGCATCAGCACCATGCCGCGCATCGGCAGATCCGAAACAGAGCAGCAAGTGGCGGACAGCACCGGACCAGAATTTCTGGAGGCGCTCGCACGTGGCCTGCGCGTCATCCAGTCTTTCGACCGGGATCGCAGACAGCTTTCGCTCAGCGATGTGGCACGCCTGGTCGATCTGCCGCGCGCGTCCGTCCGGCGAACGCTGCACACGCTGGTCCAGCTTGGCTTTGCCGAAACCGACGGGCGTCTGTTCCGGTTGACGCCGCGCGTCCTGACGCTGGCTGGCGCTTATCTACTGTCGAATCCGATCTCCACCATCCTCCAGCCGGCGCTCGAACGTCTCAGTGCGGAGATCAACGAGGCCTGTTCGGCCGCCGTGCTCGATGGCGACGATGTCGTGATGATCGTCCACGCATCGCCGACCCGGGTTTTGCCACTCAGCGCGCAGGTCGGGCTTCGGTTTCCGGCTTTCGCCAGCTCCCTCGGCCGCATTCTGCTCGCCAACCTCACCGACAACGAACTTGACGCGTTCCTGGAGCGGATCCAGCCGGAAAAGCTTACGGATCAAACAACCATCGACAAAGAGCAATTGAAGCGCGCAATTCTGAAAGCGCGGGCCGACGGCTACTCACTGGTGGATCGGGAAGTCGAGGTCGGTTTCCGCTCGATCTCTGTGGCCCTGCAACGTCTCGACGGCAAAACGATTGCCGCAATGAATATCGGCATTCACAGCGAACGCGGCACGCCTGAGACGATGCGGCAGAGCTTTCTTCCGAAACTGCGCAGCATCGCTTCCGAATTGCAGCAACAGTTGATCTGACAACCGCGCGTCAGCGCCCCGGCAGCACCAGCACTTTCGGCTTGGCCGGCAGCGTCGTCTTGGAGATCACGACCGACGGCGTCTCCGAGGTCTCGATATCGAACTTCTCGCGCATGCGATCGAGAAAACGGTTGAGGGTGAACACGCTGAAATAGTGCATCGGAATAATCAGCGGCGCCTTTAGCCCCTCGACCACCTCGATCATGCCGTCGATGTCGAGTGTATAGCTACCATCGACGGGGACCAGCACCGCATCGATCCGGCCGATCTCGTTCATTTGCTGCTGGTTCAGCGTGTGGTGCAGATGACCAAGATGAGCGATGCATAGATTGGCGATCTCGAACACGAAGATCGAATTACCATGCTGTTCGGTGCCGCCACCATAGTCGCGGATATTGGTCGGCACGTTGCGTACGCGCACATCCTTCACCGTGACATCATGCCGGACCGGCTTGCCGTATTCGCTGGCCCAGCCGCGCAGCACATGTGGAATTTTCGGATCGGGGCTGTCGGTGTAGTGCGTCGAATGCGCGTGGTTCATCGTGACGACGTCAGGAAGAACCGGCGGACGGACATAGTCGTTGTAATCGGTGGCGATGCGGACAATGCGCGGGCTTTCGATGAGGAAGGTCGAATGTCCGACATAGGTGATCCGCACTTGATCGCCCGCGAGCTGGGCGAGCCTGAACGCAGCAGGGATCACACGCGGCTTGTCCAGGGCCACGAGGCCCGGACAATTCTCCATCATTTCCGCTTTCGGCGCGGGAGCCTGTATGCGTTCGAACGCGCTCGCCGGCAGCGACAGCGCGCTCAAAGCCGCGATCAGTGTTGCGCCCGACAGCCGTGAGACCCACATGCGCCGCTCCATCCCGCAGCGCAGACTATGACATGGAGCTTCGGCAGCAGACAATTCACCTGAGTGTGCAGACTGTCACAGGGTCTGCCCAACAAAAAAGCGGCGCCCACTTCCTGGCGCCGCGACATACAGAACGTAGAGCTTGCAAAACACAGAACGCGCCATTCAGCGCGAAGAAACGATCAGGCCCTTGGGTGTCACGACAACCCAGCGGCCATCCTGACGACGGATGGTCTGTACTCGCCCGACCCCAGGAAGGTCGGCGCCCGGCACGACTTCATAGAAACCAAGCCGGTCGTTCTCCACCATTGCGCGACCATCAAACACATCACGGATGACCCACCCGGTGACAATGGCCGGGCGATCCTGCTGTTTAGGCGGTGCAGCGGAACCGGTAGTGGCAGAGTTGTGACCAATCGAGCCGGTGATGTCCGATGAAGAAGCCGCTGCGGTTCTGCGATCGATCCGCTCGAGCAACTCGGACAGTTTCTGAACCCGCGATGCCGGCTCAGCCTGGGCTTTCTCAGCCTTCTCGACACGATCGGCAACCTTCGCGATCTGTGCATTGGCCGTTTTTGAGCTGCTCTCGACGCTCGCCTTCAAGGCTGCGACTTCGGACGAGAGCTGTGTGATGACACCGCGCAGCGTATTCACTTCGATGGTTCGTGCATTATCCGAAACGGGCTGCGGCTTGACGAAAGCGGCGGCCGCCATTGCACCAACAGCGGAGCCGGCCGCGGCCGCCAGCGCAATCGCCAAGGCCAGCACCGTGAAACGGCTCAACCGGGGACGCGCCGTAAACGGCGACGCAATGGCCGCGAACGACTCGCGGAACGACATCCTGGCCTTTTCGGGCGCGGCTTCTGCTGTGGCTGCGGCGGGCGCTTCGACAGTCACCGTCTCAGCGGCAGATGCTGCGATGGAAGTTTCCTTGCCAGACTCGACAGACTGATCCATGGCGTGGTTTCCGAGGTGATAACTTCACCAATCGGTAACCAACGCCACTTACGAAACTGTTAAGACTGCAGCATTTTCTCGCGCGATAACAAATCGTTGAGATTTGCCGTCGCGCAAACCTCAGAGCAACCCGTTTTCCTGCGCCAACGCCTGCAGCGACACCGCAGGACGCGCGCCCATATGCTGAATCACTTCGGCGGCCGCGAGAGCGCCGAGCTTGCCGCACGCGACGTGACCGCGACCTCTGGCGAGACCGAACAGGAAGCCCGCCGCAAACAGATCGCCCGCACCCGTGGTGTCGACCACCTTTTCGACCGGCGCTGCCGGCACGGCTTTGACACCGTCGCCGCTGACAACAACACAGCCCTTCTCGCTCCGCGTCACCACTGCGAGCTTAGTGTCCTTTTGCAACACCGCCACCGCAGTATCGAAGTCCGCGGTCTCGTAGAGACTCTTCAATTCCGCTTCATTGGCGAAGATGAGATCGACGGTCTTGTCGCGCATCAGCTTCAGAAATTCGTCGCGGTAGCGCCCGACGCAGAACGCATCCGACAATGTCAGCGCTACCATGCGGCCGGCGTCATGTGCGGCCTTCGACGCTTTCAAGAACGCTTCCTTCGCATGCGGCGGATCCCACAGATAGCCTTCGAGATACGTGATGGCGGCGTCGCCGATCAGCTTCGGATCGATATCGGACGGCGAAAGATTTTGCGCAGCACCGAGATAGGTGTTCATGGTGCGCTCGCCATCTGGCGTCACCATGATGTAGCAGCAGGCCGTGGACGGACCATCGGCCGCCTGCGGCGTATCGAAGCCGACACCGAGCGCGCGGATGTCGTGCGCGAAAGCCTTGCCAAGATTGTCTTCGCGGACCTTGCCGACAAAGGCGGCCTTCGCACCGAAGCTGGCGACGCCGGCGATGGTATTGGCGGCCGATCCACCGGAACTCTCCGTCGCCGGACCCATCGCATCATAGATGCTCTTGGCCCGCCCCTCATCGATCAGGGCCATGCTCCCCTTCTGCATGTTCTGCTTGATCAAAAAATCGTCCTCGGCGCGCGCAATCACGTCGACAATGGCATTGCCGATACCGAGAACATCGTAGCGGGGAGCAGTCATTCGTTACCTTCCTCATTGCAGGGCGGCGCACTATAGCCATGCGAGGCAGCGTGGCAAATGTGGCCGGCCTCTTTGAAAATGGTCGGCCGTGGGACGCTATCTCCCACGATGGGCGTGATGGCGCGTCAGGATTTCGCCCGGGCACAGGCGGCGGCCCGCTCCAGCAAGATGGAACGCTCACGCTCGTTACGGGTCAGCGACGCGGCACGTTCGAACTCGGCGCATGCTTCCTTGTGTCGATCAAGCTTCGCAAGCAAGTCGCCGCGCACGCTCGGCAAGAGGTGATAGTTTTTCAGCGACGACTGGGTGAGAAGCGTATCGACGATTGCGAGCCCCTCGGCCGGACCGAACGCCATGCCCACGGCAACGGCGCGATTCAGTTCGACGATGGGCGACGGCGAGACATACGCAAGCACACGGTACAGCGCCGCGATCCGCTTCCAATCCGTGTCCTCGGCCTTGCGTGCTCGCGCGTGGCAAGCAGCAATTGCCGCTTGCAACGTGAAAGGCCCGGCAGGCGCCGCGGCATTTTCAGCCCGCTCCAAGGCCGCAAGCCCACGCCCGATCAAGAGCTGATCCCAGCGTGAGCGGTCCTGATCGAGCAGCAGTATCGGCTCTCCGGCTGGCCCCGTCCGCGCGCCAAACCGCGACGCCTGGATCTCCATCAACGCGACGAGCCCCTGCACTTCCGGCTCTTCGTGCGCGAGACCCGTGAGAATGCGCCCGAGACGCAGCGCTTCCTCACACAGCATCGGCCGCATCCAGTCGGCACCGCTGGTCGCCGAATAGCCCTCGTTGAAAATCAGGTAGATCACGCCGAGCACGGCCGATAATCGCTCGATTCGGTCATCACCATGCGGCACTTCGAAAGGGACGCGCGCTTCGCGCAGCGTGCGCTTTGCGCGAACGATCCGCTGCGCGATGGTCGGCTCCGGCACAAGGAAGGCGCGGGCAATTTCATCGGTCGTCAAACCGCCGAGCAACCGCAACGTCAGCGCAACCTGCGCTTCGATGGAGAGCACCGGATGACAGGCGGTGAAGATCAAGCGCAGCAGATCGTCATTGATGTCATCATCGAGCGTCGCATCGAGATCAGGAATCGCCAATTCATCGGCCTGCAGAGCGCGGCCGATATCTTCGTGCTTGCGATCCTGCATTTTGGCGCGGCGGAATTGATCGACGGCCCGCCGCTTGGCGATCGCCATCAGCCACGCGCCGGGCTTTTCCGGCACGCCGCCTTTCGGCCAAGTCTCCAATGCCGCAACCAGTGCGTCCTGCGCCAGTTCTTCAGCCAGGCCGACATCGCGCGTAAATCGCGCAAGGCCGGCGATCAGCTTCGCCTGCTCGATCCGCCAGACGGCACGAATAGCCTGATGAGTATCGGTCGCTGTCACGGCGACCGATACACCACCTTTCGGTCAGAGGTTGCAAGCGCTTCAAGGATGGCAAGCACCCTAGATTAGAGCGGGAAATTACCGCCGCCCGGCATTTCTCACCATTTCACGACGGGTTTCTTCTTCACGCGCCGCCTGTTCGGGCGTGAACACATCGGGAGAAAAATCGGCAGGATCAAAGATCGGCCGCAACTCGACTTCGCCCTTGCCGAGCACTTCGAGAAAGCGCTTGGTCCACATCACCGCCTCATCCATCGTCTTCACCTGGAAGATCGCGTAGGAGGCCACCACCTCCTTGGATTCAGTGAACGGCCCATCGATGACAGTCATCTTGCCGTCGGCGAGTTGGAGGCGCTTGCCCTCGGCGCTTGGATGAAGTCCATTCGTGTCGAGCAGAACACCGGCTTTCGTCATCTCCTCGACGAAGGAGCCCATCCGCTGCATCAAATCCATGTCCGGCGGCCCACCGGCCTCGCAAGCGGTATCGCCCTTGAGCATTCCCAAAATTCGCATGTCGTATCTCCTCTGGGTATACGAGAGCGGCCACCAAATCCGCGACATGTCCCGCTCTCATCCTCATGTCGAACGGCAACTTTCAAAATCGACACGTCGCCAAAAATAATTTCGGTTACTTCTGGATACCCACTTCCATCTCGCGGAAGCGGTCGATCGCTTCACTCTCGCCAAAATCCTCCAGTTCGAACATCTGGCGAATTTCGATCTCGCCATCTTCAAGAGCAGGATTTGGAAAACGCTTGGTCCATTCCAGCGCCTCCTCACGAGACTTCACGTTGATGATGGTATAGCCGGCGACCAGTTCCTTGGCCTCGGAGAAGGGGCCATCGACAATGGTCTTCTTCCCGCCGGCCCACTTGATCCGCCAGCCCTTCGCACTAGGGTGCAGTCCGTTGCCGTCCAGAAGGACCCCGGCCTTGGCCAGTTGCTCGTGGTAATCGGCCATGGCCGCCAGGAGGTCTTCCCCCGGCATCAAACCGGCTTCGGAATCGTTGGTCGCCTTCACCAGAATCATGAAACGCATGGTCATTCTCCTCATCGGGAGCCGGAACTCCGACCGCCGGGTCCCCGCTCTGCCGTCACGACGAGCGGCAAGCGGCCGAATCGACTTCAACAGCGCACCTTTTTCGATGCGGCATCCTGACCGTGCTTCGACACGCGGCGCTAGGGCGGGCTGACCGGCATGTCGATCGCCCGGCACGTCATGGTCGTCGGCGTGGCCACCCTGGCCTCGCGGGTGCTGGGCTTTGTGCGCGACGTGGCGATTGCCGGCCTGTTCGGGGCGGGACCACGGGCCGACGCCTTCGTGGTCGCCTTCCAGTTCAACAATCTGGTGCGCCGGTTGCTGACCGAGGGCGCGCTGAATTCGGCATTCATCCCGCTCTACCTTCGCAGGCGAGCGGACAAGGGGGATGATGCGGCCGGCGTCTTTGCCGGGCAGGTGATCGGCACCGTGACGCTCGTGCTGATCGGCCTCGCCATCGTGCTCGCACTCATCATGCCGCTCTTGATGGTCGCACTGGCGCCGGGCTTTGCCGACAATCCCACCCGCTTCTCGCTCGCGGTCGAGATCGCACGGCTGATGCTGCCCTACCTCGTGCTGGCGGGTCCGGTTGCGGTGTTGATGGGCGTGCTCAACGCCAATCATCGATACTCCGCAGCGGCAACCGCAACGGTTCTCTTTAATGTCGTGGTGCTCGCCGCCATCGCGATCGTCGTTGCGATGCAATCGGGCGACAGCGACCGTTCAGCCTGGCTCGTTGCTTTGTCGATTGCTTTCGCTGGCGTCTGCCAGCTCGCCCTTGTCGGGATGGCGATATGGGCCGGCCGGCAAAATGTTGCTTTGCCCGGACTATTGCCACGCGACGACGCTCGCACATTCGCCGCACTCGCCGTTCCGGGATTGATCGCGAGCGGCATTCCGCAACTCACGACGATTGTCGGAGCAATGCTCGTGTCCGATGCACCCGGCGCCGTATCCTTTCTTTATTACGCAAACCGCCTCGTCGAATTGCCGCTCGGCATCGTTGGCATCGCCGTCGGCACCGTGATGACACCGACGCTCTCGCAAGCCTTCCGAGGCGACGATCACGACTTCGGTTTGCGCGCACTTCGGCACGGCCTCGAAATGTCCGCGGGTCTCGCACTACCGGCAGCCATTGCCCTCGCCATCCTGGCATGGCCTATCGTCCACATCCTGTTCGAGCGCGGCGCATTCACCGCGGCCGACAGTGACGCGACGGCACAACTGCTTGCCGCATTGGCCTGCGGACTGCCGGGTCACGTGCTGGTCAAAGCACTGTCTCCGGTTTTCTTTGCCCGCCAAGACACACGCTCACCCATGATCGCCGTCATTGCGGGTTTGATGATGGCCATCGTTGTGGGCGTCGCGCTGATGCTCGCCATCGGTCCTGTCGGGGTCGCGGCCGCCATCGCATTGTCCGGATGGTTTAGCGCTGCTGTGATCGGGTTATTTGCGCTCCAGCGCGGTTTGCTGCCGCGTGGCTCGATTGACTGGCAGCGGCTGGCCTTGATCCTCGTAGCGACCATCCTGATGGGGGTCGTCGTTCGTCTCGCTGCCGGGCAGATCGACCTCTATGCCATACATGACACCAGCCGGCTCATGCACGCGGTCCAGCTTGCGGGCATCATCGCCTTCGGTCTCGTCTTTTATCT
>JAFAFP010000126.1 GCA_023423415.1 Pseudomonadota bacterium | reverse complement strand
GGCCGCGGTCGATCTCGCGCATGCCTCGACCATCAAGGCGATCCTGATCGTGTTCGGCCTTGCCACCTCGGTGCCGCTGATCATCGCCGGTTCGGCGCTGCTGATGTCGCTGCTCGATCGCTTCCCGGTCCTGGTCTGGGCTGGCGCGGCGCTGCTGGGCTGGGTCGCCGGCGACATCATGGTCAAGGACAACGCCCTGAACGCGGTCCTCAGTGCCGAGACCCTGCATTCGTTGCATCTCTGGGCGGCGGCAGCGGGCGCGGCTTTCGTGGTCGGGCTCGGCTGGATTCTGCGGACCAAGCACCACAAGCGCATGCTCGATGCGCCGCTGATCATGGATCCGCCTGGGCCGGAAGAATTTCCGCACAAGCACTAACGGCCTGCGCGGATCTGCTTTGATAAAGACCGCTGCTTAATCTAGAACGAGAGGCAGGATGAACATGCATCAGCCTGCCTCTCTTGCGATCCGGGCCTCGGCCTGCCCGCATGATTGCCCATCGACCTGCGCGCTTGAAGTCGAAGTGCTCGACGGCCAGCGCATCGGCCGCGTTCGGGGCGCAGAGGACAACGCTTACACGGCGGGCGTGATCTGCGCGAAGGTCGCGCGTTATGCCGAACGCATCCATCACCCCGATCGGTTGACCAAGCCATTGCGCCGGAAAGGTGCGAAGGGCTCAAACGCGTTTGAGCCGCTTGCATGGGATGACGCGCTCGACATCGTCGCCGAACAATTTCTCAAGGCCGAAGCGCGCTATGGCGCCGAAACCGTCTGGCCGTATTTCTTTGCCGGCACGATGGGCCTTGTGATGCGCGACGGCATCAACCGCTTGCGCCACGCCAAGAAATATTCCGGCTTCTTCACGACCATCTGCGTCAATCCGGCCTGGACCGGGTTCATTGCCGGGACGGGACGTCTCGCCGGACCCGATCCGCGCGAAATGGCCAAGTCCGATCTCGTGGTGATCTGGGGAACCAACCCTGTTTCCACGCAGGTCAACGTGATGACACATGCGACGCGAGCGCGGAAGGAGCGCGGCGCCAAGATCATTGCGGTCGATGTTTACATGAACGGCACGATGCAGCAGGCCGACCTGCCGGTGCTGGTGAAGCCGGGCACCGACGGCGCGCTGGCCTGCGCGATCATGCATTGCCTGTTCCGCGATGGAGCAGCCGACTGGGATTATCTCGAGCGTTATACCGATGCGCCGCGTGAACTCGAAGCGCATGTGAAGTCGCGTACGCCGCAATGGGCGTCGGATATCACGGGATGTCCGGTCGAGACGATCGAAGAGTTTGCGCGGCTGGTGGCGGCCAACAAACGGACCTTCTTCCGGCTCGGCTATGGCTTCTCGCGGTCGCGCAACGGCGCGGCCAACATGCATGCGGCGAGCTGCATCGCAGCGGTGACAGGGGCGTGGCAGTACGAGGGTGGTGGCGCGTTTCACAACAACGGCGCGATCTATCACTGGAACACGACGATGATCGACGGGCATGACCTCGCCGATCCGTCAGTACGCGTTCTCGATCAGTCGCGGATCGGTCCGATCCTGGTCGGCGACAGCGATGCATTGCAGGGCGGTCCGCCGGTCACCGCGCTGCTGATCCAGAACACCAATCCGATGTCGGTTGCGCCGGACCAGAATGTGGTGAAGCGCGGCTTTGCGCGCGAGGACCTGTTCGTCTGCGTGCATGAGCAGTTCATGACTGAAACCGCGGCGATGGCCGATATCGTGCTGCCGGCGACGATGTTCATGGAACACGACGACGTCTATCAAGCGGGGGGCAGCCAATACATTCTGCTCGGACCCAAGCTTGTCGATGCGCCGGGCGAGTGCCGGTCAAACCACGATGTGATCTGCGCACTGGCGCAGCGTCTTGGCGCCCGGCACGATGGCTTCACGATGTCGTCCCGCGAACTGATCGACTGGACCTTGCAGCAATCGGGCTGGGGCGATCTTCAACGGCTCGAACGCGAACGCTGGATCGACTGCCAGCCGCCATTTGAGCGGGCTCATTACATCGACGGCTTCAACTGGCCGGACAAGAAATTCCGCTTCAAGCCGGACTGGCCGAAGGTGCCTTTCAAATCGCCATGGACCGCCGGGCCGGTCGATGCGATGCCGGTTCTGCCGGATCATTGGGAGAGCATCGAACGCGCCGACAACGAACATCCGTTCCGCTTGGCGACCTCGCCGGCGCGCCAGTTTCTCAATTCGACCTTCAACGAGACGCTGACGTCGGTGAAACGGGAAGGGCGGCCGACGCTGATGATGCATCCGGACGATGCCGCGGATCACCACATCGCCGACGGTGAACGCGTCGTTGTCGGCAACACGCGCGGCAAGGTGCGGCTGCATGTCAAATTGTTCGACGGCGTGCGGCGTGGTGTCGTCATTGCAGAGTCGATCTGGCCGAACTCGGCCTATGAAGACGGCTGCGGCATCAATTCGCTCACGGGCGCGGACGCGATTGCACCGTTTGGCGGCGCCGCCGTTCACGATAGCAAGGTCTGGGTCAGACGCGCGTCATAGCGTGCTGGCGCGCTTGAATACGCGGCTGGGGTGGTTCAATGAAATTGCGTCTCGTTGCTGTTGTTGGTCTTGCGCTTGTTGTCGGAAATTGCGGTGGAGCGGATACCGGAGCGATGCTTGCAGACGCGTCGGTCAATTCCGGGAATGCAGCGGAAGCCGCCCGCCTGAAACTGATCGACCGCTGCATGATGGAAACCTCGCCCAACGTCAGCATCGATCCGAAGAAGGGCAAGGCGCCATTCTGCCACTGCTACGCCAAGGCGGTCGTGCAAGGGCTGTCGCCGCAGCAACAGGCGTCGCTCGCATCGAATGGATCGATGCCATGGTCGGTCGATAGCGCCGGGATTTCGAAGTCCTGTAACCGCGCGTGATGCGGCATAAGCGCAGGGCTTCACGCGTTCATTGAAGCGTGATGGTGAAGCAATGTCCTTCACGATCATGCTGCGAACGCAGCACCTGTCTTGGTTCAGCCGCATTCTTTCGTTTGGCTTTGCCAACAATCTGACTTTGGTTTTCCTTCGTCTCCGCTGCCTGGTTGCGACGTGATCGTTCGGACACCCAAACAAGCCGGGTTGTGGCGTCGACGGTCGTAGCCGCGACGTCCTTTCTTCTAATGAGGAGGAGACAGACGATGCCGAAGGGTACCGTCAAATGGTTCAACCCGACCAAGGGCTACGGGTTTATCAAACCGACCACCGGGAACAAGGATGTGTTCGTGCACATTTCGGCTGTCGAGCGAGCAGGGTTGTCGACCCTGAACGAAGGACAGACGGTCGAGTTCGAACTCGTGTCGAACCGCGGCAAGGAAGCCGCGGAAAATCTGAAAGTGGCGTAGCCTGAATCGTCAGGTTGCCAGCTTCACTGAAATCGACCCCCGGTCTTGCCGGGGGTTTTTTAATGCGGGGAAGACGTTAGGCCGGGGAGCAACGCTGCATCCTCGGCGTTGATCTCTCCATCGATCAAGCAACGGTTCCCTTCGACGCGCACGCGTCCGGCTGTGACGAGTTTCAGTGCGAGGGGATAGATGCGGTGCTCGATGGCCAGCACGCGCCGGGCGAGGCTGTCCTCGCTGTCATCGGGCAAAATTGGAACCGCGCCTTGAGCGATGATCGGACCGGAATCCATTTCCGGCACGACGAAATGCACAGTCGCGCCATGCTCCTTCGCTTGAGCCTCGATCGCACGGCGATGCGTATCCAGCCCCTTGAATGCGGGCAGCAAGGCAGGGTGGATGTTCAGCATCCGGCTGGTCCAGCGCGAAATGAACCACGGCGTGAGGAGCCGCATGAAACCGGCGAGGCAGACGATCTCGATTTGGTTCTGCTCGAGAACGCCTTGCATCGCCTGTTCGAACGCTTCGCGATCCTTGCCATAGAGCTTGTGGTCGATGACGGCGGTGGCGATGCCGTTCTCGGCGGCGCGCTGCAAGCCGCCGGCATCCGGGCGGTTGGACATCACGAGGACGATTTCCGCGGGATAGGCCGGATCCTTCGCGGCATCGATCAGTGCGGACATGTTGGAACCGCGGCCGGAGATCAGGATCGCCACCCGCTTGCGCACCATTGCCGCGTTACCGTCCAAGATGACCGTCCAAGATTACCGTCCGAGATCGAGCGCGCCGCTATAGGTCACGCGCTCATCGCCTTGCGCCGGTACGACTTCACCAAGCTGCACTACTGTCTCGCCGTGCTCCTTGAGTGTCGCCATCACCGCCTCGGCATCGCCGGGCGAAATGACGGCGACCATACCGATCCCGCAATTGAAGGTGCGCAGCATCTCCTGCTCCGCAATGTCGCCGGTCTGCGCCATCCATTGGAACACCGGCAGGACATTCACCTTCGACAGATCGAGGTGCACGCCGAGCGACTTCGGCAACGCCCGCGGAATGTTGTCAGGGAAGCCGCCGCCGGTGATATGCGCCAGCGCCTTCACGGCGCCGGTGTTGCGGATCGCGGCGAGGCAGGATTTCACGTACAGCCGGGTCGGCACGATCATGGCTTCGCCAAGGCTGCGCGAAGGATCGAACGGAGCCGGCGCGTCCCAGTGAAGGCCGGACCGCTCCACCACCTTGCGCGCCAGCGAGAAGCCGTTCGAGTGGATGCCGGAGGAAGCAAGGCCGATCAAGACATCGCCCGCGGCGATGTCTTTCCGGGGCAGGATCGTGCCGCGTTCGGCCGCGCCGACGGCAAAGCCGGCGAGATCGTAGTCGCCCGGCTGATAGAGACCCGGCATTTCCGCCGTTTCGCCGCCGATCAGGGCGCAGCCGGACAGGCGGCAGCCCTCGGCGATGCCGGCCACGACCTTGGCGCCGACCTCGGGGTCGAGCTTGGAGCAGGCGAAATAATCCAGAAAAAACAGTGGCTCGGCACCCTGGACTACCAGGTCATTGACCGACATGGCCACCAGGTCGATGCCAATGGTCTCGTGCCGGCCGGTATCGATCGCAATCTTGACCTTGGTGCCGACCCCGTCGGTCGCGGCCACCAGCACGGGATCCTTGAAACCGGTACGGGCGAGATCAAACAGGCCGCCGAATCCGCCGATTTCGGCATCGGCGCCCGGCCGCGCGGTGGCACGCACCAGCGGCTTGATCAGATCGACCATGCGGTTGCCGGCGTCGATATCGACCCCAGCCTCGCCATAGGTGAGGCCGCGCTTTTCAGCCATTGATCGGTCAGTCCTGTTGATTTGCCTGTTGATTTGCCCGCCGGTCTGCGGCGAATTTCGCCGGGTCGTAGCGCGGGAATCGCATTATGCGCAATGCCCTGAACGCCGCTATACTCCATCCGGGCCGGCAAAGCTGGCCGCATTTCTGCCGGGACCTGATCTTGAGTCTACCTAATCTGATTACCATTGCGCGCATTCTCAGCGTGCCGCTCATTGTATGGGCCATCACCTCCGGACAGATGCTGCCGGCGTTCATCCTGTTCCTTACGGCCGGGATCAGCGATGCTGTCGATGGTTTCCTCGCCAAGCGGTTCAACATGGCGACCGAACTCGGCGCCTGGCTCGACCCCCTGGCCGACAAGGCGTTGATCGTTTCGATCTATGTGGCGCTGAGTTTCAACGAAGCCCTGCCGCGCTGGGTGGTTATTCTCGTGGTTTCGCGTGATATCCTGATCATTGGCGGTTTCCTCCTGGCGATGCTGATTGATCGGCCGATGCCGGTGCGCCCGCATCCTGTGTCCAAGCTCAACACCGTGGCACAGATCCTTCTCGCCGGCCTGGTCCTTGGGTCGCTCGGTTTTCATTTCGACGCGGGATGGGCCTTGCCGGCCATGATCGGACTGGTCACGATCTTGACCTTGCTTTCGATCGGCTTCTATGTCGCGGAATGGATACGCCATTTCGGTACCAATGGGGCCGGGCGATAAGGCGGTAGGGGCGGAGACGATGAGCACGATGACGACCGGTCCGGCGACGAAATCGCCGCCGCCTTCACGCGAGCCGATTTCACTCAAGCGGCAGTTGATCTTCTGGGCCGGCGCGCTGCTCATACTGGCCGCGCTGTTATGGCTGCTGAACGACGTATTGCTGCCGTTCATCGCCGGCATGGTGCTGGCCTATCTGCTCGACCCATTGGTGAGGCGGCTGCAGAGGCTTGGGCTCAATCGTGCGCTCGCCTCCGTTGTGGTCGTGGTGCTGATGATCGTGCTGTTCGCAGTGGGCCTCATTCTGCTCATTCCGGCACTGGGCGAGCAGATTGCCGGCTTCATGGAGCGGCTGCCGCACTACATCGAGCGTGTCCGCCAGATTGCTCAGGAGCAGAGCCAGGGATGGTTGGGGCAGTTCGTCGGTGAGAAACTGCCAGAGGCGCAGAAATCTCTCAGCGGTGTTGCCTCGGCCGCCGCTGGTTGGATAGCCGGAGTCCTTGCTTCGATCTGGTCCGGCGGCAAGGCGTTGGTGTCGCTGCTGTCGCTGATTGTCATCACGCCGATCGTCGCCTTCTATCTGCTGCTCGACTGGGAGCGAATGATCAACACCGTCGATTCCTGGATTCCACTGCAGCACAAGGACACGGTGCGCGGTCTCGCGCGTGAAATGGATGCTGCGATTTCCGGGTTTGTGCGCGGGCAGGCGCTGGTATGCCTGATCCTGGGCATCTTCTATTCCGTCGCTCTGATCGCCATCGGCGTCAATTTCGGCTTGCTGATCGGCCTTGTCGCCGCATTCCTGAGCTTTGCGCCCTATATCGGAACGATCACCGGATTTCTGCTGGCGGTGGGCGTCGCGCTTGCGCAGTTCTGGCCAGACTGGACCATGCCGGCGCTTGCGGCAGGTATCTTTCTCGTCGGCCAGTTCTTCGAAGGCAACATTCTGCAGCCGCTCCTCGTCGGCAAGGAAATCGGTCTGCATCCGGTGTGGCTGATGTTCTCGCTCATCGCATTCGGCGTGCTGTTCGGATTTGTCGGACTGCTGATCGCGGTGCCGGTGGCCGCCGCCATTGGCGTGCTGGTGCGCTTCATGCTCCGGCAATATCTCGCCAGTCCGTTCTATACTGGCAGCCAGCAAGGCTGATGGCCGACGAGCCCCGTCCGCGACAACTCGCACTCGCACTCGATCACGCGGCCAATCTGACCCGCGACGATTTTCTGCCGGGTCCGTCGAATGAGAACGCGCTGGCGATGATTGATCGCTGGCCGGATTGGCCGGCGCGAATGCTTGCGCTGGCCGGCCCGGAGGGCAGCGGCAAGAGCCATCTCGCATCGATCTGGGCTGCCGAATCGGGAGCGCGCTTCATGTCGGCGCGGGCTCTGAAGATCGAAACGCTGCCAGAGGCGCTCGCGACCGGGGCACTCGTGCTTGAGGATTGTGCTCCCGACGAACTCGATGAGCGCGCGCTGTTTCATCTGCTCAATCTGGTGCGGGAGGATCAGGCGTGGCTGCTCCTGACGGCGCGATCGGCGCCGGCATCGTGGGCGATCGCGCTGCCGGATCTGGCGTCGCGCCTGCGGGCTCTGCCGGTGGTGTCTCTGTCGATGCCGGACGAGGCGTTGCTGCGCGCGGTCATCATCAAGCTTTTTGCCGACCGCCAGCTTGCGGTCGATGAAGCGCTGGTCGCTTATCTCGCGCCGCGGATCGGCCGATCCTTCGTGGCGGTGCGGGACGCAGTCGAGGCGCTTGACCGCGAAGCGTTGCAGCAGGGCCGGCCCGTCAACCGAACGCTTGCTGCCGAGTTATACCGCAAGGCATCATCCTGAACGGCCTCACGGCGCCCCGGTCAGTCACCGGTCGGTCATGAATGTCGCCTAGGATGACGGTTCGATTCGACGGCGGGCACATGAAAGAACGTAGCGAAGTCATTGTTCTGGAAGAAGAAATTCTAGCTGAAACGCCTCAGCCGGAGGCGTTGCCGGATTTACGCGGAAGCCCGGGACGGTTTATTAATCGTGAGTTGTCCTGGCTCCATTTCAACCGCCGGGTGCTCGACGAGGCCGCCAACGAAAACCACCCGCTGCTCGAGAAGCTTCGCTTCCTGTCCATTTCCGCCAATAATCTCGACGAATTCTTCATGGTCCGCGTCGCCGCCCTGAAGGGCCAGGTGCGGGAAGGGATCATGGCCCGCAGCCCGGATGGGCTGACCCCGTCCGAACAACTGGCGCGCATCGCCGAGGTGGCGTCGGTCTTGGCCAGCGACCAGCAGGGCCGGTGGCGCGATCTGCGCGAGGAGCTTGCCGCAAACGGTATCGTCATTGTCGATGCGCATGATGTGACAAATCCGGAGCGTGAATGGCTTGAGGATTATTTCCTCGCGTCGATTTTCCCGGTATTGACGCCGATCGCCATCGACCCGGCTCATCCATTCCCGTTCATCCCCAATCTCGGTTTCACCCTCGCGTTGCAATTGTCGCGCGTCAGCGACGGCAAGGCGATGAATGCGGTGATCCGCGTGCCGCACAAGATCGATCGGTTTGTGCATCTGCCGCGCGGCGGCGACGGCGCGCCGTTGCGTCTGATTACCTTCGAGCAGGTCGCCTGCTTGTTCATCGGTCAGTTGTTCCCGGGTTACGCGATGAACGGCGTCGGTGCCTTCCGCGTGATCCGCGATTCCGAAATCGAAATCGAGGAAGAATCCGAAGATCTCGTTCGCTCGTTCGAAACCGTGCTGAAGCGTCGTCGCCGCGGCTCGGTGATCCGGCTCGAACTCGAACAATCGATGCCGGAAGATCTTCGCCGCTTCGTGCAGCGCGCCATGTCCGTGAGCAACGATGAGACCTTCCTGGTCGATGGGATGCTGGCGCTGAACGATCTGAAAGAAGTCGTTTCGATTCATCGTCCCGATCTTTTGTTCCCGCCCTATAATCCGCGCTTTCCGGAGCGTATCCGCGATCACGGCGGCGATTGCTTTGCGGCGATCCGGCAGAAGGATTTCATCGTTCAGCATCCCTATGAATCGTTCGACGTGGTCGTGCAGTATCTGCAACAGGCCGCGCGCGATCCTGATGTCATTGCGATCAAGCAGACGCTCTACCGCACCTCGGCCGAGTCACCGATCGTCAAGGCGCTGGCGGAAGCGGCCGAAGCCGGCAAGTCGGTCACGGCGTTGGTCGAGCTGAAGGCGCGGTTCGACGAAGAAGCCAACATCCGCTGGGCGCGCGATCTGGAACGCGCGGGCGTGCAGGTCGTGTTCGGCTTCATCGAACTGAAGACACACGGCAAGCTGTCGCTGGTCGTTCGGCGTGAAGTCGGCAGGCTCGCGACCTATGTGCATGTCGCGACCGGCAACTATCACCCCATCACGGCGCGCATCTATACCGACCTGTCGTACTTCACCGACGATCCGGTGATCGCACGCGATGCCGGCCGCATCTTCAATTTCATTACCGGCTATGCAGAGCTCGCCGAACTGGAAGCGATGGCGGCCTCGCCGGTCAATCTGCGCCAGCGGATCGTCGACCACATCGACGCCGAGATCGCCCACGCCAAGGCAAAGCGTCCGGCGGCGATCTGGATGAAGATGAATTCTCTGGTCGATCCCGGCATCATCGACAAACTCTATGAGGCGTCCCGGGCCGGCGTCTCGGTCGATCTCGTGGTCCGCGGCATCTGCTGCCTGCGACCGGAAGTTCCGGGTCTGTCGGACAACATTCGCGTCAAGTCGATCGTCGGGCGGTTCCTGGAACACGGGCGCATCTACTGCTTCGGCGGCGGGCATGGCCTGCCGCATCCGAAAGCTGTGGTTTACATTTCGTCCGCGGACATGATGCCACGCAATCTTGACCGCCGGGTCGAGGTTTTGTGCCCGATCACCAATCCCACGGTGCATGAACAGGTCCTCGACCAGATCATGGTCGTCAACTTCAACGACAACGAGCAGAGCTGGAAGGTCTTGCCTGACGGCACTGCAACCCGCATAAGGCCCGCGAAAGGCGAGGAGCCTTTCAACGCTCAGAAATACTTCATGACCAATCCGAGCCTGTCGGGACGTGGGAAATCGCTCAAAGAATCGACGCCGCGCAGGCTCATCCGACGCCAAGACCGGCGGTAAACGGGCTGGCGACAAGAAAGCCGCCAAGGCCGGCGCGCGCGGCAAAGGACGCGAAGAGGCACAGAAGCCTCTCAGGAGGACGTCCCCAGTCATCGAAATGGCGCAGGGGCGCCTCGATCACGGTCCGACCGTGGCTGTCATCGATATCGGTTCCAACTCGGTCCGGCTCGTTGTCTATGAAGGCCTGACACGCAGCCCGACACCGATTTTCAACGAGAAGGTGCTGGCCGGTCTTGGCCGGCAGGTGAGTTCCACCGGGCTCCTCGCGCCCGATGCGGTTGCGGAGGCGTTGCGGTCGTTGCAGCGATTTCGCGCGCTTTGCGACAATCTGCAGGTCGGCCGCGTGTTCGGGATTGCGACAGCGGCCTGTCGCGATGCGCTGAACGGTCCCGCCTTTATCGAAGAAGCCGAGCGCATCTGCCGGATCAAGATCGACGTGCTGTCGGGGCGCAGAGAAGCGGAACTGGCCGCCCTCGGCGTAGTGTCGGGCGTTTACGATCCGAACGGCATCACCGGAGACCTTGGCGGCGGATCGCTGGAACTGATCGACGTACGCAGTTCCAGGATCAAACGCGGTGTCACCCTGCCGCTCGGCGGCCTGATGTTGAAGGATGCCTCAGGGCAATCGTTGAAGCGAGCCGAGAAGATTGTTCAGAACGAATTGTCCGACGTGCCATTTCTCAAGGCCGGGAAAGGCCGGAAGTTCTTTGCCGTCGGCGGCGCATGGCGTGCGCTCGCGGGTCTGCATATGGCCCAGACTGGCTATCCGTTGCATGTGATGCACGGCTATACGCTGCGCGCGCGAGAGGCGCTGGAATTCTGTGAACTGGTGCAGCGTGTCGATCCCGAAACATTGTCGCAGATCGAAGTCGTGTCGGCAGCCCGTCGGCCGCTGCTTGGCTATGCGGCCGTTGTGCTCGGTCAGTTGATCCGCAAAACCAGGCCGGGCAGCGTCGTCATTTCAGCGCTCGGCGTGCGTGAAGGGTTGCTCTACACGCTGCTCAAGGAACGCGAGCAGCAGAAAGATCCGTTGATCGATGCTGCGCGCAACCTCAACCTGCTGCGCTCGCGCTCGCCGCAACATGGCGAAGAGCTGGTCACCTGGACCGACCAGCTGATGGATTCAACAGGGATCAAAGAGACGGTAGAAGAACGGCGGCTGCGTCACGCCGCTTGCCTCGTTGCCGATATCGGCTGGCGAACCCATCCGGATTACCGCGGTGAACAATCGCTCAATCTGATCGCGCATGCTGATTTCATCGCGCTGGAGCATTCCGGCCGTGCCTATTTGGCGTTGTCGGTTTATTTCCGGCATGTCGGCATCACGCATGACGATGAGCTGTCGCCGCGGCTGCGTGAACTGGCAACCGTGCGCATTCTGGACCGGGCGCGCGTATTGGGAGCGGCGATGCGTGTCGCTTACATGGTGTCGGCATCGATGCCGGGCGTGCTGCCGAAGACGCCGTTGAAGGTCGAGCGCGGCAAGCTGACCTTGCGTCTGCCGGATCGCTTCGCTGCCTTGAATGGCGAACGCGTGAACAATCGGATGCGGACGCTGTCGCGGTTGATCGGCCGCGACTTCCAGGTCGTCACCTAAAGGTCGTCAGGCGGATCGCTTGCTGCCCATTTGCGTCAGCATGAACGCATATTCCTCCGCCGACTCCTGCAGCGAGGTGTAGCGACCAGACTTGCCGCCATGCCCGGCGCCCATGTTGATCTTCATCAGCAGAGTATTGCTGTCGGTCTTGGTGGCGCGCAGCTTGGCGGCCCATTTGGCGGGCTCCCAATAAGTCACACGCGGGTCGTTGAGGCCGCCTGTGATCAGCAGCGCCGGATAATCCTGCGCCGTGACATTGTCATAAGGACTGTAGCTGCGGATGTAGTCGAATGCTGCCTTGTCGGTGATCGGATTGCCCCATTGCGACCATTCGCCGGGCGTTAGCGGCAACGTTTCGTCGAGCATCGTGTTCAGCACATCGACGAACGGCACATGTGCCGCGATCGCGCCGTAAAGCTCCGGCGCCTGATTGATCACCGCACCCATAAGCTCGCCGCCGGCCGAGCCGCCGGCTGCGGTGACATGTCCGGCTTTCGCAAAGCCCTGTTCGATCAGGAACCGCGTGACATCGACGAAATCGTTGAATGTGTTGGTGCGCTTGTCGAGCTTGCCGTCGAGATACCAGCGATAGCCGAGATCGTCGCCGCCACGGATATGCGCGATCGCGCAGGCAAAGCCGCGGTCGAGCAGCGACAGGCGATTGGTCGAAAAGTTCGGCGGATAGGCGAAGCCGTAAGCGCCGTAAGCGTAGATGTGCAGGAGGCCGGAGCCGTTCTTGACGAAGTCTTTGCGGTAGACGATCGACACCGGGACCATGACGCCATCCCGCGCCGGCGCCATCAGGCGCTCGGTCACATATTGCGAGGGATCATAGCCGCTCGGGATTTCCCGAACCTTCAGCGTTTCCAGTCGGGCATCGGCGAGATGATAGTCATAGACCGTGCTCGGCGTAACCATCGACTGATAGGAGAGGCGGAGCCGATCGACCTTGTATTCCGGATTGTTGGCGAGACCGGCGACATAGCTCGCTTCCTTGAACGAGATGTAGCGATCGTCGCCGCCGTCATAATCGCGCAGCCGGATCTGCGAGAGACCGTCGACACGCTCCTCGATCACCAGAAGATTTTCGAAGCTGGTCAAAGAGAGAATGTAGTGATGCTCGTCGCCACCGATCAGCTCAGTCCATGTCGCGGGTGCCGACACGGGGGCCGTGACGATACGGAAATTCACATGCGTGTCGTTGGTGCGGATATAGAGCGTACCTTCCCGTTCATCGACGTCATAAAGTCGGTTCGGCTTGCGCGGCGATATCAGCACCGGCTCGGCGGTGAAATCGCTGGTCGGTAGCAAGCGCACTTCGTTGGTGTCGCTATCGCCGCTGGTGATCGCAGCATAGGCGCGCGATTGCGTCAGCCCAACCGAGACGCCGAATTCCAGATCGTCTTCGTGATACACGATGCGGTCGGCTGATTGCGGATCGCCGAGCTTGTGGTGCCAGACTGTCTTGGAGCGCCAGTTCTCGTCGGCATCTGTGTAGAGAAAGCTCTTGCAGTCAGCGGCCCAGACAAGGCCGTAGCGCCAGTTCTCGATCACGTCGGGCAGGTCGGTGCCGGTCTCGAGATCACGCACTTTCAGCACATAGCGCTCGGAACCATTGGTATCGACCGCATAGGCGAGCAGGCGACCATCGGGGCTGACCGCGTGACCGCCGAGACGGAAATAGTCGAGGTCTTTCGCCATTTCGGGTTCGTCGAGAATTACGACATCGGCGCCGCCCTTGACCGGGCGCCGGTACCATTTCGGATATTGTGCGCCGGCATCGAAAGCGGACCAGTAGACGTAGTCGCCGTCCTTTTGCGGAACACTGGACTCGTCGTCCTTTATCCGGCCCTTCATCTCAGCGAAGATGGTGTCGATCAGGCCCTGATGCGGCTTCATCGCCGCTTCGAAATAGGCGTTCTCCGCGTTCAGATATCCAAGCACGTCAGCGTCGGTGACATTCGGATAGCCGGGATCGCGTAGCCATGCGTAGGGATCTTCGATCGTCACGCCATGCTGTGTGTAACTGTGAGGCACGCGCTTGGCGACCGGAGGATTTGAAGGATGATCCGACATCTGCTGAACTGCTTTCTTCGAAGCGGGGGGCATCCCCAAACTCCGTTCATTCCTGCGAAAGCGGGAATCCAGCATCCTTGGCTCTGGGTCCCCGCTTTCGCGGGGAAGAACGGATAGACAACGTCCTAATCCCGCTCGATTGTCGAGACGCGACCTTTTTCAATGGCGAGCGCAAGTCGGCCGGATTTCAAGGCCAAGGCCTTCTCGCCGAACAATTCGCGCCGCCAGCCCTTGAGCGCCGGCACGTCCGCATTGTCGTCGCCAGCGAGCCGCTCGAGGTCATCGACGGTTGCGATCACCTTGGCGGCGACGGCGTGCTTTTCAGCCGTCATGCGCAGCAGAACCTTCAACAGCTCGACAATGGCTGAGCCGTTCTGCACCGGCTTGTTGCGCTCGATGGTGGGAATGGTTTTCGGATCGCGCGCAAGACCGGCTTTGACGACGTCCGGGATTTCCATGCCCCATTTCGAACGCTCGAAGCCCTTGGGCAGCGAACGCAGCGAGGCGAGCCGCTCGATGCTGGTCGGCGCCTGAATGGCGATGTCGGCGACGAGATCATCCTTCAGGACGCGGCCGCGTGGTACGTCACGCGCCTTGGCCTCGCGCTCGCGCCAGGCCGCAACTTCCATCAGCACCGCCAGTTCCTTCGGCTTGCGAACGCGGGTGCGCAGCCGCTGCCAGGCATTGTCCGGGTCCATGCGATAGGTGTCGGGCGAGGTGAGGATGTCCATCTCCTCGCTCAGCCATTCGGTGCGCCCGCGCTTTTCGAGGTCGCCCTTGAGCTTGCGATAGACGTCGCGCAGATGCGTGACATCGGAGATCGCATATTCGATTTGCGATTTGCTGAGAGGACGGCGCGTCCAGTCAGTGAAGCGCGAAGATTTGTCCAGCGCATCGCCGGTGATGCGCTGGACCAGTTGGTCGTATGAGACCGAGTCGCCATAGCCGAGGACCATCGCTGCGATCTGCGTATCGAAGATCGGATGCGGAATGAGATTGGCCCGGTGCCAGACGATTTCGATATCCTGCCGTGCCGCGTGAAAGACCTTCACCACGTTTTCACTGGCCATCAGATCGAAGAACGGCTTGAGGTCGATGCCCTCAGCCAGAGCATCGACCACGATCGCTTCATCTGCGGTGGCGAGCTGCGCCACACAGAGCTGTGGGTAGTAGGTGGATTCACGCAGAAATTCTGTATCGACGGTGACGAAGGAATGCTTCGCCATGCGTTCGCAGGCTGCGGCGAGATCGTGAGTTGTGGTGATAAGATCCATAATTCTCGATGTTATCCGCGCACCCGCGGCATCCTGATGAAGTCCCAGGGAGACGGCATTGGTCCGACCTGCATTTCGATCAGGGTTGGACCATTGCGCCGCCCGAAGCCGCGCCGCAACGCCGCGCCGAGTTCGGCGGGGGTTTCGACGCGTTCGGAGGCGACGCCAAAGCTGTCGGCGAATTTCACGAAGTCCGGATTGACCAGATCGCTCGCGATAGTGCGCCCGCCATACGATTCCTGCTGGATCAGACGGACGTTACCATAGGCGTTGTTGTTGAATACGACCGTGACCAGCGGGATCTTGTGCTGCACGGCGGAAGCCAGTTCGGTCGCTGTGTAGAGGAAACCGCCATCGCCGGAAATCGACAGTACCGGCACGTCGCGACGTGCATCCTGTACGCCGAGCGCGGTCGCAAAGCCCCAGCCGAGATTGTCCTGATAGCCCGGTGAAATGAAAGTGCGCGGTTTATAGACCGGCATGGCGAGGCGCGCGGCAAAACCGACCTGCGTCACTTCATCGACGAAGATACCGTCTTCCGGTAGTTCCGCGCGGATCACGTCGAGGATCGCAAGCTGCGGCACGAGCTTTTCGAGCCGCTTGCGCATCTTCGCCTGCCGCTCCTGCATCTCGTCCTTGCGCGAGTTGCGCTTCGCGTTGTGTGCGGGGAGGGCCTTCAGCAAGCTCCTCAGGATGGGAGCGGCGTCGCCGATCAGCGCCACATCAGGTCTGCAAGCGCGTTCGGGTTCATCCGGATCGGCGTCGATGCGGATGACTTTCAGATTTTTGTCGGTCCCCCATGCCGAGAGCTGATGCTGGAGTCTCGAGCCGACGCTCACGACCACGTCTATCTCGGGCCACATCTCGTGGCAGAGCGGCAGCGTGATGCTGAGCGGATCGCGGCTGTCGAGCACGCCGCGGCCACGCCGATAGCCGGCGACCGGGGCCTGCAACATCGCCGACAGCTCGGTCACCTCGGGGGAGGCGTCCTGCGCGCCGCCGCCGCAGACGATCATCGGGTTTTTGGCGGCACCGAGCAGCTTGGCCGCCGCGGCGACGGCGTCTTCGTCGATCGGCGGCTGGAATGCGGGCAGGGGGTCCATTGCCGCCACAGGCTCGACCCGACCCCAGACATCCATGCCGCATTCGAGAGCGGCCGGGCCCGGCCGGTCGAGGGACATGGACTGGATCGCCGCCGCGACCATCCGCGGCGCATCGGCAGGGCGCGGGATCCGGGCGGAGTGGTCCACCAGCCGGGCGAGGATGCCGGCCTGGTCGCGGATTTCGTGCAGATGGCCAAGATCGTGGCCGATCGCGCTTTGCGGGATCTGGCCGATCAGGGCCAGCACCGGGGCATTCATGCTGTAGGCGGTCAGCAGCGCGGCGCCGGTATTCAGGAGGCCGGGACCCGGCACAACGGAGTAGGCCTGTGGCTTGCCGGTCGCCAGCGCCGCGCCGAGGGCCATATAGGCGCATCCCTGTTCATGCCGGGTATGGACCACGCGCACGGCATTCCCGGCACCGTAGAGGGCGTCGAAAAAATGGTCGTTGTGGACCCCCGGCAGCGCATAAATCGTGTCGATTCCATGTGCCAGCAGCGAGGAAACCACTGCCTGGCCGGTGGTCATCCGGGCCGCGGGGCTGGAATGAGGGGGGCGGGCCGGACTCTGGGCCGCCTGAGCGCTGGGCTTTGTCATGATTCCTGAGGGTCCGTTTCCGCTAGTGCGATGTTCAGAAAGTCCCTTTGCTGTCACCGCGTGTTCTTCAAGGGAATTTCTGAACTAAACCGCACTAGAATCATAGACTTGCGAGAGCCCATCGAATCCGAAATCCGCTCCGTGGTCATTGCGGCAGGAGCGAATTTCGGATTCGGGGCACTTGCCTGCAGAATGCAGATCAAGGCGGCGCTGTCGAGGCCGCAGGTTGCCTTGACAAAGCAGCACCCCCATGCGCTTTTCCCGCGCCTCCAATCACCCCGATTTTCGTACCGAATCGACGACGAGACCAGATTCTCATGCACCGTTATCGCACCCACACCTGCGGCACCCTCCGAGAGACCGACATTGGCGAGACGGTCCGGGTTTCCGGCTGGGTGCATCGCGTCCGCGACCATGGCGGGGTGCTGTTCATCGATCTGCGCGACCATTACGGCCTGACCCAGGTTGTGGCCGATCCCGATAGCCCGGCCTTCAAGGACGCCGAAAAGCTCCGTTCCGAGTGGGTGGTCAAGGTCGAAGGCAAGGTGCGCAAGCGCCCGGCCGGGACCGAGAACACGGACCTGCCGACCGGTCTGATTGAAGTCTTCGCCAACGAAATCGAGGTGCTGGGACCGGCAGGCGACCTGCCGATGCCGGTGTTCGGCGATCAGGAATATCCGGAAGACATCCGGCTGCGCTATCGCTTCCTCGATCTGCGGCGCGAGCGGCTGCACAACAACATCATGAAGCGCGGCGCGATCATCGACTCGATCCGCAACCGCATGAAGGCTGGTGGTTTTTTCGAATTCCAGACGCCGATCCTGACCGCGTCGTCGCCGGAAGGCGCTCGCGACTATCTCGTGCCGTCGCGCATTCATCCCGGCAAGTTCTATGCGCTGCCGCAGGCGCCGCAGCAGTTCAAGCAGCTCATCATGGTGTCGGGCTTCGATCGCTATTTCCAGATCGCGCCCTGTTTCCGCGACGAGGATGCGCGCGCTGACCGTTCGCCGGGCGAGTTCTATCAGCTCGATATCGAGATGAGCTTCGTCACGCAGGAGGACGTGTTCAACGCGGTCGAGCCGGTGCTGCGCGGCGTGTTTGAGGAATTCGCGAACGGCAAGCCGGTGACCAAAGAATTCCCGCACATCGCCTATGCCGATGCGATGCGCCTCTATGGCACCGACAAGCCGGATCTGCGTAACCCGATCAAGATGGCGAATGTCACCGACGCCTTCCGCGGCTCGGGCTTCAAGATTTTTGCCAATATGATCGCCAACGACCCCGCCGTCGAAGTCTGGGCGATCCCGGCGCCGACCGGTGGCAACCGGGCGTTTGCCGACCGCATGAATTCCTGGGCGCAGAGCGAAGGCCAGCCGGGACTCGGCTATATCTTCTGGCGCGAAGGCGAGGAGGGCGGCGCCGGCCCGCTCGCCAAGAATATCGGTCCGGAACGCACCAAGCAGATTGCCGATCAGCTCAAGCTGGGCGTCGGCGACGCGGTGTTCTTTGTTGCCGGCAAGCCGAAGGATTTCGTGAAGTTTGCCGGTCTCGCCCGCACGCGCGTCGGCGAAGAGCTGAAGCTGGTCGACAAGGACCGCTTCGAGTTCTGCTGGATCGTCGACTTCCCGATGTATGAATGGAGCGACGAAGAGAAGAAGATCGACTTCTCCCATAACCCGTTCTCGATGCCGAACATGCCGGTCGAGGAGTTTCTCGCGCTCGATCCGGGTGAGACCGAGAAGATCCTCGGCATCAAGGCGTTCCAGTACGACATCGTCTGTAACGGCGTCGAATTGTCGTCTGGCGCGATCCGGAACCATCGGCCAGACGTGATGAAGAAGGCCTTCGCCATCGCTGGCTACGGCGAAGATGTGCTGGAAGCGAAATTCGGCGGCATGCTGCGCGCATTGTCGCTCGGCGCGCCACCGCATGGCGGCATTGCGCCGGGCATTGATCGCATCGTCATGCTTTTGTGCGAAGAAGAGAATCTGCGTGAGGTTGTGCTGTTCCCGATGAATCAGCGTGCCGAGGATCTGCTCATGGGAGCGCCGTCCGAGGTGACGCCGAAGCAGCTCAAGGAATTGCATATCCGGCTTAATCTGCCGCAGAAGTAGTTGTCGCACCGGGCTGCGCGACAGGCGCGGCTCGGAAAAACCAGCGATAAGCTGAAGGTGTACCTGGATTTCGGGGCGGCGCCCTTCAGGCGCGTCCCCGGAGTGACCGATCGGGGAAGTTGATGCCGTCCGTTATGTCCAATCTGTCCGACGACCTGAAAAACCAAGCGCTCGACTACCACCGCTTTCCGAAGCCCGGAAAGCTGGAAATCGCCGCCACCAAGCCGCTCGGCACCCAGCACGATCTGGCGCTGGCCTACTCCCCTGGCGTTGCTGCTGCCTGCGAGGCGATTGCGGCCGATCCGCGTGAAGCGGCTGAACTGACAGCGCGCCAGAACCTTGTGGCCGTGGTGTCGAACGGCACCGCGGTGCTCGGCCTCGGCAATATCGGTCCGCTTGCATCCAAGCCGGTGATGGAAGGCAAGGCCGTCCTGTTCAAGAAGTTCGCCGGCATCAACGTGTTCGACATCGAGATCGATGCGCCGGACGTCGCGCGCATGGTCAGTGTCATCTCGGCGCTGGAGCCGACCTTTGGCGGGATCAATCTCGAGGATATCAAGGCACCGGAATGTTTCGACGTCGAGGCGCAACTGAAAGAGCGGATGAAGATCCCGGTCTTTCATGACGATCAGCATGGCACGGCGATCATCGTCGGCGCCGCAGTCATCAATGCGCTGTATCTCACCGGAAAGAAGATCGAGGACGTCAAGATCGTGACGTCGGGCGCAGGCGCAGCGGCGTTGGCGTGTCTCAACATTCTCGTCTCGCTCGGTGCCCGGCGCGAGAACATCTTCGTCTCCGATATCGAAGGCGTGGTCTACAAGGGCCGCAACACGCTGATGGACCGCTGGAAAGAGGTCTACGCGCAGGACACCAAGGCGCGGACGCTTGGCGAGATCATCGATGGCGCCGACGTGTTTCTGGGCGTCTCGGCCGGCGGCGTGCTGAAGCCTGACATGGTCAAGCGGATGGCGGATCGTCCGCTGATCATGGCGCTCGCCAATCCGTCGCCCGAAATCATGCCGGAAGAGGCGGTCATGGTGCGGCCAGACGCAATGATCTGCACCGGCCGGTCGGACTATCCGAACCAGGTCAACAACGTCCTGTGCTTTCCTTACATCTTCAGGGGTGCGCTCGATGTGGGCGCAGTCACCATCAACGAGGAAATGAAGCGTGCGGCGGTCCATGCGATCGCTGAACTCGCGCGTGAAGCTCCCTCCGATGTTGCGGCGATGGCGTATGGCGGCGAAGCGCGCATGTTCGGGCCCGGCTCGCTGATCCCCAATCCGTTCGACCCGCGGCTGATCCTGCGCATTGCGCCGGCCGTTGCACAGGCCGCGATCGAATCGGGGGCGGCGACCCGCCCGTTCGGCGATTTCGAAGCTTATCGCGAGCGGCTGAACCGCTTCGTGTTCCGCTCGGGCTTCATCATGAAGCCGGTGTTCACACGGGCCAAGGAAGCGCCAAAGCGCGTCATTTACGCCGAAGGCGAGGACGAGCGCGTGCTGCGCGCCACACAGGTCATTGTGGAGGAGGGGTTGGCGCGGCCGATCCTGATCGGCCGGCCTTCGGTGGTCGAAGTCCGCCTCGAACGCTACGGCCTGTCGGTCCGGCCGGGCCGTGACTTTGAGCTGATCAATCCCGAGGACGATCCGCGTTATCGTGAATACGTGCACGCCTATGTCGAGGCGGCCGGACGGCGTGGCATCACGCCCGATGCCGCACGAACTGTCGTGCGCACCAATGCCACGGTGATTGCATCATTGGCGGTGCGGCTGAAGCTTGCCGACGCCATGATCTGCGGCCTTGAGGGCCGCTACATGGCGCATCTGAAGAACATTCGCGACGTGATCGGACTTGCACCAGGCGTGCGTGAATTTGCGGCGTTGTCTCTCGTTATCACCAAGAAGGGCGCGTATTTCCTCGCCGACACCCAAGTGACGCCCGAGCCGAGCGCTGCTGCCGTCGCCGACATGGCGGCGCTCGCGGCGGAGCATGTGCGCCGTTTCGGTCTGCAACCGAAGATCGCTCTTCTGTCGCATTCGGATTTCGGTTCTTTTGACAGCGCATCCGCCGGCAAGATGCGCGCCGCTCTGGCGCTTCTGCGCGAAAGCCATCCGGATCTCGAAGCCGAAGGTGAGATGAACGGCGACACGGCATTGCGCCCGGATATTCGCGAGCGTGTGTTTCCGAATTCTCGGCTCAAGGGTGAAGCCAATGTGCTGATCATGCCCAATCTCGATGCCGCAAATATCGCCTATCAGATGACCAAGGTGATCGGCGATGCGCTTGCGGTCGGGCCAATATTGATCGGCGCGGCGATGCCGGCGCATATCCTGACGCCGTCGGTGACGGCGCGCGGCGTGATCAACATGACCGCTCTGGCCGTCGTGGAAGCGCAGGGAGCAGGGACGCGATCCTGAACGCAGTTTCGCGCGGAGCCAAATCGCGGCAAATTGTCGTCATATTGGCGCTGTGAGATTATATAAACGCGGGTTCAAGAATTTGCTTGATACCCTGAGCCGAAGCGACTATCTCCCGATTGCCGCTTGGGACAGTCCGCTTGTTTATCGAGGCTGTCGGGGCGGCTTTTTTTCATTCCGTGAGCCGGCATGCCGGTCTCTCGGGCTTCGATCTCTGGTTGGGGAGGACGGCGCATGAGCCAGAACGCCCTCTTTCAATCGGCGCCGGGCTTGGGGACCCCAAGTACCTCCCGAAAGAAGGATTTCGCGGTTGCAACGCCGCCAGCGCAAGCTGACGTTCGTTATGACCATTTCGTGGTGAGGAACGGGGTGAAATGCGCCGGCGCGCATCT
>JAFAFP010000105.1 GCA_023423415.1 Pseudomonadota bacterium | reverse complement strand
CGCTTTGTCGATGCCGTGATGATCCGCACGCTCGACCACGATCTCATCACCGAAATGGCGCAATACGCGACCGTGCCGGTGATCAACGGCCTGAGCAAGCTGTCGCATCCTTGTCAGGTAATGGCCGATGTGATGACCTTCGAGGAGCATCTGGGGCCGATCAAGAAACGGACTGTCGCCTGGACGGGCGATGCCAACAATGTGCTGACGTCATGGATGCACGCGGCCGAGCGGTTCGATTTCCGCCTCAACGTCGCGACCCCGCCGGAACTGGCGCCGCAGAAATGGCTGCTGGACTGGGTCAAGAGTTCCGGCGCTTCCATTCACATCGGCACCGATCCGGAAGAGGCTGTGAGGGGTGTCGATTGCGTGGTCACCGATACCTGGGTTTCCATGGGCGACGAGGCCGCGCAGGCCAATCGGCACAACCTCCTGAATCCCTATCAGGTCAATGCCCGGTTGATGGCGAAGGCCAGCCCGGACGCGATTTTCATGCATTGCCTGCCGGCCCATCGCGGCGAGGAAGTGACCGATGAGGTGATGGACGGTCCGCAATCGGTCGTCTTCGACGAGGCCGAGAACCGCTTGCATGCCCAGAAGGGCATCCTTACTTGGTGCCTGAACGCCACCATACGGTAGATGCCGCGACGATTTTGGGTCCAGCCGATCCAAGGTCGTCGTGATCATTTCTGACACGGTATTGCCCGGTGTCGTCCGCACGTCCCCGCTGAAGCGAATGACTTCGCGAAAGCGGAACCTGTCCCAACTTCCCGACGCGGCGCTCCATGAACATCGAAATTCCGACCAGAACACCGTCTCCCCAATCTGCTGACGATACGATTCTGCCATTTGAAGTGGCGGCGCTGGATCTGCGCGGCCGTGTGGTCCGGCTTGGTCCGGCCGTCGATGAAATCCTGGCGCGGCACGATTATCCGCTCCCGGTTTCGAAACTGCTCGGAGAGGCGATCGCGCTGGCGGCTTTGTTCGGTTCGGCGCTGAAGTTCGACGGCCGCTTCATCATGCAGACGCAGAGCGACGGGCCGGTGCGGATGCTGGTGGTTGATTACGTCACCGGCGGGCGGGTTCGCGCCTGCGCACGGTTCGATCACGCACGCGTTGACGCGGCCATCAAGGACGGCAAGGATTCTCCGGGCGAATTGCTGGGCCACGGCCATCTGGCGATGACCATCGATCAGGGCGCGGACATGAACCGCTACCAGGGCGTGGTCGCGCTTGACGGTGGCGGGCTCGAAAACGCCGCACATGAATATTTCCTGCGCTCCGAGCAGATCCCGACTCGCGTGCGTCTTGCCGTTGCGGAAGAATTGCGGTCCGGCAACAACGGTGCGACGCATCGCTGGCGCGCGGGCGGCATCATGCTGCAATTCCTGCCGAAGTCGGAGGATCGGATGCGCGTGCCGGACCTCGATCCAGGTGACGCCCCGGAGGGTGCGGACATCCAGTCGGTGCCGGAAGATGATGCATGGCTTGAAGGCCGCGCGCTGGTTGAAACGGTCGAGGATATCGAACTGATCGATCCCGATCTGTCCACCGAGCAACTGGTTTATCGCCTGTTTCACGAGCGGGGCGTGCGCGTTTTCGAAAACGCCAATGTGGAAGCGCAATGCTCCTGCTCGCGCGAGAGCGTCGAGTCGATGCTCAAGAGCTTCTCGCAGGACGATCGAGATCACATGGTGGAAGACGGCAAGATCGCCGTGACATGCGAATTCTGTAACCGCACCTACGATTTCGCGCCGGACGATGTCGGTGCGAATGGGGGCGACGGTACGGACTAAATTTCCATAGCCCGCTCATTCCCGCGCAAGCGGGAATCCAGAAAGCCGATTCAAGGTTCGCATCCCTGGGCCCCCGCCTTCGCGGGGGCGAGCGGACCAACCATTTCCAAGACAATCGAGGTAGTGCGGAATTCGCGAACTGTGCCGACCTATCTGCGCGACTATTTTGATTTTTGTTCTCTGATTGCCTTGCCCAACCACGGCACAGCTGCAATGGCCGCATTCAACGCCGCGTCGCCGGTCGCATAAACGGTGCCTGAATAGCTTTGTACCGGGGTCCATTCGCCGACATCCTCGACGTCTCGGCGAAACTCCTCGAAGCCGAAGGTGCCGTCGGGTCGCCGGAAGAGGTCGACGCACCGATCATGGTCGTCGTTCTCGATGCTGCGATAGACGAGCCATGATTTCTCTATGTGGCTGGACATAGCTTTTGCCGTCTGATGCGGCCCAACCTTACAGCTTTCATGCCTGCCGAGCGATGCGCAGCGGATCAATTGATCGTCCGCGACGCGTGCGCGCAGTCGAGCGAGAAGGCGGGGATGTCGATGTCAAAGCGCTCCCCATCGCCCGTCACCATGCCGTAATGGCCGACCATGAAGCCGGAGGGCGTCTGCAGCGGCACGCCGCTGGTATATTCGAAGCTCTTGCCCGGTTCGATCACCGGCTCCTCGCCCACAACACCTGCGCCACGCACTTCCTGCACGCGTCCCTGCCCATCGGTGATGTGCCAATAGCGCGTTTTCAACTGCACGGTTTCAGCGCCCAAATTCGAAATCTCGATCGTGTAGGCCCAGAAATACTGCCCCTTGTCCGGCGCAGAGCGATCGGACAAAAAGCGTGGTGAAACCGTCACCTCGATATTGCGTGTTACGGCGCGGTACATGGCCGATTGATCCGGCATCCGGCAAACCTTAAATCCGGCAAATATTTAGCTACAGATACCAGCTTCAAATCGCCGCTTGCAACCGGTGGCGGCCTCGGCAAATGTCGTCCGGTACCGGTCAGCCTCTCGGAATAGCGCACCTGATGGACCCAGCGATCCCGACCGACCGCGATTTGCGGCTGGACCTGTTTCGCGGCATTGCGCTGTGGCTGATCTATCTCGATCACATCCCGTCGAATATCGTCGCCTGGATCACGATCCGAAACTACGGGTTCAGTGACGCGACCGAAATCTTCATCTTCATTTCCGGGTTCACGGCGGCATTCGTTTATGGACGCGCGATGCGCGATTATGGCTTCGTCGTTTCGAGCGCGCGCATCCTGAAGCGGGCCTGGCAGATCTATGTCGCCCATATCTTTCTGTTCGTGATCTATATGGGGCAGATCGCATACGTCGCGCGCGGATTTCAGAACCCGCTTTACGCGGAAGAAATGAATATCCTCGAATTCCTGCAGCAGCCCGACATCATCCTGGTGCAGGCGCTGCTGCTGAAATTCAAACCCGTCAATATGGACGTGCTGCCGCTTTACATCGTGCTGATGGCAACGTTTCCGCCGGTACTTTGGTTGCTGTTGCGCAATGGCACGCTGGCGCTCGCGCTGTCTGTCCTGCTCTATGCGCTTACGTGGCAGTTCGAGTGGAACTTGCCGGCCTATCCGGGAGGCGGATGGTTTTTCAATCCGTTCGCGTGGCAGTTGCTGTTTGTCTTCGGGGCCTGGTGCGCGCTCGGCGGCGCCGACAGGCTGCATGATTTCATACGGTCCAAGATCACGCTGACCGTCGCGATTGCCTATCTGGTCTTTGCGTTCTGCATCACGATGACCTGGCATATTCCCGGCCTCGCGCCATATGTCCCAAGGTGGCTGGCGGAACATATTTATCCGATCGACAAGACCAATCTCGACGTCTTGCGGTTTGCCCATTTCCTCGCTTTGGCCACCGTCACGGTCTATTTCGTTCCGCGGGACTGGGCGCCTCTTAAATCTCGCTGGTTGCGGCCGGCCATTCTGTGCGGGCAGCATTCGCTGGAAATCTTCTGTTTGGGCGTGTTCCTGGCCTTCGCGGCCCATTTCGTGAAGGTGGAGGTTTCGCCAGGCATCCCGATGCAGATCGCGGTCAGTCTGTTAGGCATTTTAATAATGATTGCCGTTGCTTGGATGCTATCGTGGTACAAGAGTGCCACAGGTCGAAAAGCCGTCACGCGCTCGGGTTGAGTTCCGGGTGCGGACCTCGCAGGAGGCGAGGGGATGAGAGCAGTGATTGTCGGGCTGGTGGCGTTGGTCGTCGCGGTGGTTCCCATCCACGCGCAGACGGACATGATTCAGCCGCCGCAAACTGACCCCTGCGAAGTTCCCAGCTATATCCTGCTCGGTGACGCCAAGCTCGAGCACGTGAAAAAGTCGGTCGAGGAGCACAAGAAGCTCACAATCCTGGTGTTGGGATCAGGCTCCTCGGTGCTGCCGGGGACGGACGGGGCCAAGAAGTCCTATCCGGGCCGGTTGGAGGAGATGCTGCACAAGCGGTTTCCGGACGCCGCGATCAAGGTGACGACTTTGGCCAAGTCGCGGCTCACCGCCGCGGACATGATCGAAGATCTTGAAAAGGCGCTCAAGGAGCAGAAGCCCGATCTGGTGGTCTGGCAAACTGGAACCGTCGATGCGATGCGCGGCATTGATCCGGAAAGTTTTCGAACCTCCCTGGATGAGGGGATCGATCACATTGCCGACGCGGGCGCCGATCTCATCCTGATGAACATGCAATACAGTCCGCGCACCGAAACCATGATCCCGCTGGGGAATTATGCCGACATCATGCGGGTGGTGTCGCGCGATCGCGAAGTGCCGCTGTTCGATCGTCGCGAAATCATGCGCTATTGGAACGACAACGGAAATTTTGATCTGAACCTTGCCACCAAGGATGTCGCAACCGCGTACCAGGTGCATGATTGCCTTGGCCGCGCGCTGGCGTCGCTTGTGGTTGAAGCCGCCCATCTCGACGGCGTCAAAACGAGGCCGACGCAATGAGGATTTCGTTTAACCACCCTTTTTGTTTATCGACATTTCGGTTGAGCGCGTGTGCGATTGCTGTGGTGTGGGCCACGGCGATCCCGAGCGGTGCGCGGGCAGAGGATAAGGCAGCGGCTGCAACGCAGATTGCGGCTGCGCCGGTTTGCTCTGCGCCCGATGACATGACGCGGCTGATGAATCCGCTGGCGCGGACCGGCAAGCTGATCGCGGCGGGACAGCCGGTGAAGATCGTTGCGCTCGGTTCGTCATCCACGGCGGGCGCGTTTGCGACATCGCCGGACAAATCCTATCCGAGCCGTCTTGCGGTCGAGTTGAAGGACCGTTTTCCGGGGCAATCCATCACCGTGCTCAATCGCGGCGCGAATGGCGAGGAAGTGCCCGACATGCTGACGCGGCTCGATGCCCAGGTGCTGGCTGAGAAGCCGGATCTGATCCTGTGGCAGGTCGGCACCAATGCGGTGCTGCGCAACAGCTCCGTCGCAACGACGAGTACGCAGATTCTCGAAGGCCTGAAGCGCATGAAAGCGTCGGGCGCCGATGTGATCCTGATCGATCCCCAATTCGCGCCGATGGTCGTGGCCAAGAAGGAGACCGACGAGATGGTCCACCTGCTCGCGACCACAGCCAAGGCGCAGAATGTCGATCTGTTTCAGCGTTTTGCGGTGATGCGCCATTGGCGTCATGTGGCGCGGCTGCCGTTCGAGGCATTCATTTCGCCGGACGAACTGCATATGAACGACTGGAGCTATGGCTGCGTCGCCAAGCTGCTCGCCGGGGCGATTGCCGAAGCCGCGACCCGCACCACCCTGACGGCCAGCGCCAAACGGCGCTGAACCGGCGGGGAATCCCCGCATACACGGTGAAAGACCGGGATAATTGCCCCCGTGGAGGGCCCATCTCTTCCCCTGGCTTTGGCCGTGCTTTAGACGCTTCTGACCTGAAACGGGGACGGGCGGCTTGGTTTCCACATTCGCGAGCGCTGAAAAAGGCATCCTGACCGACCGCATGATCGCGGAGATGACGCTGGCCGGGCATATCCTGCCGTCGGCGCCATATATGGACGATCAGGTGCAGCCGGCGAGCCTCGATCTACGGCTCGGACCAATCGCCTATCGGGTGCGGGCGAGCTTTCTGCCCGGTCCGGGTGCGACCGTCGCGCAGCGGATCAAGGACCTGCAGCTCCACATCATCGCGCTGAACGACGGCGCGGTGCTCGAGACCGGCTGCGTCTATATCGTGCCGCTGATGGAAAGCCTGTCGCTGCCGTCGGACATTTCTGCGACCGCCAATCCGAAAAGCTCGACCGGCCGCATCGACGTGTTCACGCGTGTGATCGCCGATCATTCGCGCGGCTTCGATCAGGTCGCGGCCGGCTATCAGGGGCCGCTCTATGCGGAGATTTCGCCGCGCACCTTCCCGGTGCTGGTGCGGCAAGGCTCGCGGTTGTCGCAAATCCGCTTCCGGCGCGGGGACACCATTCTCGATGCCGCGCAATTGCGCGCATTGCACGAACGCGAAAAGCTGGTCGATGCCGATCCTGCCGACCTCACCAATGGCATCGCCGTCGGTGTCGATCTGTCGGGCGAATTTGCCGGCGGACTGATCGGCTATCGCGCGAAGCGCCACACCGGCCTGATCGATGTCGACTACCGCAACGGCTATTCCATCACCGATTTCTGGGAGCCGATGAGCGCGCGGTCCGATCGCAGCCTCGTGCTCGATCCGAACGAGTTCTACATCCTCGCATCGAAAGAGGCCGTTCAGGTCCCGCCGGATTACGCTGCGGAGATGGTGCCGTTCGATCCCTTGGTCGGCGAATTCCGCGTGCACTATGCCGGCTTCTTCGATCCGGGGTTCGGCTATGCCGGCGCGGGCGGACGCGGCTCACGCGCTGTGCTGGAGGTGCGCTCGCGCGAGGTGCCGTTCATTCTCGAGCACGGCCAGATCGTCGGCCGCCTCGTCTATGAGAAGATGATGACGCGGCCGGACACGCTCTACGGGCAGGGCATCGGCTCGAACTATCAGGCGCAGAGCCTGAAGCTGTCGAAGCATTTCCGTGGCGGATAGCGCGCGCTTTTTGTTTTGGCGCGTTTTCTTCACACGAACCTGTGCCGACTTCGCTCGAAAACGCGCTCGGATTTAACTGCGGCCAATATCGATTACGTCGAGCGCCACCGTGCGCTCCGAATTTCCGCGGCGGATGGTGAGATCGATCTTGCCCGGCACCTTGATGCGTTCGAGGGCATCCGTCAGATCGGAAAACTTGCGCACCGGCTGACCGTTCGCTGCAACGATCACGTCACCGACGACGCCCGAGTTGGGATCAACGCCACGTAGGCCCGCTCGATCGGCCGGCGAGCCCGGCACTATACGCACCACGATCACACCTTCCATGCCAACCTGCGTCGAAAGCGCTTCGCCGCCGGCGACAATGCCGATGCCGGGCGTGGGGACCCGACCGTCGCGGATCAGCTCCGGCACGACACGATTGACCACGTCGATCGGGATCGCAAAGCCAATGCCGGCATTCGTGCCGGATGGAGAAATGATCGCGGTGTTGACGCCGATCACCCGTCCCGACGAGTCAAGCAATGGTCCGCCGGAATTTCCGGGATTGATGGCGGCATCGGTCTGGATCACATCTGAAACCTCCCGGCCGGCTGCGGTCGGCATTCTGCGTTTCAATGCGCTGATCACTCCCGTCGTCAACGTTTGGTCGAGACCGAACGGATTGCCGATTGCGAAAGCCGACTGACCGACTTTGAGGTCAGCCGAGGAGCCGATGGGAAGAGGCGGCGGCAGGGGACCGAAGCTCTGCAAGCGGACGACGGCGAGATCATAGTTGGGCGCAATCCCGATCACGCTTGCATCGTAGATGCTACCGGATGTCGTGCGCACGGCGACGCGGGTCGCGCCGCTGACTACATGTGCATTGGTGACGACATTGCCGGCATCGTCCCAGATGAATCCGGATCCTGTTCCACCTCCCTGGCCCGAATCCTCTTCGGGCTCTCCAAATTGCATCGCGCCGTTGCGCGGTGCGACCACCTGGACCACGGAAGGCGATGCGCGCTCGAACAGGGCGATGGTCGTGCGCTCGACGTCGGACAATTCTCCACGCGCGACGACTGGACGTGGCTCCGTCGCGGCAAAGAACATCTGCCGGGCGTAAGGCCAGGCCAGAAAGACAGCGAGTACCAGCACGCCGACGAGGATGGCCGTTCTCAGAGCGCCAGGACGCATGGGCTTCATTCCTCTTTCGACTAAACTAAGGAATATCCTGCGCTTCCCGCGCCAGGGGCCATTCGCAATCGCACTTCCGTAAGTATCGACGCGGCTCTGAGTTCCCGCATTAGTGCTGCAAAAGGCCGGCCTTCCGCCTGCTCTTGGGGGCAATCCTGAGCGCGCGAGGGGAGTGGGGTGCACTTGTTCGTGCGTTCCGCTCAAAGGTGCCTTGTTTTCGCGAGTTGTGCGTGTCTGCGCTTGTCTTTGTCTTAGACTAGGCTTTAGAATCTACGGGAATTGTCGGCGGTTCGCCGCCCATGAAGATCGGACGCAGAATGTGAGACACGAAACGCCAGCGCCCGCTGTCGTTGCGTTCACATTCGCTGATGACGTCGGCCAGCATGATGGCTGGCCGTGACTCGAGCACGGGTTTGCCGTCGGCGGCGTACAGCAACATGATGCACTGAAGTTTCGCCCGGTTGCCGCTTCGCTCGTTGAGGCTGAAATTGGTGACGACGTGGCGCGCGGTTCTGTCGCCGCGGCCTTCTCGCCAGCGATAGAAGTTCGCGATCTCGTCGGTGCCGGACATCACCTTGTCGCCGATCGCGAACACGCCATCAGCGACATACATGGCGTTCGCCGTGCGGCCCCAATTGTGATCGACGTCGTGCCAGTAGTCGATCTCGAGTTCGGTCAAAGCCTGCAGAACGGCGGCGTGACTTTCGTTCATTCTGATTGTCTCCCCGCGACTTCCGCCAGCATCAATCGGTGCTCTCGAGGCCGATGGATTCGATGACTTTCTTGTTTGTGTTGAGTTGCTGGTCGACGAATGCGTCGAGTTCCTGCGGCGTCGAGCCGACGATATCGACCATCAGTTCTTCGTAACGCTTGCGCGTCGTCGGGTCCTTCAATGCGGCGGCGATGGCCGCGGACATCTTGTCGATGATCGGCTTGGGTGTTTTGGCCGGTGCAAAGACCGCAACCCACATTGGAAACTCGAAGCCGGGCAGTGTTTCGCTGATCGCCGGCAAGTCCGGCATATAGGGCGATCGCTCGCGCGTGGAGACACCAAGCGGCTGCACGCGGCCTTCACGGATATGGCCAAGTTGTGGGGCGAGGCCGTCGATGACCAGATCGATCTGGTTCGAGATCAGCGCCGCTGTGGCAGGTCCGCTGCCGCGAAACGGCACGTGCACCATGTTGATTCCGGCCTGTTCGGTGAACGCCGCCAACGGAATGTGTGACGCCCCGCCGACGCCGCTTGAGCCGTAACTGAACTTGTTCGGCTCCTTCTTGGCCATCGCGATGAATTCAGCGACGGTCTTGGCCGGCAAGGATGGTCTCGTCACCAGCACCAGTGGATACTTGGTGACGAGCGATACGCTGGCGAAATCCTTGCGCACGTCATAGCCAGGATTTTTCTTCAGAAACGGCAAATAGGCGTGGCCCGGTCCCTGAAACAGGAAGGAATAGCCGTCGGGCGCTTCTTTCGCGATCATCCGCGTCGCGATGAGGCCTCCGGCGCCGCCGTTATTCTCGACGATCACACGCTGCGGCAACTGACGGCCGAGTGAGTCCGCCAGAATGCGCGCCATGAGGTCGATCCCGCCGCCGGCCGCCGATGTGACGAGAAACTTGATCGGGCGATCCGACCATTCCTGCGCCGAAGCATGACCCGCAGGAGCCACAAGGGCGACAAGCAAAAGTGCGCGCAGCAACACGTGCATCGTTTCCTCCTCGAAACACTTCGCCGGTTGATCCCGGCGCAATCGGACGGGTTTGGTCCCTATGCTTGACGCTCATATTATTAATAATTAATCATTGGGCAAGGCCAATCTCGTCTCGGGATGGACTGTTGTGACGGCGCGAATGGGCGTGACCGCAAGAAGCGAGGAAACGATGAGTGAAACCAAGGTGCTGAGCTGGCCAAACGGCAAGCGCGCCGCTGTCGCGGTGACTGTGATGTACGAGACCTGGGCGGAAGGAAAAGCGCCCAACTATTCCGTGCAGACAACGCATCTGAAGCCAGGAACCGTCGATCTTGCGGGCCGCGCCTGGTCCACCTATGGTGGCCGCGTCGGCGTGTGGCGCACCATCCGGACCCTGGACCGGCTGCAGATCCCCGGCACGTTCTTCACGAATGCCCGCTGCGCCGAGCTTTATCCCGACACGGTGAAGCAAATCGTCAAGTCAGGTCACGACATCGGCGGTCACAACTACACGCAGGATGCGCTGCTAGCTTACATGGAGCCCGAAGAGGAACAGGCGACGATCAAACGCTGTCTGGATATTCTGGGCGACAAAGCCGGCAAGCGGCCGGCCGGATGGCTCAGCTCGGTGCTGGCTTTTACCGAACACACCGTCGATTTCCTTGCGGCCGAAAAACTGACATTCCACGCCGACGTGACCTATACCGATCTGCCGATCGCGCTCGAAACGAAACAAGGCAAGATTGCCGCTGTTCCGAACAGCGATTTCACCGACAATCGCGTTCTGCGGTCGAGCCCGCGCGATCTGTGGGATGTCTATAAGGGGACGTTCGACTATCTCTACAAGAATGAACCGATGTCGCTTCTCGTGCTGACGCTGCATTGCCACTTCGGCGGCAGGCCGATGATTACATCGGTGTTCGAGGAGATCGTCCGTTATATCCAGTCGCATCCGGACGTCTGGTTTGCCCGGCATGAAGAGCTTGGAAAATGGGCGCTGGCGCAAAAGAATAGCCACAGCTATCAGGAACGCTTCTTTTAAGTCGGGTTGCCGGAACGGCGGACGCCGTGATGTGATCCGCCGTTCCAGAGCCGCAACGTCGGAGCAGTTTTCGACCTATGCCATCATCCAAGACTGCTCGACCCAAGACTGTTCGATCTAAGACTGCTCGATCCGAGACCGCTCGCAGTCCGGCGCCGCGCGGATCGCGCCGGAACCGGACTGAGCCCGACCTCGAAGCCGCCGACGAGGCGCTCAAGGCCAAACCGGGCGGGCCTGTGGCCGATGCGAAGCGGTTTTCCCGCACCGACTGGCTCGCGGACATCCTGCGGGAGCGAATCCTCAGTGGCGCCTACGAGCCGGGCGAGCGCATTCGCGAAGTCCAGTTGCGCCAGGAATTCGGATTTTCCAACGGTCCGATCCGGGAAGCGCTGCAGGCGATCGTCGCCGAAGGATTGGCGGAGCGTGCGCCGTGGCACGGCGTCTCCATCAAGAAGCTCGATGAACACCAATTGTTCGAGTTGTTCCAGTTACGGGTGGCGCTGCTCGAATATGCCGCCGAGCTGGCCGCGCGGCATCGGTCCGAAGCCATGGTAAAAAGCGGAGCCGTGCTGAAGCGGGAGCTCGATGCCGGATTCAACAAGATCGAGACGTCGGGGCAGCATCCCTCGTTCAGTGGTCGATTGTCGCAGTGGCTGCTGACATCGGCCGGCAACAAGACCTTGCATGAACTGTGGGACAAGACGATGCATCAGACGCTGATCTACGTGAACGCGTCGCTGATGCGCGGGCATGGCCGCAACAACCAGGCCCTGATCAACAACCTGATCGATACCATCTGCGCGGGGGATGTGACACGGGCGCGTAAAGCGGCCAGGGCGTTGACGCAGCAGACACTCGCGGATCTCGGCATCAACGAAACGCTTTAGACGCGGAAGGCGGGAGAATTTCCGCCTGCAGTTGTATTCCAGGCTCGCTCATCCTCCATCTGCGACCGCGCGCTAACCTAATCGCTGGCCGGCCCTTGCGGCTCAGTGTGAAGCTTCGCTATTCTCCCCGGCCTGCGCGGGCGTAGTTCAATGGTAGAACGGCAGCTTCCCAAGCTGCATACGAGGGTTCGATTCCCTTCGCCCGCTCCATTTCCCGTCCGCCATTTTCATCGCTATATGAGGAGGCGCGCGCGAACGGAGGAGGACGCCCGGATCTGCCGCGCGCCCTGAAGGAGGCTTTCGTGTCAGACTGCATTCACTGCGACATTCACGATCTGCTTGAGCCTGAACTGTCCCGCGAGGGGGCGGATCTCGGCCAGATCGCGTCGAAAGTGACCGAAGTGCTGGCCGACCTGGTGCTGAGCGCCGGCCCCGAAGACAGGGCTGCGCTGCTGGCGGATATCATTGCCAATCTGGGCCACTTTGTCCTTGAGAAGGGCGAGCAACCCGAGGCGAGCACCACCGACCCGAGAGCGCGCCGGCATTGAGTCTGCTCAACAGCTTATTGTCCCGCCATTTTGGGGCGAAGGCCGGTGACGTAGCGCTGGAGCGCGTCGTCCTCATCATCCAGGGATGAGCTTTCCTTGCCGCGCAGCTCTGGCGTTGGCTGCCAGCCCGGCTCGATCCCGGTCATGTCCGGCAATTGGTGGGCGATGCCCTTGTGGCAATCGATGCAGGTTCGCTCACCCGATACCAGATAGCGTTCATGGATTTCGGCGGCGCGTCGCGTCTGCTTGGTGAAGTCCATCGCGACGGAGGAATGGCAGTTGCGGCATTCCAGCGAGTCGTTGGCCTTCAGGCGCGCCCATTCGTGTTTGGCAAGTTCAAGCCGCTTGTCGAGAAACTTCTGACGCGTGTTGATGGTGCCGAAGATTTTGCCCCACACTTCCTTTGACGCCTGCATCTTGCGAGCGATCTTGTCCGTCCATTCGTGCGGCACATGGCAATCGGGGCAGCTTGCACGCACGCCGGAGCGATTGGAGAAGTGCACGGTGTGCTGCAGCTCCTGATACACGTTGTCATGCATTTCGTGGCACGACACGCAGAACTTCTCGGTATTGGTAAGTTCAAGAGCCGTGTTGAATGCGCCCCAGAACAGGACACCGCAGATGAAGCCGCCAAGGGTGAGAAACCCCAGGCTGAGATAAGCGCTCGGCCTGCTGACCAGATGCCAGAACCAGATCAGACGCTTCTTGAGCCATGCGATGATGCCTCTCATCTCATGGCGCTCACGGTTTTTTCTTTCCGACCAGCAGCATGTCTTCGAATGTATTCGGGACCAGCGGTCTCGCGTCGGTTTGCTGCACATGGCAGGCGTTGCAGAAATAACGGCGCGGCGTGACGTCCGCGAGCACCTGGCCGTCGCGATCCATGAAATGCGTGACGCTGATCATCGGCGCGCCGGACGCTTCGGTGAATTGCCGGCGGTGGCAATCCAGGCAGCGATTGGTGTGCAATGTCAGTTGATAGCCGTCGATCGAGTGCGGAATGACGGGTGGTTGCTCAGGATAATTGCGCATCTTGCGCCGGTCATCGACGATGGGGCGAGCCAAGGGCGGCGTTGGAATGTCACCCATCGGTTGCTCGGCGCCGGTGATGCGCGGGACGATTTCAGGCTCGCTGGCCGAGTAGGCAACGGCGGCAAAGACCAGCATGCCGCCGAATAGCGAACCGGCAAGCGCCAAACGCAACGCGCTCACGCAGGAACGATCTTGACCGCGCATTTTTTGAAATCCGTCTGTTTGGAAATCGGATCGGTTGCGTCGAGAGTGGCTTTGTTGATGAGCTGGCTGGCGTCGAACCACGGGACGAACACGACGCCGCGCGGCATCTTGTTGCGGCCGCGGGTGTCGACACGTGTGCGCATCTCGCTTCGGCGCGAGATCACGCGCACTTCAGAGCCCTCGTTGAGGCCGCGTGCGCGCGCGTCTTCCGGGTGCATGAAGCATCGCGCGCCGGGAAAGGCCTTGTAGAGCTCCGGCACCCGCATCGTCATCGATCCTGAATGCCAGTGTTCCAGAACGCGGCCGGTGACAAGCCAGATGTCGTATTCCTTGTCCGGCGATTCCGCGGGTGGCTCATACGGCACCGCGATGATCTTCGCGCGGCCATCGGGGTTGCCGTAAAACTCGACACCCTTGCCGGGCTTGACATAAGGGTCGAGCCCTTCGCGATAGCGCCACTTGGTCTCCTTGCCGTTGACGACCGGCCAGCGCAGGCCGCGGACCTCGTGATAGGTGTCAAACGGCGCGAGATCGTGCCCATGGCCACGGCCGAATGTTGCGTATTCCTCGAACAAACCCTTCTGCACGTAGAAGCCGAAGGCTTTCGATTCCTGATTGTCGTATTCGGTGGACATTTCCTTGAGAGCAAATTTGTCGACATTGCCGTTGCGGAACAGCACATCGAACAGTGTCTTGCCGCGATAGTTCGGATTGGCGTCAAGCATCTCCTTCGGCCAGACCTCGTCGGTGGTGAAGCGCTTGGAGAATTCCATCATCTGCCAGAGGTCGGATCGCGCGTCGCCCGGCGCATTCACCAATTGATGCCAGAAATGCGTTCGGCGCTCGGCGTTGCCGTAGCCGCCTTCTTTCTCGACCCACATGGCGGCGGGCAGAATCAGGTCCGCTGCCAATGCCGTGACGGTTGGATAGGCGTCGGATACGACGATGAAATTGTCGGGGTTGCGATAGCCCGGATAGGTCTCGTGCGTGCTGTTGGGCGCAGCTTGCAGATTGTTGTTCACCTGGATCCAGTAGAAATTCAGCTTGCCGTCTCGCAGCATGCGATCCTGCTCGACCGCGTGATAGCCGGGCTTTTCCGGAATGAGGCCCTGCGGCACACGCCAAATCTCTTCCGTGTGCTTGCGGTGTTCCGGATTCGTCACCGTCATGTCGGCGGGCAGGCGATGCGCGAAGGTGCCGACCTCGCGTGCGGTGCCGCAGGCGGACGGTTGCCCGGTGAGTGAGAACGGCGAATTGCCGGGCTCCGAGATCTTTCCGGTCAGGAGATGCAGATTGTACACGAGCTGATTGGCCCAGACGCCGCGCACATGCTGGTTGAAGCCCATGGTCCAGAGCGACATCACCTTGCGCTTCGGGTCGGCGTAGAGTTCAGCGAGTTCCTGGAGGAAGCCGCGCTCCACGCCGGTCAAGGCTGACACCTTGTCGAGCGTATAGTCCTTCACGAAAGCAGCGTAGGCGTCGAAATCGATCGGCGTCGTCGCCGCCGCATTGGCCGCGCCTTTCGCCTTCACCTCCAGCGGATTGTCGGGTCGCAGGCCGTAACCGATATCGACTGTGCCTTTCACGAAATTCGTATGGTTCTTGACGAAATCCTGGTTCACCCGGCCGGTGGTGATGATGTGATTGGCGATATAGTTGAGGATCGCCAGATCGGTGCCGGGCTTGAACACGATCGGAATGTCGGCGAGATCGGAGCTGCGATTGGTAAAAGTCGACAGCACCGCGACCTTCACATGCGGATGGCTCAATCGGCGATCGGTAAGGCGCGTCCACAGAATGGGGTGCATCTCCGCCATGTTCGAGCCCCAGAGCACGAACGCATCGGCGGCCTCGAAATCGTCATAGCAACCCATCGGCTCGTCCATGCCGAAGGTGCGCATGAATGCGAATGCGGCTGACGCCATGCAGTGACGCGCATTCGGGTCGAGATTGTTGGAGCGAAAGCCCGCGCGCATCAGCTTGGTCGCAGCATAGCCTTCCCAAATTGTCCATTGCCCCGAGCCGAACATGCCGACGGCGGTCGGGCCCTTGTCCTTCAACACGCGCTTGGCTTGCGCCGCCATGACATCGAAGGCTTCGTTCCAGTCGACGGGCGTGAACTCTCCGTTCTTGTCGTAGACGCCGTTCTTCTTGCGCAATAGAGGGGTGGTGAGGCGGTCCTCGCCATACATGATCTTCGAAAGAAAATAGCCCTTGATGCAGTTGAGGCCGCGGTTCACCTCGGCGAGCGTATCGCCGTGGGTGGCGACCACTCTGCCCTCCTTCACGCCGACCATGACGCCGCATCCGGTGCCGCAGAAACGACAAGGGGCTTTCGACCATTCGATTTCCAGTGTGCCGATGCCGCCAGCGACTGGCTGCGCGTTTCCCGGCACGCTGATATTGGCGGCCGCTGCAGCAATGGCTGCTGCGTGCGCTTTCAGCATTTCGCGACGTGAGAGAGCCATCTTTATTCTCCCAGATCTGCCAGCTTTTCGCTTTGCTCAAACACCATGTTGGCGGAGAGCACGCCCGGCATTGACGCGATCTCGATCAGACGGCTGCCGAGGGCGCCGCTGTCGGGTGCTTCGAGCACAATGATGATTTTCGAAGGGGCCTGGTGGTGGACTTCGACACCGGGCATTCCGGTGAGGAGGCCGACAACGGTCTCGCGATGGACCGGCAATACCGAGACGACGGCGCTGGACACGTGAACGGTTGCGGGCTGCAGGTGCATGCGCCCGGTGAGGACGTCACGTCGCGTATGACAGCCATCTGCCGTCATCGAGCGCGTCTCCCCAGCATGTTCAGCGAAACGGATGCTTCGCTGTCGTCGCCAAGTCAATCCCGCCGGATTGACACTTTCAGTTCGGTGGCCCAGGTGGGCCGAAAATCAGTTGGGACATCCAGACAAGGAAGCCATAGCCGCCGACAACGCCGACAGCGATGACTGGCCAGATCAGGACGGCAAGAACGAGAAAAGCAAATAGCTCCTCGCCCCGGCTGCTCCGGGGTGTTTGCTCAGGCGTGGTTTGTTCGGTCGACGTCATGGCAGTATTCCAGACATCATACGCCGCGAGGCAATTTAGAACGTATTAAAGGTCTTCCTAAGAAGCGGATCAAGTCTCTTTTAAAAGGCTGCAATCCCCGATCGTGTTGCGTCGCACGTTTCAAGTTTTTTTCTGTCGTGCGCGGCGCGCCATGATGTTCAGGAATTCGATGAGGGCCGAGAACGCCATCGCCGCGTAGATGTAACCTTTGGGCACTTTCACGCCGAAGCCTTCAGCAATCAGTGCGGTGCCGATCATCAGCAGGAAGCCGAGCGCCAGCATCACCACCGTTGGGTTGCGGCCGATGAAGTTCGACAGTGGCGTGGCAGCGAGCAGCATCACCAGCACGGCAACGACCACGGCGATCACCATGATCGGAATGTGATCGGTCATGCCGACTGCGGTGATGATGCTATCGACGGAGAATACGAGATCGAGAACGAGGATTTGACCGATCGCCGCGGCGAAACCGAGCTCAGCGCCCTTCTTGTCGAACAGGTCCGGGCCGGGATCCGGATCGACGTTGTGATGGATCTCCTTGGTCGCCTTCCACACGAGGAACAGACCGCCGGCGATCAGTATGATGTCCCGCCACGAAAATGGATGTCCGAAGGCCGTGAATATCGGTGTCGTCAGCTGAACGATGATCGCAATCGTGCCAAGCAAGGCCAGCCGCATGATCAGCGCGAGGCTGATGCCGATGGTGCGCGCACGCTGCTGCTGATGGGCCGGGAGCTTGTTGGTCAGAATGGCGATGAAGATGAGATTGTCGATACCGAGGACTACTTCCATCGTCACGAGGGTCACGAGCGCGATCCAGGCGGCGGGATCGGCGGCGAGTGCGAGGAGGCTGTCCATGGTTTCGGTGGCTTTTGGTTTTGGTCGAAACGGGAATAGGAGGTCAGGTACCGATACGAGAATAACGGATTTTAGTCACAATCCAACGCGGTCTTGGCGTCATGGATCATCTTTTCCAGGCCCGGGTAACGAAACGATGTCAGAAACGGTTCCGGTCAGCTTGCCGCAGTCCGTCAGGCAACTGTTGATCCGGACAGGGGACGGGCTTATTTGACGGGTGATGTCAAACATACTGCCAGCCACGTCACCACGTCCCCCCCTGTGGCCGCTCGTTGCCGCGAGTGTTGTATTGGGCGGTCTGTTGGCTGTCGCCTGCGGGCTCTGGGTGTATTACGGAACGGCGGTATTTTTCGAGATCGTCCGGGCTGGCATCGCCGCCTGTTTCTGACCGTTTGTTTGCGGACCTGATTATGACTCCCAAAACCTTCCGGATTGTCACCGTCCTCCTCTCATTCCTGTTGGGGCTCGGCGTGTTTTCGGCGGCGATCGTTTTCATTGCCGGGCGTGCGCCAGCGCCGCTGACGACGGCCTCCGCCATTGGCGGGCCATTCAAGCTGGTCGATCAGACTGGTCAGACTGTGACCGAACAAGCGCTCAAGGGGAAGCCGTCGCTCGTCTTCTTCGGCTTCACGCAATGTCCGGATATCTGCCCCACGGCGCTGTTCGATATGTCGGAAGTGTACAAGGCGCTGGGCAGCGACGGCGACAAGGTCAGCGCCTTCTTCGTGACCGTCGATCCCGAACGCGATACGCCCGAGGTGATGAAGGAGTATCTGTCGAGCTTCGATCCCCGACTGCGGGGATTGACCGGCGACCCCGCAGCGGTCGCGGCGATGGAAAAGGCCTACCGCGTTTACTCCAAGAAGGTACCGCTTGAAGCAGGCGGCTACACGATGGATCACACGGCTCTGATCTATCTGATGGACAAGAACGGGCAGTTCGTTGCGCCATTTAACCTGAAGCGAAAGCCGGAAGAATCGGCGGCCGATCTGAAGCGTTATCTGTAGGCTCTCAGCATTGCCTCGCGCCGCGAGTTGCGCGCGAGACCATGCTGGGTCTTTTCCCAGCGATAGGGCGCGCTGATCAATTGAAACACCGCGCGCCAGGCGGCGACCGACAGCAGCAGCCAATAGAATGGCGTGAAGATCAGATACCACGCGCTGCCAAGCGCGCGTCGCCGCGACAGACCGATAAATCCCAGCAGGGCCGACAGAACATAGCCGGTGGTCAGTGTCGTGACGTAAAGGCCGACGAACATCATTTCAAAGACGCCGGATTTCGCTGACCAGAACAGGCCCGACGCCAATTGCCACGCGAGGACGGCGGCAAAGATTCCGTGAACGAGTGCGGCCAGCACGGCGCCGCCAACAACCATCTGGAAGACGAGAAAGCCGCTGGGACCGAGGTCGTACCAGAGCTTCAGCGGGTTATGCATATGCACCGCCCAGGTCTGCAGATAGCCCTTGAACCAGCGCGTGCGCTGTCTGACCCATGCGGTGAGGCGAGAGGGCGCCTCCTCATAAGTCGAAGACGGGATGATCGTGGTGTGCAATCCAAAGCGCGCGAGCCGAATGCCGAGATCGGCATCTTCAGTGACATTGAATGGGTCCCAGCCGCCTATCTCGCGCAATATCGCGGTATGGAAATGGTTCGACGTGCCGCCGAGGGGCAGCGGCATCCGGAAAGCGGCAAGGCCTGGCAGGAAGACGTCGAAGAGCCCGGCATATTCGGCGGTGAACAGACGTGTCAGCCAGCTATCGGCGGTGTTGTCGATCGTCAGCCGCGCCTGCACGCAAGCCAGTCTCTCGCTGCCGGCCTGGAATGCGGCGAGCGCGATGCGCAATTGCGCCGGCTCCGGCCGATCTTCGGCGTCGTAAACAACGACATATTGTCCGCGCACGAAGGGTAGTGCGGCATTGAGGGCTTTCGGTTTGGTGCGTGGGCCGGCCGACGGCGCGACAATGACTTCGAACGGTGCAGCAAGCTTGAGCCGATGGAGCGCGTCACGCGTCAGCGTGTCGTCGCGTTCGACCACGATCTTGATGTCGAGCCGTTCTTTTGGATAATCGATTTGTTTCAACGCTTCGACGAGTGCCGGAACGGAATCCGCTTCGTCATACACAGCAGCAACGATCGAATAGAGTGGTAGGGCCTTATCGTCGCGCATAAGCGCCAATCGCTGGGGCAGTGATGAGAGCAGAATGGCGAAGACGCGCAGGCCGCTCCAGCCAAGGAAGATGAAAGCGAGCGCGAGATCGACGACGACGGTGATGCTGTTCTGCAGCCCGGCCAGGAGAACCATCATCGCAAGACCGGTGGCGGATAAGGCCAGCGGTATCCGGCTTTGTATTGTGCCGGCCGAGAATTCAGGATGCGTCTGGCGCAAACCGAAAGCTGCTTTGTGGCCGATCGGGCCGTCGGCCTGACGATGAACGAAGTCGCGTAGCCACTCCATGGTGGTGACGCGTATGCGTGATCGTTCCTGAGGGTAGTGCTGCAGGTGATCGAGAAGGAAACGCGCCGACCACTGCCAGGGAGCAAAAACCCAGATCAGTTCGCCGGCGAGATGGATTGGGATCGCACCGTTGGCGAGGCCTTCCAGCAGTCTATCGTTGTCGAATGGGCAGGCCTCGCGGGGAAAGTCGGCCAGAGTTTCCAGTGCGAGGCCGTGATGGAGCGCAAAGGCGCGGGCATAGTCGCGTTCGGTCAGAATGCCATCCGCGATCAACACATGATCGGCGCCGGTACCGATTTCCGCCGCACGCAATTGCGCCGCGGCCAGTTCCGCCGGATGCACGAGATGCCGGACACACTCAATCTCGGGGCATGGCGCAAGACGGTTTCGAATCCAGGTCGGGTCGGGATCGGGCCTTGAGCCACGCCAGAGGCCCCCGAACGCATTACGCTGGGACCGGACATCCCCTTGGCCGGTCTTGACCGCAAACTCACGCCACGGCATTGGCCGCCCCCAGCGACCGAAACAAATGCTAATACGGTGTCAGTACCCCGCGATGAAAAGGCGAGGATCAGAGGCAGAACAACATATGCGAGTATGGCCTATTTCCTTAGCGGGCTACCATAGAAAAATTGCCTCCATCTCGGCTGCCGCGGTCGGAGGCATGAGTGCAGCCTTGCTGGTGCTGATGCCGGCAGTGACCCTGGCGCAGCCCCACGTGCAGCCGCCGGCTGAAATCGCTCCGGCGCCATCGCCGTTTCCTGGCTTTTGGGACCCCAAGCGCCGCCCGGAGCGCCCGGACCTGTCGCGCCTCTCGCAAATCCGCTTCATGACCGAAACGGATTATCCGCCGTTCAACTATGCCGGGCCGGACGGTCATCCGGCCGGCTTTAATGTCGAACTGGCGCGTCTCATCTGCGAGGAACTCAAGATCACCTGCACGATCCAGATGCGCCGTTTCGATACGCTGGTGCAGGCGCTGAACGAAAATCGCGGCGAGGCGGTGATCGCCTCGATCGCTGTGACCGGCGACACCCGTAAGGTCATGGACTTTACCGACCCGTATTACCGGGTGCCGGCGCGTTTCGTGACAGCCCGCAAGCTGGCGACACCCAAGCTCACTCCCGAGCAGATCGAAGGAAAGAAAGTCGCCGTGGTCGGCGGCAGCGCCCACGAAGCCTTTTTGAAGACATTGTTCACCGAGGCGCAGCCGGTCGCCTATCTCACAGCCGATGCCGCGCGTGATGCGCTGCGCCGCGGCGAGGTGGACTACGCCTTTGGGGATGGCATCGCGCTGTCGTTCTGGCTCAACGGCACAGACTCGGAGAATTGCTGCGCTTTTGCCGGCGGGTCTTTCTTTGAAAGCCGGTACTTCGGCGAGGGTGTCGGGATTGCCGTCCGCAAGGGCAACGAGACCATCCGCCAGGCGCTGAACTGGGCGCTGTACAGGCTGTGGGAAAAGGGGCGCTTCGCCGATCTGTGGCTGCGCTACTTCCCGGTGAATCCGTTTTAACGCCGTCATTCGCGTGCAAAAATTGACGCGCGCGAGCGTCGGCAATAAGTGGGCGCGGGCGGCGCGTCGGCGTCCGCAGCCGGAGAGGATATATCTGTGACTGAAGCGAGCGATCTGCGTTCCCTTGCCGAACAATCCGGCGCCTGGCCGTTCGAGGAGGCGCGCAAGATCGTGGCGCGGCTGAAGAAGAAGCCGAAGGACGAGGTGATCTTCTCGACCGGCTATGGTCCGTCCGGCCTGCCGCATATCGGCACCTTCGGCGAAGTCGCACGCACTACGATGGTGCGCCATGCCTTTCGCGTACTGACCGATGACAGGATCAGAACGCGCCTGATCGCCTTTTCCGACGACATGGACGGGCTGCGAAAAGTCCCGGACAATGTGCCGAACAAGGAGATGCTGTCGCAGGATCTCGGCAAGCCGCTGACCAAGGTGCGCGACCCGTTCGGTACGCATCCGAGCTTCGGCGAACACAACAATGCGCGGTTGCGTTCGTTCCTCGATACCTTCGGCTTTGACTACGAGTTCTTGTCGGCGACGACTTGCTACACGTCCGGTCGCTTCGACCAGGCGCTACTGCAGGTGCTGAAAAATTTCGACAAGGTGATGGCGGTCATGCTGCCGTCGCTGCGCGAGGAGCGGGCGCAGACCTACTCGCCGTTCCTGCCGATTTCGCAGCGGACCGGCATCGTGTTGCAGGTGCCTGTCACCGCGCATGACGCCGCGGCCGGCACCATCACCTACGAAGACCCGGACACCAAGGAGAGCATCACAACGCCGGTGACGGGCGGACATTGCAAGCTGCAGTGGAAGCCGGACTGGGCGATGCGCTGGTACGCGCTCGGTGTCGATTACGAAATGGCCGGCAAGGACCTGATCGACTCGGTGAAGCTGTCGGGGCAGATCAATCGCGCCATCGGCGGCACGCCGCCGGAAGGGTTCAACTACGAAATGTTCCTCGACGACAAGGGGCAGAAGATTTCGAAGTCGAAGGGCAACGGCCTGACCATCGAGGAATGGCTGCGCTATGCCTCGCCGGAATCGCTGTCGCTGTTCATGTACCGCGAGCCGAAGGCAGCGAAGCGGCTCTATTTCGACGTCATCCCGCGCAACGTCGACGAATATTTCCAGTTTCTCGATGGCTATGAGCGCCAGGATACCAAGCAGCGGCTCGGCAATCCGGTGTGGCATATCCATTCGGGTGAGCCGCCGAAGGCCGATATGCCGCTCACCTTCCAGCTCATGCTGACGCTGGTGTCGTCGTCGAATGCCGAGAATGCCGAGACGCTGTGGGGCTTCATCGGCCGCTATCGGCCGGGCGTGACGCCGCAGACGCATCCGAAGCTCGACGCGATGGTCGGCTATGCGATCAATTATTATCGCGACTTCGTGGCGCCGACGAAGCGGTTCCGCGAACCGAACGCAGACGATCGCAAGGCGCTCACCGATCTGCGCGATGCGCTGTCGAACCTTGCGGCAGAATCGACCGCCGAGAATATCCAGGATGTCGTTTACGAGATCGGCCGGCGCGACCCGTTCCTCGATCACAAGAAGGCGGCGAAGGACGGAAAACCAGGCGTGTCGCTCGAGTGGTTCAACATGCTGTATCAGGTGCTGCTCGGGCAGGAGAAAGGCCCGCGCTTCGGCACCTTTGTCGCGGCTTACGGGTTGCAGAATACGGTCGATATGATCGACGGAGCGCTGGCGCGGTCGGCCTGAGGCGTAACGATAATGATGGCGCTGACGCCGCTCTCGCTGGCTCTGGTCGCCGGAACTATCGTCTTCACGTCGTTCCTGTCCGGCGTTTTCGGGATGGCCGGCGGCATGATCCTTCTGGGCGTGCTGCTGGTTTTTTTCGACGTAACCACCGGCATGGTGCTGTTTTCCGCGATCCAGCTCGCGGCCAACGGATGGCGCGCTGTACTGTGGCGCCGCTACGTGATCTGGCGGATTTTCTGGCTTTACGTGCTGGGTGCTGCGATCGCGTTTCTGGCGATGCGATGGCTGGCTTTCGTGCCAAGCAAGGCGATGGTCTATCTCGCGCTCGGTGTGCTGCCGTTTCTGATCGAGTTGCTGCCGAAGGCCGCGCGTCCGAACATCGAGCACCGCGGTGTACCGTTTCTTACCGGGCTGACTACGACGGTTGTGCAGTTGATCGCCGGCGTCGGCGGCCTGTTTCTTGATCTGTTTTTTCAGAAGAGCAAGCTCGACCGGAAGACCACGGTCGGCACCAAAGCGGTCACGCAGAGCTTCTCGCATATCCTGCGCTTGCTGTACTTTGGCTCATTTGCGGACCACCTCGATGCCATTCCCGGCTGGTCCTACATTCCGGCAGTAGCGCTGGCGATCGTCGGCACTTCGCTTGCGCCCTATGTGCTGGAACGGATGACCGACGATGGTTTTCGGCGTTACACGCGCTGGATCATTCTGACCATTTGCACGGTCTATATCCTGCGTGGTCTTGTACTGCTCTCGGCCAGTTACTGACTGACCCAGAGGATGCGCGCGACCCACACCACGTCGGACATCGCCAGTGTGCGATCCGGATGGCTCGGGTTGAACGACTGCAGCTCGATTGTCTTGGCGGTTTTGCGGCCGAGCTGCTTCACCATCACCTCGCCGTCGGTGGTCTTGACGACGACGCGGTCGCCGCGGCGAACGGGGGCGGAGGGCGACACCACAATCACGTCGCCCTTGCGGTACGCGGGCAGCATGGAGTCGCCAGAGACTTTCAGCGCGTAAGCGTGTTCGTCCTTCAGCGCCGGGACATCGACCTCGTCCCAGCCCTTGCCGACCGGGAAACCGCCATCGTCGAAGTAGCCCCGCGCACCGGCCTCCGCGAAACCGATCAGCGGCAGCCCTTGAGTGATCGGGCGGGCGGTTTCGGAAATCAGCGCGATGAAGGTCTCGACACTGGTGTCGGTGGCAGCCAGCGATTTGGCGACCGACTCGGTCGAAGGCCAGCGGGCGCGGCCATCGGACGTCACGCGCTTCGATTTGTTGAATGTCGTGGGATCGAGCCCGGCCTTCTTGGCGAGGCCCGACGCCGAGAGGCCAGCGCGCGCGGCGAGTCGGTCAATGGCAGTCCAGATCTGAGCATGCGTCAGCATAGCGGTCGCCCTGACAGTGGACAGGTCGCGTGGTGAGACTATTGTCCTACCTCTCAGTAGGAATTAGTGCCTTTTGCCGGCGCTGTCCAGTCTTCGCTTGCGGTTTCTTGTCGGACGGCGACTCCATCGCTAATTTCAGCCGCCTTCTTTCTGGAGTTTTCCCTCAGTGATTGGCCTGTTCGAGCGCCTGACGCGTCCTCTCCTTCATCGATTCGAGCCTGAAGATGCGCACCGGCTGGCGCTGCGCGCCCTACAATGGACCCCGCTACCGCCGCCCCAGGCCGATGATCCGCGACTTCGTGTCCGGGCCTTCGGATTGAATTTTCCTAATCCGGTCGGCGTGGCGCCGGGCTTCGACAAGAATGCCGAGGTGCCGGATGCCTTGCTGCGTCTTGGCTTTGGGTTCGTCGAAACCGGCACAGTCACGCCGCGCCCTCAAACCGGCAATCCGCGCCCGCGGTTATTTCGTCTGGATGCGGACGAAGGTGTGATCAACCGGCTCGGCTTCAACAACCAAGGCGAGGCCGAAGTGCTGCGCCGGCTTGCGGCACGTGCCAACCGGGGCGGCATTGTTGCGATCAACGTCGGCGCCAACCGCGACACACAGGATCGCGCGGCGGACTACGTGCGACTGGTCGAAGCATTCGCGCCGGTGGTCAGCTACATCACCGTCAATGTGTCGTCGCCGAACACGCCCGGTCTGCGCAACCTGCAGGAGGCGAAGAGCCTCGATGATCTCCTGGCGCGGGTGATCGAAGCGCGCAACCGGGTGCAGGCCAATGCCGGTCCGACCCCGTTGCTGTTGAAGATCGCACCGGATCTGTCGCTGGGCGATCTCGACGACATTGTCGGCGTCGCGCGCCAGCGCAAGGTCGATGGCATGATCGTCGGCAACACGACGATCAGCCGTCCGCCATCGTTACGTGAACGCGAGAAAGCCGGCGAACAGGGCGGCTTGTCGGGAAAGCCGCTGTTTCCGCTATCCACGCGCATGCTGGCGGAAACCTATGTCCGCCTGGAAGGTGCGATGCCGGTGATTGGCGTCGGCGGCATCCATTCGGGCGAAACAGCGGTCGCCAAGATCAGAGCCGGCGCCACGCTGATCCAGTTGTACAGTGCACTGGTTTTTCAGGGGCTCGCGCTGCTGCCGGAGATCAAGCGTGGATTGCTCGCCGCGATCAAGGAGGGCCAGCATCAATCGCTCGCCGATCTCACCGGCGTCGATGCGGCCGACATCACCGCGCAGGACTGGCCGGTTTAACGAGCCGTCATTCCCGGGCCCTTGCCGCAAGCAAGCGAACCCGGAATCCAACGACATTGGATTTTCCTGGAGCTGGGTTCCGGGTTCGCAGACCTTGTCCGCGCCCCGGAATGACCAATGATATACTCAACGCCCCCGCGGCGCGTTGACGAGACGCATGATCAGCCAGACCGGGATCACGATTACTGCGCCGAGCAGGAAGTAGCGCCACAGCCAGTTGATCGCGTCGAAACCGAGATGCCAGATGGTCTCGATCAGGTGCCGGATGCTCTCGATGATGTTGAACGGATTGAGGCCGAAGGCATGCATCACAAAGCCGATCAGGATCGACAGCAGCACCAGCCGCCCGAGCACGCCGAGCGGCGAGCCGCCGAAAAAGCGGGTCAACGAATCGCTGCCTTGAGCGCGCGTTTCCGCAGACGACCCTCTGGCTTCGGTGGTCACCTTGGGATCGTTAACCGACATCCTTGCCTCCACACTCATGGTCGCCGGGAGCATGAGCCTCGTTGATGGTAAAGCGGTATTATCGGCCCGCCAAACGCCACGTCATCTAATTATGGTGCGGTCGCCTGCAAGGCACCGCGATTCCGCTCAACGCCTTCTAGCATGTTTTCAAGGGTTTCGAGGCGGTCTGCTTCCCGCGGCGGCTTATCCCAGCGCAGGCGATTGATGCGCGGAAAGCGCATGGCGACACCAGACTTGTGGCGTGTCGAGCGCTGCAGGCCCTCGAACGCCACCTCCAGCACAAGGCCTTCGTCGGCACCGTACTTCACCGCCCGCACCGGCCCAAACCGCTCGACGGTATTGTTGCGCACATAGCGGTCGATCTTGAGCAGCTCTTCATCGGTGAAGCCGAAATAGGCTTTGCCGACCGGCACCAGTGTTTCGACGCCGTCGACTTCGCTCCAGACGCCGAAGGTGTAATCGGAATAATAGGACGATCGCTTGCCACTGCCGCGCTGCGCATACATGAGGACGGCGTCCACCGTGAGTGGATCGCGTTTCCACTTCCACCACAGCCCTTTCGGGCGACCGGGTACGTAAGGCGCGTCCTTGCGTTTCAGCATGATGCCCTCGACGGCGTTTGCGTCATCACCAGCACCGGCCGATGCGGGATCGGCGCGCGCAGCAGCAAGCTCTGGCCAGGTTTTGAATTCGACGAGTGGTGAGAGATCCAACCGAGGATGAGCGTGGCGCGCGATGAAAGCCTGCAACCGCTTGCGCCGTTCTTGGAACGGCAACTCGCGCAAGTCTTCGTGTCCATCGACCAGAAGATCATAGGCCCGCAGATGCGCGGGATATTCGAGCAGCAATTTCGGTGTCACGACTTTGCGGTTCAGCCGTTGTTGCAGGATGTTGAAGCTCTGCACGCGATTGTCGCGCAGGATCAGCAATTCGCCGTCCAGCGAGCCGTTGAAGTTCAGCGATTCCAGAAGATCGGGAAAGCTTTTTGATATGTCTTCGCCGGTGCGCGAATACATGCGGACAACACGACCGCCATGTTCGTTCACACCGGCGGACGCTTGCACGCGAATGCCGTCCCATTTCCATTCGGCCATGAAGTCGGCGGAATCGAGTTTGTCGAAATCGCTGTCCTCGATCGCATGCGCGAGCATGGCGGGGCGGAACGGTGCCGGGTCGGTGGTCGATGGCTTGTCGCCGCGACCTTCCAGCCAGGCGAACAGATCGGAATAGGGCGGCTCAAGGCCCGACCACATCAATTCGATGTCGGTGACGTCCTTGTCGCCGAGTGCCGCCGCTGCCGTCTTGGCAAGACGCGCCGAGACGCCGACGCGTAGCGCGCCCGTAACCAGTTTGAGCAACGCCCAGCGGCCGATCTCGTCGAGCGCATCGAGCCATCGCGCGATCTGTGCGGGAAGCTGCGCCTTGCCGAGCGTGTTCAGCGTCGTGACCACGTCGCTGATGGACGGGATGTAGTTGGCGCGCGCGTCCGGCACCGGCCACATCAGCGCGATCGTTTCCGATGTGTCGCCGACAAAATCACGTGACAGGGCGAACAACACCGGGTCGGCGCGCTCGGTAATCAGACCGCGGATCATGCCGGGCTTGGCGTATTGGAAGGTGAGGCTGCCGGTGAGCGCAGCGAGCGCATAGCCGCGTTCGGGATCGGGCGTGTGACGGAAATAGTCCGTCATGAGGCGTAGCTTGTTGTTGCGGCCGGGCTCGTAGGCGAGGCGGTCGAGTAATTCGGCGAAACGGTTCATGCAGGGTTGCCTGCTTCGCCTTCGTCGGACACGCCGTCGCTTTCGTCTTCATCGCCATAGCCGACGATATCGAGCGGACGTGCCTTCAGCCCCTTTGTCTCGCACCAGTGAACGAGTGCATCCTCCTGTCCATGCGTGACCCAGACCTCGCTCGCGCCGGTGGCGATGACGGTCGCACGCAGGCCATCCCAGTCAGCATGGTCGGAAATCACCAGTGGTAATTGCACGAGGCTTTGCCGCGCGCGGGCACGTACGCGCATCCAGCCGGAGGCATAGCAGGTGACGGGATCGGGGAAACGGCGCGACCAGACCTCCTTCAGCGCCGAAGGCGGACAAAGTGTGATCGTGCTCGCAAGCTCTGCCTTCTTCGTTTCGCGCACCAGCACCAGTTCGCCGAGATCGATGCCGCGCTGCTGATAATAGCGCGACAGTGTCTCCATCGCCCCGTGCAGGTAGATCGGCTCGCGATAACCGGCCTTGCGGATCAGCGCGATCACCCGCTGCGCCTTGCCGAGCGAATAGGCGCCGACGAGATGGGCGCGATCGCGAAACAGCGAGACCGAATGCAGCAGCTTGGCGATCTCCTCGTCCGGGTCCGGATGGCGGAAAACCGGTAGACCGAAGGTCGCCTCGGTGATGAAGACGTCGCATTTGACGAGTTCGAACGGCGCGCAGGTGGGATCGGGCACGTCCTTGTAATCGCCGGAGGCAACGATACGGCAGCCGTTTTGCTCGACCGCGATCTGCGCGGAACCGAGCACATGCCCGGCCGGATGGAAGGTCGTGGTCACGCCGTTCAGGGTGACGGTTTCGCCATAGCGGATGGCCTGTGTGGAACCCGCGAAGTTGTCGCCATAGCGCAGGCGCATGATGTCGAGCGTTTCCTGCGTCGCCAGCACCTTGCCGTGGCCGGCCCGTGCATGGTCGGAATGCCCATGTGTGATCAGAGCCTTCTCGACCGGCCGGGTCGGGTCGATGTAAAAGCCTCCGGGCTTGCAGCAGACGCCGGATGGCGTGGGAAAAAGCAGGTCTTCAGGACGCATTTTTTGTAGATAGGCTCTTATGGCCATTTCGCGAGCCGCATGAGACATGCAGGACAATAGGCTTTTTGCTCCCTCCGGCGACCTTCTGGCGGATCGCCGCTATGAAATGGCGCGCGCCTATCGCCAGGGCGGCGACATCATCTCTGCGCTCGATCTCCTGGAACAGACTGTCGAGCGCGCACCCGGTTTCGCTGCGGCCTGGTTCGATCTCGGTGAGTTGCGTGAGATTGACGGCGACCGGGACGGTGCGATCGCGGCTTTCCAGGAGGCGTTGCGGGCCGATCCGGCGGATCGTCACGGCGCCGGGTTGCGGCTGCGGCTGCTCGATATCGGCGGTCACGCCATGTCGGCGGACTATGTGCGCTCGGTGTTCGACCAATATGCGCGCAAGTTCGACGATGCCTTGGCGGCGCTGTCTTATACGGCGCCGCAGTTGCTGGCGGCAGGCGTCACGGTGGTTTGCGAAGAGCGCAAACGGTCAATGCAGTTCGGCGCCATGCTCGATCTCGGCTGCGGCACCGGCCTGTCGGGCGCCGCGTTCCGATCCGTTGTTGACTGGATGGAAGGGATCGATCTGTCGCCCGGCATGATCGAACAGGCGCGGAAGAAGACGCTGTACGACCGACTGGATGTCGGCGATCTGACTGCAAGCCTCGACCATCGCTTGCGGGCGGATGCGCGCTTCAACCTGATCGTGGCCGCCGATGTCTTTGTTTATTGCGCCGATCTGACCTTGATTGCGACGATGACTGCGGAGCTCCTTGCCTCCGGTGGTTTGTTCGCTTTTACCGTTGAAACCCATCCCAATGACGGCGTGCTGCTCGGCCCGAAATTGCGCTATGCGCATGGTGAGAAGCATGTTCGCGAAGCCATCGCACAGGCCGGCCTGACACTGCGCCGTTTGGAGCGGGCCTCGACACGCACTGAAGCCGATAAGCCGGTGCCGGGCCTGCTGGTTATTGCCGAACGTGCTCCGGCTTCAGCTTCTCTGCCTTGGGCGTCGCCGGCGTGCTAGTCTCGAAGCGTGACCCTGAACGATCCAGTCGCACCCCTGACCGAGCTTCCGCAAGTTTTTACGCGCTGGTTTGCGGGGCGCGGCTGGGCACCACGTATCCATCAGCTCGAACTCCTGGCGCGGGCGCGGCAGGACAAGTCGGTGCTGCTGATCGCGCCGACCGGCGGCGGCAAGACGCTGGCCGGCTTTCTGCCGACACTGGTGGAATTGAGTGAACGTGGCGCGAAGAACCGCAAGCTGGTTTCCACCGGTCGCGATATCAGGCGGTCGCAGGGATTACACACGCTCTACATTTCGCCGCTGAAGGCGCTCGCCGTCGATATCGCCCGCAATCTCGAAACGCCGGTCGCGGAGATGGGCCTGCCGATCCGCATCGAGACCCGCACCGGCGACACGCCTGTTTCCAAACGCACGCGGCAGCGCAAAGACCCGCCGGACATTCTGCTGACGACGCCGGAGCAGTTGGCGCTGCTCCTGGCCTCCGCCGATGCGCCCTATCTCTTCGGCACGCTGAAGCGCGTGATCCTCGATGAATTGCATGCCCTGGTGACGTCGAAGCGTGGCGATCTCCTGTCGCTCGATCTGGCGCGGCTGTTCCGTCTTGCGCCGGGTCTGCACACCATCGGCCTGTCGGCGACGGTGGCCAATCCCGATGATCTGCGCCGATATCTCGTGCCGCAACCGCGCGAGGGCGAAGCAATAGCCGACCTCGTCGTGGCCAAAGGCGGTGCCGAGCCGCATGTGACCATGCTCGAACCAGATATGCGCGATCCTGAATCGCGCATTCCCTGGGCCGGCCATACGGCACGACATGCCTATCCGCAGATCTACGAGCTCATCAAACAGCACAAGACGACGCTCGTTTTCGTCAATACACGCAGTCAGGCCGAACTGATCTTCCAGGAGCTGTGGCGGATCAACGAGGATTCGCTGCCGATCGCCCTGCACCACGGCTCGCTCGATGCCGGGCAGCGCCGCAAGGTCGAGGCAGCCATGGCGCAGTCGCGGCTGCGCGCGGTGGTCTGTACGTCATCGCTCGATCTCGGCATCGACTGGGGTGACATCGATCTTGTTATCAATGTGGGTGCACCAAAAGGATCGTCCCGTTTGTTGCAGCGGATCGGCCGCGCCAACCACCGGTTGGATGAACCGTCGCGTGGTATTCTTGTGCCAGCCAACCGCTTCGAAGTGCTGGAGTGTCGCGCCGCCATCGACGCGGTGGCGGAACTAGCACAGGATACACCGCCCTTGCGGACCGGTGCGCTGGACGTCCTCGCGCAGCATGTGCTCGGCACCGCTTGCGGTGAAGCTTTTGACGCGGATGTGCTGTTTGATGAAGTGCGCAGCGCCGCTCCCTACCACGGTCTGATCCGCGCCGATTTCGATGCAGTGATCGATTTCGTCGCCACCGGCGGTTACGCGCTGAAAGCCTACGAGCGTTTCGCCAAGATCAGGCAGGACAAGAACGGACGCTGGCGTGTAACCCATCCGCGTTTCGCGCAAAGCTATCGCATGAATGTCGGCACCATTGTCGAAGCTTCCATGCTGAAGGTCCGATTGGTGCGCTCGCGCGGTGGCGGCAGCGGGCGCAGTGGTCCGATCGGGCGGGGTGGACGCATTCTCGGGCAGGTCGAGGAGTATTTCGTCGAGACATTGAGTGTCGGTGACACGTTCGTCTTTGCCGGCGAAGTGTTGCGTTACGAAACGATCGTTGAGGACGAAGTTTACGTTTCCCGCGCCCAGGACGACGATCCGAAAGTGCCGTCCTATGAAGGCGGCAAGTTTCCGCTATCAACTTATCTTGCATCGCGTGTCCGCAATATTCTTGCTGACCCGTCTCAATGGGCGCATTTGCCGCATCCGGTGCGGGAGTGGCTGGAAATCCAAACGTGGCGGTCGGTGTTGCCCGGCCCGCGTGAGCTGCTTGTCGAAACATTTCCGCGTGCAACAAAAAATTATCTCGTTTGCTATCCCTTCGAAGGCCGGCTCGCGCACCAGACGCTCGGCATGTTGCTGACGCGTCGGCTTGAGCGCGCAGGCATGCGGCCCTTGGGTTTTGTCGCCAACGAATATGCGCTGGCCGTGTGGGGGCTTGGCGATCTCAGCCGTGCAATAAAGCGCGATGAACTTTCGCTCACGGAATTGTTTGCGGAAGACATGCTTGGTGATGATCTGGAAGCATGGCTTTCGGAATCGGCGTTAATGAAACGAACGTTCCGAACAAATGCCATTATTGCAGGCTTGATCGAGCGACGTTCAGTCGGAAATGAAAAGACGCGACGCCAAGTGACGATCTCAACGGACCTTATTTACGACGTATTGCGTAAGCACCAACCTGATCATCTGTTGCTGCGGGCCGCGCGTACCGATGCTGCAACAGGATTGCTCGATATCAAGCGGCTAGGGGAAATGCTCTCCCGTATTCAGGGACGAATCGTCCATAAGCCGCTGGAACAGGTTTCGCCGCTTGCGGTGCCGGTCATGCTCGAGATCGGACGTGAGACGGTTTATGGGGAAGCTTCGGATGCGCTTCTGGCTGAAGTTGCGGACGAGCTTGTAAGGGAGGCCATGTCTTGAGGGAGAGTTGGGGTGGTCGCGACGTCAGTCATTAACGGTCCGGATTATCGGACTGACGAAGTCGATTTGGCTGGCGCGCAGCTTGTGGTGGATCCGGCGGGGGTCATCTATTGGCCGGCCGAACGCATCCTTGCTGTTGCCGATCTGCATTTCGAAAAGGCATCGAGCTTCGCCCGGTTTGGCGCGCTCTTGCCGCCATACGATACGGCGGCAACGCTGGCGCGGCTTTGCGAAGTCATCATGCGGTATCGTCCGCGCGCCGTGTTCGCGCTTGGCGACAGTTTCCACGACGGCGACGGTCCGCAACGGCTAGGCGATGTCGATCGCGATGCGATTAACGCGTTGCAAAACGGACGCGAGTGGATCTGGATTGCTGGCAATCACGATCCTGACCCGGCGGTTGGTGTCGGCGGCGTCTTCACACCGGAGATGAAGGTCGGTGCGCTGACTTTCCGTCATGAGCCGAACGGCCAAAGCGGTGAAATCGCCGGCCATCTGCATCCGATGGCGCGCATCAGCGCCAGTGGACGTTCGATCAGCCGTAAATGTTTTGCCATCGACAGCGAGCGCATGGTGATGCCGGCCTTCGGCGCTTTCACCGGGGGACTGAATATCCGTGCAGCGGCGTTCATGAACGTCTTCGGCGCGTTAACCTTCCGCGCGCATATGCTCGGCGCGACGCGGTTGTACGCCGTCGAAGCATCGCGGTGTTTGCCGGGCTGACTGTTGTTCCGGGGCGGCGCACAGCGCCGGGGCCGGAATTCAGACGAGTTGTACGGTGAAGGGTGAAAGATGGATTCCGGGTTCGCTGCTTCGCAGCGCCCCGGAATGACGACGGGTATTTTAATCCCTTCGGAACACGATCGACGCGAGCCACCCAGTCATCAGCGCCATCAGTGTTGTGAACAGGCCGTACAGGATGCCGTGATCGCGTGCCGCGGTGACGATGAATTGTTCGACTCCGACCTTCACAACTTCCAGCGCGGAGGACGCCCGCGCAATATTGGCGTTGTCGGCGAACAGTCGCACGTCTACGTCGTAGACGCCGACAGGCGATTCCGCCGGCAGCCGGATCGTAGCCCGGAACAAGGTCGGCGTGATGAAGGTCACGCCTGTCGGATCGTCGATATAGAAATGCCGCTGCTTGCGCAGGCGAATTAACGCGTCCCGGAATGTTTCCTCTCCCGACTCGATGCCTGCCGCGACGTGTGCGCCGGGCACGACATTCATGCCGATCTCCAGGCGCCGCAGCATCTCGGCTGGCGCGATCTCGTTGAGCGGCTTGTTGCTGAGGACGGCGAGGTAGCTTGGCGCATCCAGGAAAGACATGGACTCCGCATTGGTCCAGATTCCCGCGATACGATCCTTGCGACGCACAACCATCGTATCGCGCGGACCCGAAACCGTAACGATAAGGTTGTATCCGCCGGGTCTCCGGACGGGAGCGCCATCGGGTTCGATCGATCCGAACAGCACGAGTTCGGTCCCGGTGAAACTGGAGGACACCAGAACCTGATGACTGCTCAGGGAGGTGATCAGCCGCTCGGCCATAGCCGGCGGGATGACCAGCATCAGAAATACGATGATGAGAAGCGCTGCCCGTTTCATCAGCCGCCTCCCGAGAAGCGGATCGAGAACAGCTCGGTCGGCTGGACCAGCAGATCGAGCGCGAAACGAACGCCGACGCCCAGCACGAGAATGCCGAGCAAAAGCCGCAGCCGCTCCGCCTTCATGTTCTGGCCAGCGCGGGCGCCGAATTGCGCGCCGATCACGCCGCCAACCATCAGAATGAGTGCGAGCATTGCATCCACAAGATGGTTGGTCGCCGCGTGCATGACGGTGGCCGAGGCCATCGTGACAAGGGTGAGAACGGTGGACGTGCCGATCACGGTCGCAGTCGGCACGCGCAGGAAATAGATCAGCATCGGCACCAGCAGGAAGCCGCCGCCGATGCCCATCAGCGAGCCGAGAAAGCCGATAATCAGCCCGATCCCCAGCACCGGGATCGCCGAAACATAGATTTTCGATCGCTTGAAGCGGACCTTGAACGGCAGACCATGAACCCAGGTATGGCTGCCAGGCCGGCGCAGTACCACCGGATGGCCCTGATAGCTTCGCATGATGGCGCGTACGGCTTCACTCACCATCAATCCGCCAACCGCGACCAGCAGCACAACGTAGGAGAGGGCGATCACCACGTCGAGCAGATCGGCAGAGCGCAGCAATGTGAAGAACCAGACGCCGCCGAATGTTCCGACGATGCCTCCGACCAGCAACATGAGCGCGAGCGGCATATCGATCGCCTTGCGGCGCCAGTAACTGATCGCGCTCGAGGCCGATGATGCGGCGATATGGCTGGAGACCGTCGCAACTGCGACCGCCGGCAGGATGCCGATGAAGATCAAGAGCGGCGTCATCAGAAATCCGCCGCCGATGCCGAACATCCCGGAAATAAACCCGACCGCGAGACCCATCGCGAACAGGAGGAAGATATTGACCGGGATATCGGCGATCGGAAGGTAGATTTGCACAGGCACACGCCGTCGTTAGCAGCTCGCGAGCGAGCTCCGAGGGACGATGCGGCAATAATCCGGCGCGCGGCCGCCGAATGACGCCGCGTTTCGTCGCCATCCGTACAGTGTTGTGCAGATTAGTCGAATAAAATGTGGGAGAGTTCTGACGTTTGGAGTCTAGCGTTAAGATGCTGTGACTCTATTGCTACCGCTGGTCCGCGGCTTCTTGGCCGCAGGCGCATTCTCGGCCGCCGGACGGTCCCAGCCGCCAGGAGGTGTCTGGACATTGACGGCCTCATCCGGTTGCGGTTGCGGCGTGAAGCTCCGGACCGCGGCGCGGGCTGCGGCCAATGAGGCAGCGTCCAATTTGGCGGCGACATCGTCGCGCTTTTTGGCGGCATCGCGGTCGCCCTGCAGCGCAGCCAGCCCGAACCATTTGTAGGATTCCGGCAGGTTCTGATCGATCCCGATTCCGCGGGCATAAAGAATGCCGAGGTTGTACTGGCTGTCGGCGACGCCGTGTTCGGCCGCACGACGGAACCATTGTGAGGCAGTTTTGTAATCGGGTTTGCCATCGACGCCTTCGGCAAACAGCACGGCAAGGTTGTGCATCGCTTTGGCGTGGCCTTTGTCTGCGGCGATCACATAATGGCGGCGAGCCTGATCGAGGTTCTTTTTTACGCCGAGGCCTTTTTCGTAAAGCCCGCCAAGCCGGAAATGAGCGGGAGCAAGACCGGCATCCGCCGCGCGTTCGAGCCAACGCATGCCGTCGTCGGTGCTTTGGGGGACGCCCTGACCTTCGAGATAGCGGATGCCGATTTCGTAGTCGGCCGCGGGCTGCCCCTTTGCGGCGGCATTGCGCAGCGCAGCCGGCAACTTGTCGGACATTGCGGGCAGCGCGGTGCGCGGCGCCTCGGGTGCGGACGCGCTGCGTTTGCCAATCGAACCCGTCGAGGAGATGTCGTTCTGCGAAGTCGCCGGCGTCGCGGTTTTTGCGCGTTCGGGGATGATCACACCGGATGGTGTCGTGCTGAAAACGTCCGGTGTTTTTGGTTGCAGGGCCGGTGGCGCCGTCAAGACTTGTGGGGCGGCTGGTTGTTGCACCGCGTTATCGGCAACGTCGAAATCGGCCTGGTCGCTGACTTCCGAGAAAGCCGGCTCGTTGCCGGTATCGAGATAATCGAGTGCCAGTCGCCCGGCGGCGACCACGATCAAAATCGCGCTGACGCCGACAAACAGCGACCGCATCTTCTGACCGATCGATTTTGCTGACTCGTCGGAGTCATCGGCGGGCGCGGGCGCGTCCGCCGCTGTCGAAGCGGCAGCCTGCGCGGCGCGGCGCGCGGCGGCGATGAAATCGGTCTGGCCCGGACTGGCGCCGCCAGCAGAATTGGCCGTACCGAGAGTGGCTTCCGACGCCGCGATGCGTTCGGCGGCCGATGTGCTTGGACGTGGGCGCGGTGCGCCGGAACCCGGCTCGATCGGGAAATCCGGCGGCAGATGCGCGTCGATCGGCTGCCGCTCGCGTTGTTGCGGATTGGCGGTTTTTGATTTCTGCGCCGATGGAGGCGCGCCAATGGCCGGCGCGATCGGCAACGGTTCCTGTCCCGCCGGCTTGAGATCAGCAGGTTGAGCTTTGGGCAGTTCAACGGCCGGCGCTGGCATTGGTTTGGCCTGCGGCATACGCGGCATGTCAGCGGCCGGCTTCATCGCAGGCGCGATCGGCGGAGCTTCGGCGGCGAAGCGGGCTTCGCGGATGCCGCCCTCGATCATGGCGAGCCGATCGACCAGGTGGCCGAGCGTCGAATGAACCGCTTCCAGCGAATCCTGCGTGCGCACGAGATCGCGCTTCAGATGATCCACCGCCGGGGTCGGGTCGATGGCCGATTGTGGCGCGATCTGCAGCGAATCCAGCCGGGCGTTGAGGTCGGCAAAGCCGCGCTCGATCGCTCCCATCACCGGCAGTTCGGAAATCCGCTGCTCCAGCGCCTTCATCGCCTCGGCGTCGAGAGTTTTCGACGACGCAGCCACGCGATCCACCTTCGCCGACAAGCCGCGCACTTCTTCCGACAAGCCGGACAGCGCATCGTTCGATGCCACATTGGCGACGATGCCGCGCAACGCGGCGATTGCGGTTTCGAGCTGCTGCAGCGAGGCCGGGTCCTGGTAGGTCGAGCCGGCCTGATCGATCTTGGCGGAGAGATTCTGGATCGCCTGGTCGAAACCGGCGAGACTCTCGGCCGGTTTGAGGCTGCGCAGAGCCTCGCGCACCTCATTGAGGCCGCGATCCATGCCGGCAATGGTCTCTTCGTCGATGCCGGCGGCGCGGCTGACATCAATGCGCTCGGCCAACCGGCGCACTTCTGCCTCCAGCGCCTCGACGGCGCGGCGCGGCAGGGCTTCCATCAGGCGATCGGAAATGTCCGCGAGATCCTGCCGCAACTCCTTGAGAATCGGAGTGAAATCGGGCGCCGGTTGACGCAGCGTTTCGATTTGCTCGGTGATGGCGCGGAGCTGGTTTTCCAGGCCCGAGAGATCAGGTCCCGGTGCGGCATAGCCGTAGGGCGGATAGCCCGGCGCGAGCGGCGGCGCATAGGCCGGCGGACGCCCGTAAGGCGTCGCATAAGGGTCTGATGGATAACCGTAATTCACCGGCGGCAAGGACGGTGGCGGCGCGGCCGGCCGGTTGGCAGCCGTCGCTTCGCCACTATCGAGCGCGCGCATGCGCGCGGCGATCTGCGCCACCGCGTCGTCCACGGTCGCATTCGGATCAGGCTGCTGATGCGGGACATAACCGCCGCCTTGCGGCGCGCCATAATGATGTGGCGGTGGCCCCGGCGGATAATGGCCGGGCTGCAGATAGCCTTGATATCCTTGAGGATATGGCGGCGGCGGATAGCTGCCCTGCGGATAACCCGGCTGCGGGTGCGGATAGCTGCCCGACGGGAAATAGTTGGGATTGGGCGCAGCCGAACGGGTGTCCGGCCGGCCGGCATTCTCGTTCATCCGCTGACGCTCATTCATGCCGTAAACCCACCACCAAGGGCATCGCGCCGTCGCGGGACCGCGGTCACTTTCTGTAAACGTGGGGTTTCCAGAAATGCGGTCCCGTCCCCGAACCGACTTTTTCCTGTCAGGGTAAATAAGCGGTTAACCGCAGGAATTTCTTAATAAAAACGGCCACCATCGCGGCTTCGGCGAAAACGCAATAGCGTAAGAGTCGATAGCGATTCGCCGAGCATGATGCCCATCAGCGTCATGCTCCTGCGTGAAGGGAGATGCTGATGCCGGCTTACAAGGCGCCCGTCGAGGATGTGCTGTTCCTGCTCAATGACGTGTTCCACATCGAGCGCCACAACAACCTGCCGGGCTTTTCCGACGCATCCCCCGACGTGGTCGAAGCAATCCTCGTAGAAGCCGGGAAGTTCTGCTCCGAGGTGCTCACACCTCTCAATCGTCAGGGCGATGTACAGGGCTGTGCTCGCCACGAGGACGGTCGCGTCACCACCCCGGACGGGTTCAAGGCCGCCTATGACCAGATGGTCGCGGGCGGCTGGATCGGACTCTCATGCCCGGCCGAGTTCGGCGGGCAGGGTCTGCCCTCGACCATGACCACGGTGATCAACGAATTCCTCGCGTCGTCCAATCTCGCCTTCTCGATGTATTCGGGCCTGGTGCAGGGCGCGGTTGCGGCGATCATCGCGCATGGCTCCGACGCGCAGAAAAAGAAGTTCCTGCCGAAGATGGTGGAGGGCGTGTGGGCCGGCACCATGAATCTCACCGAGCCGCATTGTGGCACCGACCTTGGCCTTCTCCGCACCAAGGCGGTGAAGCAGGCCGATGGCAGCTACAAGATCTCAGGCACCAAGATCTTCATCTCCGGCGGCGAGCAGGACCTCACCGAAAACATCATCCATCTCGTGCTGGCGCGCATTGAAGGCGCGCCGGCCGGCACCAAGGGCATCTCGCTGTTCATCGTGCCGAAGCTGATGGTGAATGATGACGGCACGCTGGGCGATCGCAACGGCGTCATCTGCGGCTCGATCGAGCACAAGATGGGCATTCACGGCAACGCCACTTGCGTGATGAATTACGACAATGCCACCGGCTATCTGATCGGCGAGGAGAACCGCGGCCTTGCGGCGATGTTCGTGATGATGAACGAGGCGCGGCTTGCGGTTGGCGTGCAGGGCCTGGCGATGTCGGAAGTCGCCTATCAGAACGCTGTCACCTATACCAAGGAGCGTTTGCAGGGCCGCTCGCTGACCGGTCCGAAATTTCCCGACAAGCCGGCCGATCCGATCATCGTGCATCCCGACGTGCGGCGCACGCTGCTGTCCATTCGCGCCGTCAACGAGGCCGGCCGCGCACTGGTGTTGTGGACGTCGCTGTTCGGCGACATCGCGCATCGCTCTCATGACGCAAAAGAGAAGCAGCATGCCGACGACATGATGGGCCTGCTGACGCCGGTGGTGAAAGGCGTGCTCACCGATCTCGGCTTTGCCAATGCGGTGAATGCGCAGCAGATGTTCGGCGGTCACGGCTACATTTCCGAGACCGGCATGGAGCAGTTCGTGCGCGATGCGCGCATTCCGATGATCTACGAGGGCGCGAACGGCATTCAGGCGCTCGATCTGGTCGGCCGCAAGCTGCCGAAGGATGGCGGGCGCGCGGCTATGGCGTTCTTCGCCGAGGTGCAGGGCTTCGTGAATGCGCATAAAGGCGATGACGCGATGAAGCCTTATGTCGAGCCGCTCAATGTGTCGCTCGGGCATCTGCAGCAGGCGACCATGTGGTTCATGCAAAATGCGATGAAGAACCCCGACAATGCCGGCGCCGGCGCGACCGACTACATGCATCTCTTCGGGCTGGTGGCGCTCGGCTATATGTGGGGCCGCATCGTCGTGTCGGTGAACGAGAAGCTTAAATCGGGCGAAGCATCAGGCGCACTCGATGCGCAGGCGCTGAAAAACAAGCTGATCGTCGCGCGGTTCTTTGCCGAGAAGATGCTGCCGGAGACTGGCGCGCAACTCGCACGCATCAGTGCGGGCGCGGGCAGTGTGATGGAGATGGGGATGGAGGGGTTTTAGTGTTGTAGGGCGGGTTAGCCGAAGGCGTAACCCGCCATTGTGCCTTTCGACTGGCGGATTACGCTTCGCTAATCCGCCCTACGCGTTGTGCTACGGTCGGCGTTAGAGGCTATTGGCGCGTCTGATGAGTTGAAAAAAGATGTAACCGCAGCATTGCGGGATATCAGATCTGCGCAAGAAAAGGTTTCGAGGGCCTTTTCTCCACTTAGAAATTCAATCATCGCCCATCGCGATGCTGATGCTTTGGTCCAGCTTCGCGCAATAAGAGACCTAGACCCTATGGATGTGTTGAAAATTACTGGCGATTTTTACAGCAGCGCTGGAAAGTTGTTAGACTTATTGCCGGGGCTGATTGCGGAAAGTAGTGCGGTTCTTGGGCTGCTGAGGCAATTAGATTCGCAATCTAAGGGAGCTTAGCAAGCCTAAAGTGGGCTAAGCGAAGTGGGCTCACTACGTTTTTATTGGTGCAATGGTGGGTTCGGCGCTGCGCGCCTTAACCCACCCTACGGCTGTTGCTCGGTCTCATGATGAGCCCGTAGGGCGGATTAGCGCAGCGTAATCCGCCTCTCGGCGATATGATAGCTATCCATTGTTGAAGGCATTCTCGTCGTGCCCAACTATCGTCGCGCATTTGTTCCGGGCGGCTGCTGGTTCTTCACGGTCAATCTGCTTGACCGGCGCAGCAAGATGCTTGTCGATCGGATTGATCTGTTGCGCGTTGCGACCAAAAAATCCCGGCAACGGTACCCGTTCGAAATCGACGCATTTGTCGTGCTTCCCGATCACATTCATGCGGTATGGACGCTCCCGCCGCACGATTCGGATTTCTCGACCCGATGGCGGCTTATCAAGTCCTATTTTGCGAAGGCAATGCCGCGAGACGAGCGCCTGAGCGCGGTACGCAAGGCGCGCGGAGAGCGCGGGATCTGGCAGCGCCGGTTTTGGGAGCATCTCATTCGCGATGAAACGGATTACGCGCGTCACATCGCGTATTGCTACATTAATCCGGTCAAGCATGGGCTCGTGACGCGTGTGAGGGACTGGCCTTATTCCTCGTTTCACCGCGATGCGCGCGCCGGTGTCTTTCCCATCGATTGGGCTGGCGATGCCGATGAGATGGGGAGCTTCGGTGAGCGTTGACCTCGAATGGCGGATTACGCTGCGCTAATCCGCCCTACGCCACTGACGTGGATCCCGGGGTCTGCAGCGCACTGCTTCGCGCTGCGCACGGAACACGATGGACGGACGAGTGGAGAATGAAACGCCCGCTCACCGGAAATTGTCCCGTCAGACGGTGGCTAGGCACCGCTGATGGATGCGACGGTCAACACGTCGTTTACCAATTTGGGTGACCTTCGCAGACGCGTCTGAAAGACCATTCGTGTGGATGGCCGCGCATCATCCCTTTCACATTGGTCATGGTCAGATTCATCGCTTCAATTATTCGTCCCACTGTTCGCGATCAGCGAGGACTCATCGTCTATGTTGCGAGCGCGACCGCTCTCGCAGTGATGATCGCTCTTGCGGTCGACATCGCCTATCAACTGACGTTTTTCGTGAACTGGACCGCCGCCGTTCGCTCGTGGGTGGTGACCGTCCTTGTGGCGATCGTGATTGCGGTGCCGATTCTCTATGGCATCGGGCGCACCCATCTTGCGTTGTATGAGGCCAAGGCGATGGTGGAGCGCCTGAGCCTGATGGACCCGCTGACCGGCCTCGCCAATCGCAGGGCCATCCTCGATCGCGCGGAAGCCGCAGCCGGCGCCACGCTGGTGCTCATCATCATCGATATCGACCGGTTCAAGAGCGTCAACGACACCTATGGTCATCGCGTCGGCGATGTCGTGCTGCAGGCCATCGGTCAGAAGATGGCGGCGGAGCTTGGGAGCGTCGGCATGGTCGGGCGGATGGGCGGCGAGGAATTCGCCATCCTCTCGTCAGACATGTCGCCTGATGTCGTGATCGACAAGGTGAAAGACTTTTGCAGCCACATCGCCGCCATGCCGATCGTGGCGCATGGCGTGGCCGTGAAAGTGACGGTGTCCGCCGGCGCGGCTGTCGGCCATGGCCAGAGCTTCGATGCGCTTTATGCCGATGCCGACCGGGCGCTTTATGCCGCCAAGTCCGCGGGCCGCAATCGCATGTATCTTGCGGCCGGGATGCAGGAGGCCGCTTTCGCCTGACGCTGCAGGTCCGCCTGAGCGTGTGGGTTGCCGCCCGCATCCTTCGCGGCGACGAGCGGCGGCTAGCATCGTGTCATCGATTTCGCTTACACAGCCCCCGTTGGCGATACTCACGCCAACGCCGTACATTCACGCTTCCAATCTGACGAAAGCCTTTCCCATGTCTGACGAAACCCGCGACAGCAACGGCACCATCCTCAATGACGGCGACTCAGTGACGCTGATCAAGGATCTGAAAGTGAAGGGCACCTCGGAGACGCTCAAGCGCGGCACGCTGGTGAAGAATATCCGGCTGACCGGCGACACGGGCGAGATCGAGTGCAACACCAAGCAGGTGAAGGGTCTCGTCCTGAAGACGGCGTTCCTGAAGAAGGCGTGACATTGGCAGCCCCGGCTGGCGTGAAACGCGATCCGGGGAAGCCATTCCCTAACGCGCCGTCTTCAGATCGTTCATCATGGCCTTGGCGGCCCATTCCTGCGGTGACAGCCGCTCGGCGCGCGCCTTCTCGTTGATGGCGTTGGCAACGGCGGGCGGCAACGGCACGTCGAGGATGATCTCGTCGGCGTCATCGGGCGCATAGACGGCGCGTGCGGCCTGCGAGGCGAAGCTGCGCACCGTTCGTGTTTTCTGCTGGTCGTTGAGCGCGGCATTGGCCGCGACGGCGGGGCAATAGGCGGACACGAGCGTGTCGACGATGCTGGCCTGACTCAGGCCGCGATCGCGCAAGGTGGCCACAACACGATCGAGCGCCGCGGCGCGATCGACGCTATTGCCGGCGGCGGCGAGCGATGTCAGATCCTCGGCGGAAATCGCATTGGCTGCGGCCGTATTGTTCGGGCAGACCAGCGGCTTTGCCAATGATGGGCTTGGCGCCGCGATCAGGCCCAGCGCGGCGACGGCAAACGCAAATCTCAAGGGAGAATTCCAGGGCATGATGGCCTCTTCCATGTGCAATAGACTCAAAACAACGAATGACGGAGCATAGCTTCGCCGCGAAAGCATAAGGCAATTGCCTCGCCTTTCGCTTCAATAGGCTCAGAAAACGCCGAAGATCCGGCTCGCGCCCCAGATCGCAATCACAATGGCGGCAACCAGCAGCGCGACTGAGCCGGAGCGGCTGAACGATGCGGCGGCTATGCCCACGACGGCAACCAGCGCGATGAGATCGATCGCTTTCATGTAGTCGTTGAAGAATTGCACCGGCCGCTCCTCCTTCTGCGTTCACGCGCGTACGTGTCCGGCGCTCCCTTCTTTGTCGCGCCAGATGCGTTTGAACGCGACATAGCGCCGTTGCGCTAAGATAATCTTATGCGCGGCGATGACGGGCTGGCGCTCGCACGGTTTGGAGTGTGACCCGTCAACGCAATCGTGAGGCTCAATGCAGGGATTCGTGTTCGCGGCCGATCCGGCGCCTCTAGGATTGCTGTGTTTGATGGGGCAGAATGACACGTGGCGATGCTGTTCAAGTGTTGTTGCAAAACTGGCTCAGGGAAACGGGAGTGAAGCATGCGCCTGTTGCTGATTGCCGCGTTTGCGGTCGTAACGTTCGGTGCGACCGTTGCCATCGAAATGACCGAAGCCGAAGCTGCCGTCTGTGCGCGCGGCATGCGCGGCGCCGCCTGTGCCGGACCGAGGGGAGCCGCTGCCGTGCGCCGTCCGGTTGCTGTTCGTCCGGCCGTTGTGCGTCCGGCTGCTGCGTGCCGCACTGTGGTCGTGAATGGTCGTGCGGTTCGGCGCTGCATCTAAAGTTTGATTTGACTGCGTTGAA
>JAFAFP010000044.1 GCA_023423415.1 Pseudomonadota bacterium | reverse complement strand
CTCGGCCGGGGGGGGCGGCCGGGCCCCCGCGCCCGACATGTTCAGCGTCACGGCGGCGCGAATGAGCGCCTTCAATGCCTTTTCGTTAATGTTGTCGCCCTCGTGAATATCGATGGCGCGTCTGACGTTGCCTTCGAGACTGGCGTTGAAGAGACCAGCAGGGTCCTCCAACGCGGCGCCCTTGGCGAAGGTCAGCTTCACGGCAGCCTTGTAGGTCTCACCGGTGCAGATGAGTCCATCGTGCTCCCATACCGGGACGCCGAAAGGGTTCGATGGCTTTCGCCATTTCACGTCCTCGATCACGTCCGGATCGGCCTGTTTGATAAGATTGCGAACGCGGGCGAGCGTCTCGCCTCGCCAGTCGTTCAGTTTCCTGATCTTCGCATCGATCAGTTGAGCGGGAGAATCCTCGGTCCCTTCTTTCCTTGAAGCGCTGCCAGTCTTTTTCATGGTTGCTGTCGCTTTCTTCATGCCAGGCTCCCGCAACACACCCGCTCACATCTTTTCGCCGGGCAATTGGCTCGCCTGCTTCACCCAGGCGGCGAACTGCGCTTCGTCGAGTTCATTGTCTTCGCGGATGTCGAGATAGCGCACGTGTTCCTGCTTGGATGTGCCGGGAGGGACAGGACGCAGCGAAGCGCCTCGGAAAAAAGCCACCTTGACGTATTTCGTGAAGACATGAATGCCGAGGAACCAGACATTGTCCTCCATGCCGTACATCGGCGAATTCCATTTGACGGCTTTGCGCACGCCCGGAACGCTGCGCACGATGATCGCATCGAGCCGGCGTCCGACGTCGCTTTTCCAGCCCGGCATGGCCGCGATGTAGGCCTGCACGGGCGCATCGCCATAGCCCTTCGCGATCTGGGGGTTGCCGCCGGAGAGAAGCTTCGGCTGGGTGCCGGTGGCGGATTGCGAATTCGGCGATGTCTTGTGCGGTTTGGCCGTCTTCGCGGCGAGCCGCTTGGCGGCAGTCTTCTTTGCGGCCTTTGCCGGCGTCTTCGACGTCTTGGCCATTGCGTCCACTCCTATCCACTGGTGTGTCGCGCGCTATGCCGCTTGGTCGTATACGGCAGCACGAACATGTACAGGCCGGTAAACAGCAGCAGGAAGAGCGGAAGCAGCGGCGAATAGACGATCCATGCGGGAGGTTCTTCCAGTCCCATGGCGATGAAGTTGGCAATGACGGTCGCCGTAAAGGCGATGGACAGCCAGCGATGAACCTGCCGAATCCATGTCCTCCAATCCAATGAAACCTCCTTTGAGGATGAGCGGAAGCCGATCTGGCCATTGACGGGAAACGTCAGTCTGTCCGCGCCAAGACCTGTTCCATGTTCTCAAGAAACTGCTGCCAGCCGTGCCTGGCGCCGCCATAAGCCTGTTTCTGATCGGCACGGAAGCCCGCCTGCTCCATGCGCAGATGCGTCCCCGTGCGCGTTGGCGTGAGCGTGAAGGTCACCACACTTTTCAGATCATAGGCCGCGTCGTCGTGCGTGAAATTCCAAGTGTAGGACAGCGACCTGTTCGGCTCGATGGCGAGAACCTCGCAATCCAGCACGCCGCCCCAGTCTCCGCGAAGATTGAAACGATGACCCACGGCCGGCTTGAAGTCGTTCTTCATCAGCCACTCTTCGATCAGATGCGGCTGCGTCAGCGCGCGCCAGAGCTTCTCCGGCGGATAAGGAAATTCGCGTTCGACAACCACGGAGAGCGTTTCCGCCGACAATTGATTCATTGGTCCATCCTTTTCAGCAGGTCTCCAAGGTCGTCGAACCGGCTCTGCCAGAAACCGGACATCTGATTGGTCCAGTCGATCAGCGGAGCAAGCGCGCCGAGTTGCGCGCTATAGTGCGTCTGGCGACCTTTGTGGCGGTCGCGCACCAGCCCGGCCTGCTTCAGCACCCCCAGATGTTTTGAGACCGCCGGTTGCGAGACCCCGGCCTGAGCCGTCAAAGCCCCGACCGTCTGCTCTCCCTCACGGCACAATCGCTCGAAAATCATCCGTCGCGTCGGATCGGCAAGCGTCTTGAAGAGTACGTCGTGAGCATTCTGCATTGAAAACATAACCCACTGGTTATTGATTTACTTATAACCAGCGAGCTATGAATCAGTCAAGTGCGGTCGCGAAACACCTGCAAACAAAACTCCCGCAGCGCTCTGAGATTTTCTCGGCCTGCCCCCTGAAGTGCGCGGACAACGGCAATGCCGTCGGCGGCGCCCATCAGCGATGCTGAATTCTCGCGTGCAGCCTTCGCGTGTAATGACCCGCTTTGGCGATTTGCCAGCATCGCCAGCGTCTCGCTTGGCAGCCGCCAATCTTGCAGAATTCCAAGCTTGCAGAATTCCAAGCTTGCGGAATTCATTGACTCGATAGACGTCGCTGACCGCGCTTCACACACGTCGCTTCCATCGAACAAGACGCCGATGGCCGGACACCGTGCGTCGACACAATCGTCTTCGCTAAGCTTTGACGTCTTGGCTAGGCTTTGACCAAGACGATCGTGCAAAGGAACCCGAACCCACTCCCCTGCGTTTGACTGCGTCGCACGGTCACAGGGGGCACGAATGAGCGAAGGCCATTCACCACAGAAGGTGAAGCCGTCGGATGATCGAAAATCAAAGCCGTCAAAGCCCGACAAGAACGGCGGCGATAATGAAGACGTCGAACAGGAAGCCTCGCTCGACGATGCAGCCGCAGAACCACCTGCCGACGATACGTCAAATGACGTAGCCGATCCCGAAGCGGAAGCCGCCAAGGAAAAGCAACGACGCAGCGCGCTGCAAAGTCGTTTCTGGGCATCGGCCGTGGGCTTCTGGAGTCGCAAGGGCGATCGCCTCGCCTGGCCGTTGACGATCGGGCTGCTGCTGCTCGTGTTGCTGACGGTCGCGGCGCAATACGGCATCAATGTCTGGAATCGCGCGATCTTCGATGCGCTGGAGAAAAAGGATTCCGCGCGCGTTCTGACGCTGGCGATGATCTTCTTTCCGCTCGCCGGCGCTGCGATCGCGCTCGGCATCGCCAATGTTTATTCGCGCATGTCCACGCAACGGCGCTGGCGCGCATGGCTCAGCGGCCACGTCCTGGACGAATGGCTGAAGAACGGCCGCTACTATCAGCTCAACCTCGTCAGCGGTGATCACCAGAATCCGGAAGGCCGCCTCACCGAAGATCTGCGGATCGCCACCGACGCGCCGGTCGATTTCGCCGTCGGCGTATCGACAGCCACGCTCTCCGCCATCACCTTCATCTATGTCTTGTTGACGATCGGCGGCTCGCTCACCGTGCCGATCGGCGGCAGCGAGATCACCATCCCCGCCTTCCTTGTCATCGCCGCAGTGATCTATGCCGTCATCGCCAGCGGGACGATGACCATCGTCGGCAGACGCTTCGTCGAAGTCTCCGAATCCAAGAACCAGGCCGAAGCGGAATACCGCTATCAGCTCACGCGGGTGCGCGAGAATGGCGAGAGCATCGCCCTGCTCGGCGGCGAGGAAGAAGAACGCGCAGGCCTCGACCGCTCACTGATCGCGGTGCTGCGGCGCTGGCGCGCGCTCTGCGGCCAGCACATGCGGACCACATTTGTCTCGCAAGGCTCCGCCATCGTCGCGCCGGTGCTTCCGATCATTCTCTGTGCGCCGAAATTTCTCGACGGCTCGATGTCGCTCGGCGAAGTGATGCAGGCAGCGTCGGCCTTCACCATCGTGCAGGCGGCGTTCAACTGGCTGGTCGATAACTATCCGCGGCTTGCCGAGTGGAATGCGGGCGCGCGCCGCGTCGCCTCGCTGATGGTGTCGCTGGATGCGCTCGAACGCGCCGAGACCGGCGAAGGCATCAATCGCATCAAACGCGGCGAGACCGTGGATGCCGCCATGCGGCTGAAGGATTTCAGCGTCTCACTCGACGATGGCACCGCCGTGGTCGACGACACCGACGTCGTTATCAAGAAAGGCGAACGCGTGCTGATCGCCGGATCGTCCGGCAGTGGCAAGAGCACATTGGTGCGCGCGATATCGGGTCTGTGGCCGTGGGGCAGCGGCGAAGTTGATATCCAGAAAGACGCGCGTCTGTTCCTCCTGCCACAGCGGCCCTATGTGCCGACCGGCACTTTGCGGCGGGCCGTCGCCTACCCTGGCGCCGCCGAAGACTGGGACCTCGAAACCATCGGTACAGCGCTTGATCAGGTCGGTCTTGGCCATCTGGTCGATCGCGTCGAAGACGATGAGCCCTGGGACCAGACTTTGTCCGGCGGCGAGAAGCAGCGCCTGACCATCGCACGCGTGCTGCTGCACCGCCCGGACATCATCGTGCTGGACGAAGCGACGGCGGCGCTCGATCCCAAGAGTCAGGACGATCTGATGCGGATGCTGTCGGAAGTCATGGAAGGTTTGACCATCCTCAGCGTCGGCCACCGCCCCGAACTCGAGCAATTCCACTCCCGCAAGCTCACCCTCGAACGGCGGCGCGGCGGCGCCAAGCTGGTCAGCGACATCCTGCTGGTGAAGCGACCCGATCAATCACGGCTGATCCGGCGGTTCCTGCGACGCGAGCGACCGAACAAACGGGCAGCCTGAATGCTCTGCCGAACTTCGCGGCGACCATCATTGCGACGAGAATATTCGGCCCATACTCGTTGTCCGCGCATCCGCTCTTCTATGAGCATGAAACAGCCGCGCACAAGGCGGTAATAGGAATTTTTTCATGTGAAACACGAGGCGAGAAATCGCGTATTTCTCAGGCTATTCGCCGGATCGCATTATAGAATCGCCCGCGTGTTTGAATCCGCACCCGGACCTGTTACACCACGGCACGCTGGCGGCGATAACGGTTTTTACTCATGAGCCAATTCAAATCAGATCTTCTTCGCGTCCTCTCGGATCGCGGCTTCATTCATCAGGTTTCCGAACCCGATCAGCTCGATGCGTTGGCGGGGTCTTCGCGCATCACCGCGTATATCGGCTACGACTGTACCGCGCCGTCCCTGCACATCGGCCATCTGCTGCCGATCATGATGCTGCACTGGATGCAGCAGACCGGTCACCGGCCGATCGCACTCATGGGTGGCGGCACCACCCGTGTCGGCGATCCGTCCGGCAAGGATGAGTCACGCAAGATCCTGACCGAAGAGATCATCAACGAGAATCTCAAGAGTATCCGCGCAACGTTCTCGAAATTCCTGACCTTCGGCGACGGTCCTGGCGATGCCATCATGGCCAACAACGCCGACTGGCTGAACACACTCAACTACATCGACTTCCTGCGCGATGTCGGCAGACACTTTTCAATCAACCGGATGCTGTCGTTCGATTCGGTGAAGCTGCGGCTCGATCGTCAGCAGGAATTGTCGTTCCTCGAATTCAATTACATGATCCTGCAGGCCTACGATTTCGTGGAGTTGAACAAGCGCTACGGCTGTGTGCTGCAGATGGGCGGCTCCGACCAATGGGGCAACATCATCAACGGCATCGACCTCGGCCGGCGCATCCGCAACGCTCAACTGTTCGCGCTCACCGCGCCGCTGATCACCACCTCTTCCGGCGCAAAGATGGGTAAGACCGCCGCCGGCGCCGTCTGGCTCAACGCCGACATGATGAGCCCGTATGACTATTGGCAATTCTGGCGCAACACCGAGGACGGCGATGTCGTCCGCTTCCTGAAGCTGTTCACCACGTTGCCGCTTGATGAGATCGCCCGTCTCGGCGCCTTGCAGGGCCAGGAGATCAACGACGCCAAGAAGACGCTCGCGACCGAGGCAACTGCGCTGATGCACGGGCGTGTGGCTGCCGATCAGGCGGCGGAAACCGCCCGCCAGACCTTCGAGCAAGGCGCGCTGTCGGAGGATCTTCCCACGGTCGAGATCAAGAAAGCCGATCTGGAGAAAGGCCTGGGTGTTCTGGCCGCCAACACGGCGGCCGGCCTTGTCGCGTCGACCAGCGAAGCGCGGCGTCAGATCAAGGGCGGTGGCCTGAAGGTCAACGATGCAACCGTCGTCGACGAGAAGATGGTGCTGACCACGCTGGACCTCACCCCCGAAGGCGTGATCAAGCTGTCGCTTGGGCGCAAGAAGCACGTGCTGCTGAAGCCGGTCTGATCACGAAAGCGTCACCACCCCGTCACCCGCAGGTAGAGCCGTCGAAGATGCCGCGCATGCCTTAGGGCCGCGCATCCATCGTTCTTCTTTGCAAGAAGGATTGCCGGGTCAGGCCCGGCAATGATCGCCCAGATCAACGCGTCGCAGCGCCAATCGGCGCTACATCAGGCGACTCGATCGGTTTCGAGTTCGGAAATTCAAAGAACTTGCGCAGCATGCCGGGGGCGACGGCGGAAATCGGGTTCACGCGCAATGTTGGCGAGCTCGGCGGCCCCACGACCTCGTAGGTGATACCGACCAACCCTTCATTGGCGCCGCCGAGGAACATCCCGACGATCGGGATCTGTCCAAGCGCGTTGTTGATTCCGTAGAGCGGAACAAACGTGCCGCGCATGCGCACATCGTTCTTTGCGTAATCGATGGTGCCGTCCACAGTCGCGCCGACGGTCGGGCCACGCACGACACCCTCCTTCACCAGGAGCCGTCCCGGCGTCCGCGTGAAATCGACCTTCATGCGCGTGAATTCGACGCCTTTTGAATCGTTCTGCGCCGAGCCGACCACGCGGTTGAGCGCGGGTTCGCCCCGTACCCAGAAGTCGCGGAAATTGACGATGCCGTCCTGCGGGGCCTGATCGGCGGTCGGCGCGTCCATCGCCACCCACATCTGCCCGCCATACATGCGCGGATAGGTATCGGTGAAACGCATCAGCGCGCCGGCGTCATGGGTCTCGAAATACATGACGTTCCTGCGCTGCGCCGCTGCACGCAGTTCGCCTGTCAATGTCGTATCGCGGCCGATCTTCGAGTTCAGTGCGAAGGTACGAATTTGTCCGTTGCGCCGCGACACCTTGAGATCGACTCCGCGCAGCGCTTCGCCGTGATGCCCCGCAATGGCGCCGAGACGGATATCCACGTCCAGATCCATTGCGTCGCCCTTCGGCTTTTCGCTGGCCTCGCCTCCTCCGCCAAAGAACGATTTGACGAAGCCACGGCCATCATAAACGTCGCCGCGCATCGTGATGCGCAGCGCTCCGTCGCTGCCGCGCTCTGCCTTCACGCTGGCTTTGTCGCCATCCGACAGCGCGAAGACAGGAAAATTCGCCGAAACGAGATCGCCCGCGGCATCGAGTTCGATCGTGCCGCGAACATTGGCGCCTGACCCGTCGATGACAATGTCTTCGAAGCGCGTCGCCTTGTCCCGGCTAACGAGCGTGAAATTTGCGCGGTGCGCTTTGCCCGCCGGCTTCACCCAGCCCGGCAGCAGATTTTCGATCTTCGATGGCGTGAGGTCGGCCTCGATGGTCAGTCGGGCGTCCTTGTTGTCCGCAATCTTGCCAGCGATCTTGACTGGTAGCGGCCCGCTCAACGAGGGACCTGTCGCGATACCGAACCGCGCGCGCGCGGCTTCATCCAGTGTCGCCTGCACACGAACATCAGCCTCCGGATTATCGTTGGTCTTGCGATAATCCAAAGCCGCGGGCGTACCGTTGATCCGGACATCGCCCTTGATCTGATAGCCGTGATTGTTGGCGCTGACCTTCAGGGCCTGCGCCTCGATCTTCTGCCCCATCACCATCTTGTCGGCGGCAAAACCGGCGACGTCGAGGTTGATCGTGTATTGCGTGGCGCCGGGAGGCGGATCCGCTGTGATCGGCAGGCCGACGGTCACCTGGCCGCTGAGATTGCCACGGCTATTGGCGGGATCCATTGGAATGGCAGCCTGTCCTCGCAGCCGCTCCGTCCCGAGCAATTCAAGTGCGGCCGGGACCGGTCCATCGATGCGAAAGCGCGCCTGCGCCGGCGGCGCCTTGGGATGCGTGTCGGGGACCTCGAATACGCCGTTGGTCAGGGTGAGCTTTCGTCCATTGCCGAGATCGACAATGCCCCGGCCAACGCTGACGACAACCTGACGTCCCTTGATGCTCGTCTTGAGATCAGCTTCGGTGATCGGCGGCAGTCCTGCGACCGGTCTGATCGATGCGTTGCGGACCGTCACGTCCACCGACAATCCGTCGGACGGAATCGGCGGCCCCCCCTCCTTCAGCGTTTCGATCGGAGCATTGGTCGCGATGTCGACGCGCTCGATGTCGCCGCTTTGCAGATTCTCGGTGACCCAGTTGCGAACCTTGGTGGCAACGAAAATCGGCCAGACCTTCTTGGCCACGTTTGCGCGCATCGGCGTCATGGCAAGACCGATGGCGAGACGCGGATCGCTGCCGGAAAAATCGACGCCGCCGCTTAGGGAGCCGGCAACGCCGGCGCCGGCGATATCACCCTGCACAAGATCGAGACGGCGGCGCGTCAGATCGACATTGGCGCGCATCATGATCTTGTTGAGAACCAGCGGCTGCGGATCGCTCGCGCCTTCCGCCAAAACGATGGAGCCTCCCGTCACGGTCAGGCGCCACGGATCGCCAGGCATAGCTGGCGCGTCTGCCCGGCTGAACAGCGTCACCCTGTTCGCGCCAGACTGAACCTGAATCGGCATGGTGACGTTTCGTCGGTTCGCATCCCAATCGATCGCAAAATCGGCGCGATCGATCCACACGTGGCCGCCGGCATCTGCCGGATCGCCAATGGTGCCTTCGCCCGCAACAAACTTGCCTTCAACGATTCTCGGCAGCGAATCCGGGCCGATTTCGGCGCTCAGCATTCCGGTCAGCGGGATATCGGCCTGGAATTGACCATCGCCAACCCGCGTCGCCAAAAACAGATCCTTGGTCGAGACCTGATTCAGATTGATCCGAACGGTGCGGCGCTGCACGCCGCTCTGGCGGATCGAGGCAATAAGAGACCAAGGCCGTTCTTCATCGTCGGAACTCAGCCGCACGCTGACGCCACCGCCTGGCCGATTGACGCTGAAGTTGATGTGCTCGAACGTCCAATGCTTGTCAGTCCGCAAATCATCGACCTTCAGCACGCCGTCCTTCAAACCGATTTCGCCGAGCCCTTGCCCGTCGAGCCCCTGTTCGGACAAACGATCGAGCCACGACACCAGTGCGATAAAGCGATCGGCTCCGGTCGCTTCGAGCGATTGACTGGGAGGCAGAACGGCCGGCGCCGCCGGAACGGGCGCTGGTTGGTTGTGCGGTGCTAGCCCCGGCGTCAGCGCGCCAGCCGGCCTGACGATCGACGGAGTCGCCGCCAGCGGCCGCTCGGTGCCTGTGGAGAACGTCACCTGCCCATCCTGCTCGATGCGGACGGAAAGCTCGGCGCCGACCAGGCTCACGCGTTGGGCGCGCAATTGACCACGCAGCAAGCTCGATCCCGACAGGGCGACCTCGGCTTTTGGAGCACTGGCGACGACAACGCCATCGGTGTCCCGCACCTGCAGGTTGCGGATACGAACGGACGTGCGGCCGGCATTGTCGCGCTCGATCTGGGTGCCCCCGATCACCACCCGGTGTTGCCGGCCGATATTCTGTTCGATCGCCGACGAGATCCATGGCGAGGCAAAGTTGATCTCGATCGGCCCTGCCCCCAGACGCAGCCAGAGGCCCGTGAATGCGATGAAGGCCACCAGCACTCCGGCGCCAATGCCGAAGGCGGTTCGGCGCAATAATGGACGGCGGAACTCCCGTCTCACACGCCACCACAGCCGCAAAGCCCTGGATCGCAGATCGTTGCAGCGCGCACTTTCGCGATGCGCCCGGAGGGTGTCCTCAAGGTCGCGTAAGACATCAATGCGAGGTGCGCGATCTGGCTTGGTCATGCCCGGTCGGACATCCCCTTGTCCGTGTGACCGGCGCCTGTAACGTCGCCAGTCTGGTTGACCTGAATCCGGTAGTGACTGGGCATCCCAGTCTGCCTGCCCGCCTTCGCCCAAAGGCCGGACCGAAGCGGCAGGTTGACCCGCTGAAAGCGACGAAAGGAAGGCATATGAGTAAGACACTGGCCGAAGGCAGCAAGGCTCCGGCCTTTTCCCTGCCCGGCGATGGCGGCCGCACTATTTCGCTGGCCGACTTCAAGGGACGCAAGCTCGTCCTCTATTTCTATCCCAAGGCGGATACGCCTGGCTGCACCCAGGAAGCGATCGATTTTTCGCGACTCGGCAAGGCCTTCGAAAAGGCCGGCGCGACCGTTCTTGGGGTTTCGGCCGACCCGGTTCGCGCGCTCGACCGGTTCCGCAACAAGCACGACCTCAGCGTCGCCCTCGGCTCGGACGAAAGTCACGCCATGCTCGATGCCTATGGCGTGTGGGGCGAGAAAACGATGTTCGGAAAGAAATACATGGGCGTGAACCGCACGACTTTCCTCATCGGCCAGGACGGACGAATCGCCAAGATCTGGCCAAAGGTCAAAGTGCCCGGTCATGCGGAGGAAGTCCTGGAAACAGCGAAGGCATTATAGAGCCTTAGCACCCAATCATTCGCGGAAAATTAACTATACAGAGCCGAAATTGACGCTGTCTTCAGCGTCGGCCCGCCCGACGGAGTCTGGCGGGCAATTTCATGTCGTATCGGTCCACACCCCATTCCCACCGGTCTCACCACTATCCGGCGCAGCCTCAGGATGCCTGGGCCTACGAGTATCAGAACGCTCATCATCGCCACCCGCAGCAGCACACGGCGGCCCCGCAGCCTCCCCGGCCGCAGCGGGCGGTTCAGGCCCAGCCCATCAAGCGCAAACATGCCGGCAACGACTACACGCTAGTTCACGGTCGCCGTCAGGTTCGGCTGGGACCGGTGGCATTCTGGATCGTTGTCGGCGGCCTTGTGGTCATGGCGGGATGGTCGATCCTGACCGGTACCTACTTTGCTTTTCACGATGATGTCCTCAAGCGCCTCATTGCCCGCCAAGCCGAGATGCAATTTGCCTATGAGGATCGGATCGCTGAATTGCGCGCGCAGGTCGACCGCATCGCCAGCCGGCAATTGATCGACCAGGAACAGTTCGAGCAGAAGCTGGACCAGGCGATCCGGAAGCAGTCGGTTCTGGAGCAACGCGCCGCAACGCTCGGATCTTTCCCCGACACGACGGTGACCGGTTCAATCCCGAAATCCACAAAGGCAAAGGAGCTGCAGCGCGGCTCGTATCTCAAACCGTCGCCGATGGACGACGCGGCCAATGCATCCGGCGAACGGGAAGCACGGTCGCTCCTCCCCTGGCGCAATTCGGCCAAAGCTCGCAGCGGCGTCGAGAGCACACTGGTACGCATCCAGGATTCACTTGCGAAGCTTGAAGCAAAGCAGTTGAACGCGCTGAACGCACTCGAAGAAAATTACGATTCCAAAGCAAAGAGAATCCGTGGCGCCCTTGCCGATATTGGAATCAATCCCGGCAAAGGACCTTCAACTCCCCCGGCGGGCGTAGGTGGGCCTTACGTGCCGGCGAACCTCGCCGCAGATGACAAGTCATTCGAGCGTCAGCTTTATCGTATTCACGTCTCTCGCGCACAGGTCGACCGTCTGACGCGCACCATCAATGACGTCCCTCTTCGCAAACCCGTCAACGGCGCGATGGATACGTCGTCTGGTTTCGGTATGCGGATGGACCCGTTTCTGCGCTCGCCGGCGATGCACACCGGTCTCGATATGCGCGGCGATACCGGCGATCTGGTTCACGTCACCGCAAATGGAAAAGTGACTTTTGCAGGCGTGAACGGCGGCTACGGGAAGATGATCGAAGTCGAGCACAGCAACGGCCTTGCAACGCGTTACGCGCATCTCTCTTCAATCGACGTGAAAGTCGGACAGAGCGTTCGGATTGGACAGATGATTGGCAAACTCGGTTCGACTGGCCGTTCAACGGGGCCCCATCTGCATTACGAAACTCGCGTCGATGGCGACGCAGTCGATCCGCAGAAATATCTGCGCGCCGGCAGTCGTCTCGGATTACACTAGAAGTTCCATCGCATCACGGCACACGAAGCGTTCTGCGCAAAGCAACGTTTGCGCTTGACTTCTGTATCAGATGATTCAGTCTGCCCGTGTTAACGTGACGAGCGCGGAGGTTGTGATGGAACCACCGGCAGAGTTGGCCGCAATGATCGCTGACGAACTCGTTCGGTCTGCTGCGTAGCGGCTAAAACACACGGACGGCTTGCCGGGATGTGCCTCCAGGGGCAGCATCAGTGAGGCAATGCCCCACTCGGCCATCCCGGTGACGCAGTTCTAGCAGAGTTCAATCAACGAAATCGACGACGCGTTTAATCAACATCTTCAACGTCTTCGGGTCCACCGCCAAACGCCTTTTGCGCCAGGGCCGCGGCCATGAATTGATCGATGTCTCCGTCGAGGACACCGCCTGTATCTGAGGTCGACACGCCGGTACGAAGATCCTTCACCATCTGATACGGCTGCAAGACATAAGATCGGATCTGATGCCCCCATCCGATATCGGTCTTGGCGGCATTGTCCGCGGCCGCCTTCTCCTCTCGGATTTTTAGTTCGCGCTCGTATAAGCGCGCGCGCAGCATATCCCACGCCTGTGCACGATTACGATGCTGCGAGCGGTCATTCTGACAATACACAACGATGTTGGTCGGAATGTGTGTCATACGGATCGCCGATTCCGTCTTATTGACGTGCTGTCCGCCGGCGCCGCTCGCGCGTAACGTATCGATGCGAACCTGAGATTCATCGATCTCAATCTCGATCCGGTCGTCGATGACGGGATAAACGGTGACGCTGGCAAATGACGTATGCCGACGCGCATTGGAATCGAACGGCGAAATGCGAACCAGCCGATGCACCCCGTTTTCCGATTTCAACCAGCCATAGGCGTTGCGGCCACTGACCTTCACCGTCGCCGATTTGATACCCGCTTCTTCGCCGGGGGATTCTTCGAGATACTCGACCTTGTATTTGTGCTGCTCGGCCCAGCGCACGAACATGCGCATCAGCATGCTGGCCCAGTCCTGACTCTCGGTGCCCCCCGCGCCGGCATGCACTTCAAGGAAGGTATCGTTGGAATCGGCTTCGCCCGACAACAGCGCTTCCAGCTCCCGGCGAGCGGCTTCGCTCTTGAGTTGCTGCAACGCCTGTTCGGCATCCACAATGACGGATTGATCCTTCTCGGCTTCGCCGAGTTCTATCAGTTCGATATTGTCATCGAGTTCCTGCTGGATCCGGGCGATCGCACTGAGCTGGTCTTCGAGCGCGGTGCGCTCCTGCATCACCTTGGAGGCGCGCTGCGGATCATCCCAGAGGGATGGGTCTTCGGCGAGCGCATTCAGTTCGGCAAGACGGGCGTTGGATGCATCGAAGTCAAAGATGCCTCCTCAGCAGCCCGACCGACCGCTTGATATCTTCTACGAGTGCTTCAGTTTCCGCGCGCATTCCGGGCCGTCCAGATTCTGTCCGCCGCATTTAGCGATTGTCGTTCTTCCGCGCAACCGTCTGGTTCTCCCCTCAACACCCAAGCCGTTTCACAGTGCCTTTTCCGGCGCCTCGAGCCGGAGGAACCCGGCATTCGAAAGTGCTTTCAGGTGTCGCTCGACATGTCCGGTATCTGGACAGAGCGCAAAGGCGCCCTTGCAACGGTCACGCAGTGCCAGCAGCGCATCGAAGACGTCGTCGCGCGGCAGGCCGGCAACATCGAGCATGGTAGCCGCTAGGAGCGAAAGATCGAGTACCGGAAAGTCGGGCAGCGGCTTGCGCAAGGTCGTGTTGATCGGAGTGATGTTATAGTAGGTGAGATACGCCTTCGAAGACCATTGCGCGATGGCATCGGCATTGTCGCGCTCGGCCAGTTCCCGCGTAATAGAGGGCTGATGATCGCCAAATTCGGCGACAATCGTTGGACGCCCCCTGCCCTCGTCGGCGAGCCGTCCGGTGAAGCGGCGGAAATCCTGCCGCTGCATGATCAGACGGCGAAGATATTCATCCAGCTCGGCCCCGTTCCCGGATGGCGCTCCTTCCACCTTTGCACCGGGATCAAGTTGATAGTCGAACGGCCCATGCGGGCCCATTGTTGTCACGAACAAAAAGAGCGGGCGGCCATCGGTCTCGCGATGCTTCGCGATGTAATCATAGGCCGCATTGAAATACACGTCGTCGCGTTCGTGCTTCGATGCAGCGCCGATCGCATTCCAGTCGAGAAAGTCATCAATCCCAATGGAGGACATGAACGGCCCCTCGTTGACAAACATATAGGGCATCGGGGAGATCGCCGCGGTCTTGTAGCCACAGGCTTTCAGCAAGGTCGCAAGCGAATGATGCGTACGGCCATGAAGAAACAGTGTGAGATAGGGGCGCAACCAGCCGAATGCGGTTGTCGGAAGCCCCGTCAACATGGTCACCGTGCTGATCCAGGTGCCACCGGCATACGTCTCGACTCGCAACGGACGGACGCGGCCATCTGATCCGGCAAAGGATTCCTGCAGCGAGGCCGGCGCCTTCAATTCTGGATAAGTACCTGGTGGCATCGCCGATTCCATAAGGACGACGACAACATCGCTGCGCGGCGTATTGCTGTCGCAAATCGGATGCCCCGAAAACGTATCCGTGTACGAGAGCTCCGACAGCCGCTTCTGGAATTCCGGCGCGCTGAACAGAATGCGGGTATCTTTCAGCGATGCGAAGAGCGATGAAGCGATGTGGAACCGGGAATAATAGCTCTCCTGATGCGCTTCGGCCGGGTAACTCAGGTAGATGGCGGGAGGAACCACCAGCAGCATCGCTCCGATTTGAGCGCGAGAGAGCGTTGTGCGTGGTGTCGCCCGATAGATGACTGCACATAGGGCCACCGCAAGCAGCAGCAGCAGCATGCAAAGAACAATCGGCCAAAGGTAGGATTCAAGCAGGAAACCGACGACGGCAAAATTGCGCTGATAGAAATACGCATCGAACGCGTGCAACACCATTCCGGTGAACTGTCGCTTCGCGAGCGATATGGCGGTCAAGATCGCAATCACAGACCAACTCGCCGCGAAGGAGAAAACGACGCGGCGCGTCACCAACAGAACGGCGAGAAAAATAGCCGCAAATACGCACGCCAAAAACGGAAGCGATGCGACATCCTGTTCGAGCACGGCAATAATGCCCGTACCAACAATACTGAGCACCAGCCAGACACGGCCATCGCTCAACCATCGTGCAAGACGTGTCATGGCACCTCCTCAACTGGAGATGTCTAAGGCCCACGCTCCGGGCGAGGCCAGCCTGTCATAAAACTGTGGTGAAAGATTAAGGTTAAAGATTTGTCCATGAGGCGCAGGAAAACGCCGTTGCGATCCCCTGTGCAGTTGACGCTTGCGATGCGTCAACTGCGCCGCGATGACCGCGTCAGTAGAGTCCGCCCGTACCGGACCGGATGAAACGGTCGGTGTCGGATGGAGCGGAATTGTAGCTGTTTCCGTCCCCATCCGAATAGCCAACCACCGAATAGGAATCAGGCGGCGCTGTGCCCGGCTTGAAGGCCTCAAGGATGACACGCTCGGAGCCTGGGCCAGCGCGCATACCACTCTTTGGATCAATGCGGATCAGTTTGATCCCGGCCGGCACACGGAACGGGACGGCCGGTTTATCGGCAAGCGCCACTTTCAGAAAATCCCGAACGACCGGCGCAGCCAACTGGCCACCCGTCGATCCACGCCCCATCGATTTGGGCTTGTCGAAGCCCAAATAAACGCCAACGGCGAGGTCAGGCGAAAAGCCCACGAACCAGGCGTCCTTTTCGTCATTGGTGGTACCGGTCTTGCCGGCGACAGGCTTGCCAACCTCACGGACGGTCGTCGCCGTACCGCGCTGAACCACCCCTTCCATCATCGAGGTGATCTGGTAGGCGGTCATTGGATCGATCACCTGCTCGCGCTTGTCGACCAGCGTCGGTTCTGGCTGGTTCGACCAACGATCCGCGTCACAGCCACGGCATTCGCGCTGATCGTGCTTGTAGATGGTGTGGCCGTAACGATCCTGGATGCGGTCGATCAGCGTCGGCTTGATACGACGACCGCCATTGGCGAACATTGAATAAGCCGCAGTCATACGCAATGTCGTTGTTTCGCCTGCGCCCAAAGCGAAGGAGAGATACGGCGGCAAATCGTCATAGACGCCGAAGCGCTTCGAATATTCGGCGATCAGCGGCATGCCAACGTCCTGTGCAAGCCTGACCGTCATGACGTTACGCGAATGCTCGATACCGAAGCGAAGCGTTTGCGGGCCGTAAAATTTGCCAGCGGAGTAGTTCTGAGGCGACCACACGCCCATGCCTGGCCCCTGATCAATCGCGATCGGGGAGTCCATCACCACGGTCGATGGAGTGTAGCCATTGTCGAGCGCTGCAGCATAGACGAAGGGCTTGAACGAGGATCCCGGCTGTCGCAGCGCCTGCGTCGCCCGATTGAACTGACTCTGATCGAACGAGAAGCCGCCAACCAGCGCCAGTACGCGGCCGGTCCAGGGATCCATGACCGTGATGGCGCCACTGATTTCCGGAACCTGCCGCAGACGATATTGCGCGTTCTGGTCCTGTTGAGCGTCCTTAGAAGCGAGCGGTTCGACATAGATCACATCGCCCGGCTCAAGGACCTGCCCGACCTTGGTCGGAGCCCGACCACGGCCTGGACCAGACGCTGCTTTCGCCCACTTGACGCCTTCCATCGGAACAATTCCGACTCGTCGCTCGCGAACGACCGCCCCGCCCGGCTCCCGCGGCGGCTGAAAGCCAATGCGCGCGGATTGGTCGGAGGTTTCAAGCACCACTGCCATTTTCCAACCGATATCGGACAGGGCCTTCACGTCGGCGAGCTTCACGCCCCAATCGCCGGTGATATCGAGCTTCTGGACAGGGCCGCGATAACCGTGGTTCTCGTCGTACTTGGTGAGAGCGTCGGCCAGAACCTTGCGTGCGTGCGCCTGCAATTTCGGATCGAGCGTCGTGCGGACCGAGAGACCGCCTTCGTACAGCTTCTTCTCGCCATATCGGTCATAAATCTCGCGTCGGACTTCCTCGGCGAAATACTCAGCGGCGAAAATGTGCGATCCAGTCGGCCGCGCGGTAACGGCGAGCGGCTCCCTCTTCGCCTTCTCGCCCTCCTCCGCCTTCACGTAGCCATTCTCGACCATACGATCGATCACATAGTTGCGCCGCTCGGTCGCGCGCTCGCGTTGGCGGAATGGATGCAGAGACGACGGCGCTTTGGGAAGCGCGGCGAGATAAGCCGCTTCCGCAACTGTCAGTTCATGCACCGACTTGTCGAAATAAAGCAGCGAGGCGGCGGCGATGCCGTAAGCCGAAAAACCGAGATAGATTTCGTTGAGATACAGTTCGAGGATCTTGTCCTTCGTGTACGCGCGCTCGATCTTCATTGCGAGCAACGCTTCCTTGATTTTACGCGTAAACGATACCTCGTTGGTCAACAGGAAGTTCTTCGCAACCTGTTGTGTGATCGTGGAGGCGCCCTGGGGGCGGCGATTGGAGCCGTAGTTCTGGATGAACAGCGCGCCGGCCCTGGCAATGCCGTTGAAATCGAGACCGCCATGCTCGTAGAAGTTCTTGTCCTCGGCCGAGAGGAAGGCATGGATGACCCTCTTCGGCACCGCCTGGATCGGAAGATAAAGCCGGCGCTCGCGCGCATATTCGGCGACCAGCGACCCGTCGGTCGCATGCACCCGCGTCATCACCGGCGGCTCGTAATCCTGAAGCTGGGAGTAATCCGGCAGGTCCTTCGAGTAATGCCACATCATGCCCGCGACGCCGGCGACCCCCACCAGAAACAGGATGGTTCCGACCGCGAACAGGAAGCCGAAAAAGCGCAGCATCAATCTCATGATCGTTCAACCAGTGACATCGTCAAACCATGGCACGACGGCGGTGACGCCCGGCTGGAATCCCCCAGTGCGGCGCGAAGCAGGCTAATCTATCGCGATTTTTGCGACCCGTCTCTGACCCACCCGACTTTTTCCTCGTCGCGCGGTTTTATGGTCAAACTTAGGCCCCAGGGGGAATATTACCGCACTTTAACGGCGCTTCGCTGCCCCTGCATCGGCGCCGGCGACCCGGGTCCGGAAAAACTGGTCCACCGCCTGCGCCATGGTTTCGGCCGCCTTGCCCCGCCAGGCATCGGAGGTCAGAAGTTTCAGGTCCTGCTTGTTGGTCATGTAGCCGAGTTCGATCAGCACCGACGGCACGTCCGGCGCCTTCAGCACCACGAACCCGGCGGATTTCAGCGGTTTCTTGTGCAGGCGCACGGTATTGCGCATTTCCCCGATCAAAAGCCGGGCGAAGGCGTGCGAGAAGGTCTTGGTCTCGCGATGCGCCAGGTCGAGCAGGATGTCGGCGACATCCCCCGGCTCCTTGGCCAGATCGATGCCGGCGATGATGTCGGACCTGTTCTCGTCCTCCGCGAGTTTGGCGGCTTCGGCGTCGGAGGCGGTGTCGGACAGCGTGTAGATCGTCGCCCCCTGCACGTCGCCTCCCGACTTCGGCAAGGCGTCAGCATGGATCGACACGAACAGTTGCGCCTCGCGCTGCCGGGCGAAGCGCACCCGCTCCGCCAGCGGGATGAAGGTATCGTCGGTGCGGGTCATGACCACCCGGTAGCGTCCGCTTTTCTCAAGCTGATCGCGCAGAATGGTGGAGAAACCGAGCACCACGTCCTTTTCGAGGATTTCACCGCCCCCGGCCTTGGTCCCGGTGTCCGGACCGCCATGACCGGGGTCGATCACGATCAGCGGGCGCGAATCGCCGGACGGCTTTTCCGTCGCGCCGACGCTCTGACGGATCGCCTCGTTCGCCCGCGAGGCGGTCCGATCCATCGCCAGATGCCGCATGAAGGCTTCGCGATCGGTCGCGGACAGATCGACCACCAGCCGGGCCGGCTGACCGTCCCTGGCCTCCAGCACCTGTGCCTTCTCGATCCGCACGGGCTTGTTCACATCGATGACGATGCGCGAGCCTCCGGCCATGACCAGGCCGAAGCGATAAGCCTTGATCAGGCCACGTCCCGCCTCGCCCACATTTGGCGGAAGCTGAAAAATGGTCTGCGGGATATCCACCACCACCCGGTAGGGATCGGCCAAGGTGAAGGCACGGACACCGATGGTCCGCGTCACGTCCATGATGAGACGGGTTTCCCTGTCGTCGCCGGCGACGCGGATATCCGTTGCGACTGGAGGAGCAGACGGCGAATCGGCACGGCTTTGGGCAAAGACAGGCGCAATGCCTGCCAGCACCAACGCGGCAGCAAGAATGGATGTCCGCCAGCGGCCGGTCACGAATAGCCCTCCCGCTTCATCCATAATGCTTAGGGAGTGACTGGTTAACGGGGACTTACCTCCTGAACGCGGAAGACCACGAAGTGTGTCCTTCGGGCGACGGCGGGCGGGATCACGATTGCGAAAGCCGACGTTGCGGATCAACACATGCGCTATCCACTTCGCGGCGCGCTGTCTCACCGCTACCCGCATGGGTTGCGCGCAATCTGATTCTCGCAAATAATCTGCGGCAGACGGCGGAGCGACAATCCGCGGCGGACAGCGGAGGTGCACGCCGCCGCGGGGGAAGCGACGATGCCAGACGGACTGCCGCGCCGGGGGGCGCAATGTTCAGCGCGGCCACAGCCAGTGCTCTGCCTTCATCCCGCACAGGCGGGGCCCCCTTCGTCACCAGCAACACCGACAGCGACGCAAGCTCGCTGCGGCAGGCGATCACCGATGCCGACAACGATCGGCAGGGATGAGGCCCGTCGGGGGAAACACTAATGGCGCGCCATTTTCGACCTGAGACCAATTCCATAGCGCGTGCGCGGCGGGTGGCACTGCTGACCGGCGCGGCCGTGATCATACGCACCGTGCCGGTTTTGACGCTTGGGACCGCGCTTCCACTCGCCGTCGCGCTGACGACGCCAGCAATGGCCGACGGCGGAGCCGGCGGTTCTGTTGTTGACATCATATCGGGCACGAGCGTCGCCGGCGGTTCAGGCGGGGCTGACGGACAGCCCGGCGATAACGGCGGCCCGGGGATAAATCCGGCACCAACCTCTGGCGGCGGTGGCGGAGGTGGCGGCGCCGGAGGTGGAGCCGGCGGAACGGGCGGAGCGGGCTTGATGGGCGCCGCCGGCGGAGCGGCCGGGCAGAACGGCGACGATGCGAGTATTTTCGGCGACGGCGGTGGCGGCGGCGGCGGCGGCAACGGCGGTGTGCATGGTCAAACGATCAACGCCGATACCACCATCGGCTCGGCGGTTTCAGGTTCAGCCGGCGGCAATGGCGGCAATGGCGGCAGCGCTTCCGGACAAGCGTTCGATGGCGGCGGCGGCGGCGGTGGCGGTGCGGGCGGCCACGGCGCTGTCATCAGTGGCGGCACGAATATTACCAACAACAGCTCGATCGCTGGCGGAGCAGGAGGCAGCGGCGGAGACGGAGGAGACGGGAATCCGGTCCCACCACCGGGCTTCCAATATACGATCGGAGGCAACGGTGGAACTGGCGGCGCGGGTGGCATCGGCGTCAACGCGACTGGAAACGGCATCACGCTGACCAACAATGGGACGATCGCGGGTGGCGCCGGCGGGACAGGTGGTTCCGGCGGGACGAGCTTCACCGTCCCGAATGGAGCGAACGGCACAAACGGCCCGGGTGGCGCCGGCGTGGTCGGCGCCGGCCTGACGGTCATCCAGGGGGCCGGCGGCACCATTTCCGGCGGCATCGGACTCGGCGGCCGGGCCGATGCCATCAGTTTCACGGGCGGCGCCAACAATTTGATCTTCCAGGGCGCGACCTCCGGCCTGACCGGCAACATCGGTTTGTATAATTCGGCGATCCTGACCTTCCTTCAGAATAACGGCACCAACGCCACGGTCGCCAATACCATCACCGGCAACGGCTCGGTGCTCAAGGACGGCGCGAACACCATCGCCCTCTCGAGCGCCAACACCTATTCCGGCGGCACAAGCATCAATGCCGGCGTCTTGCAAATCGAAAACATGTCCGCTCTCGGCACCGGCACTGTTTCTCTGGCGGGCGGCACGTTGCGCTCGACGGTCAGCGGCACTTTCGGCAACGCTTGGCAGTTCATGAGCGGCACCTCGACCTTTTCGGTTGCTGCGGGCCAGACGGTAACGACAACATTCGCTCCTTCTTTTGGCGCTGGAGCAAACGCGCATTTCGGTTCCGCGATCGATACCGGCACGATCATCATAGGGCAGGGTGGCAGCTCTGCAGGGATAGTCGCCAACTCGAACCTCTTCATCGACGGCGGAACGGTTCGGGCCGGAAATTTCTTTCTGGCGGCGGCCACCGATTTCAATAACAACACCACTGTGGCGGCCGGAGCGACCCTCGACTACAATGACCAGCAGCACTTCGGATTTGCGAAAATCAACAAGCTGTTCGGCGCCGGCACCGTACTGACCGGAACCAATGCCGCGACAAACCTGCGAATTACCAACGGCGATTTCTCCGGCGGAATTCAGGGCGCCGGAAATCTCATCGTTACGGACACGCTACTCCTGAGCGGCACCGGACTGAACACCTATGGCGGCACCACCACAGTGGATACCGGCGCGACGTTGCGCGGTGGCGCCACCAATGCCTTCAATGCAACCAGCGCGACAACGGTCAGCGGCACCCTCGACCTCAACAATTTCAACCAGACCATCGGCTCGCTCGCGGGCGCCGGCAACGTCACGCTCGGCACCGCAACCCTGACCGCGGGCGGCAACAACGCAACGACCACCTTCTCCGGCGCGATGACCGGCACCGGTGGCTTCGCCAAACAGGGCACCGGCGTACAGGCCTTCGCAGGCACGCTGGCTTATTTCGGCGCGACGACCGTAAACGCAGGCACGCTGGCGGTGAATGGATCACTGACCAATTCAGATACCACGGTGAATGCAAGCGGCCTGCTCGCCGGCACCGGCCAGGTGCGGAACGTCACCGTTAACGGCGGTGGTGGTTTCGCGCCAGGCTCTCTTGTGCCGGGCACGCAGATGACGGTGAACGGCAATCTCACTTTTAACGGCGGCCTTTATGGGGTGGTCATCGATCCTGCGGCCACATCGTCTGCGGTTGTGACGGGCACAGCCAGTCTGACCGGGGCCAACGTATTCGCAACTTTCCACGCCGGCAGCTATGTCGCCAGGCAGTACCTCATCCTGCAGGCAGCCGCGCTTGCGGGTACGTTCGATGCACTGCTGACCAATCAACTGCCGACCGGCTTCGGTGCTGCATTGTCCTATCTCGGCAACGATGTGTATTTGAACCTGACGGCGCAGCTTGGTGTCGGCGGCGGCCATCTCACCGTCAACCAGCAGAACGTTGCGACGTCTCTGAACAACTATTTCAACAATGGCGGCACGCTGCCGCCGGGGTTCGCATCATTGTTCGGCTTGACTGGCGATGCGCTGCGGAGCGCGCTCAATCAGGCGTCGGGTGAACCGGGCGCATCGATCTCGCAATCGACCTTCCTTGCCTGGAATCAGTTCTTCAACATGATGTTCGATCCGTTCGCCGGCGGGCGTTCGGGAATGAACGGACAAGGCATGAGCGGACCTGGCGCCCTGCCCTTCGCTGCGGAGGCCAATGCGGAGTCGGAGAACGTGCGTCTCGCCTACGCTGCGGTCTCGCCGAAAGGCGATCTCAAGAGCGGCATCGTGACCAAGGCTGTACGGCTGGTATCGAACGTCTACCAGCCGCGCTGGAGCATCTGGGGCGGCGGCTATGGCGGCACGGCCAGGACCGACGGCAATGCGACGATCGGCTCGCACGACACCACTTCGCGCGCCTATGGCTTCGTCGCCGGTGCGGATCATCGCCTGACGCCGGATACATTGATCGGCTTCGCGCTGGCCGGTGGCGGCACCTCGTTCGGTCTCGCGCAGGGACTCGGCGGCGGCAGCTCCGATCTGTTCCAGGCGTCGGTCTACGCACGGCAGAACTGGGGCGCTGCGTATCTGATGGGTGCGGCCGGTTACGGCTGGCAGGATTTCACCCTCAATCGCACCGTCACCATCGCCGGCAACGACAAGCTGGAAGCCGACTTCAACGCCAACACGTTTGCAGGCCGCGCCGAAGGCGGCTGGCGCTTCGGCAATGCATGGACCGGCATGACCCCTTATGCCGCCGTGCAGATCGCCAGCATCCGGCTGCCCGGCTACAGCGAACACGCCACCTCCGGCGCCGATACCTTCGCCCTCGCCTATTCCGGCCGCACCGACACGCAGACCCGATCCGAGTTTGGTGCGCGGTTCGATCATGCGATGCCAGTGCAGGACGGTCTCGTCACGCTGCGCGGCCGTGCCGCCTGGGCACGTGACTATGACGACAACAATGTCGCCAATGCCGCGTTCATGACATTGCCGGGCGCCGCCTTTATCGTGAACGGCGCACAGCCGGATGAAGACTCACTGCTGCTCTCTGCCGGCGCGGAATTGGCGTTCCGCAATGGCTTCTCGCTCGCCGGCTCGTTCGAGGGCGAGTTCTCGGGCAACACCGAGAGCTATGCCGGGAAAGGTGCGATCCGATATCGGTGGTGAATGCGCTGGCTCTACCTGGCTGCTATGTCTGCGCACCGAGCACGGCACCGAACGCAACAACAAGACCCAACACGATGACGCTTATCCACCACAAGAGCCGTTGGCGCGCGGCACGCTTATCGTGAAAGGCCAACCAGTCGCGAACGAATCCCGACGGAACGTCGAAGATGACGGCGGGCTCCTCCCGATGATGGGTTTCGTGCTCGCAGAACAGCGTCCTGACGTTCGCCACGCCCAGTCGCTCAAGCTCACAATGCCACTGCCAAGCCCGCTCACCGTTGGTCCAGCGATTCTCAAAGGGAACAGTGTGTGATTTCATGACGAGCCTCCGGCTCACCTCGAACTCACACGCAGAGCGTATCGGATTTCGCAAACCAAGGCGAGATTCAGCGCGTTGTGCCCAGTCAGCGCAAGGTGAGCCGGGCCTGTCGTTTCGGTCTATCCGTGGTTCGCGATGTTGGCGCTGTCGCGCGTCTATTTTCTCTTCTTGGCTTTCGCTTTCCCCTTCTTGGCGGCTTTGCGTTTTTTGGTTTTGCGCTTCTTGGTCTTGCGGGTGCCGCGCGTTTCGTCCTGGCTGAGGACCGATGCGGCGAGTTGCATGACGTCGCGTTGCGTCGCCTTCGCGCCTTGCAGAATGCGTGATGCCAGTCTCGACAATGTACTGCTCGATTGCTTTGCCATAATGCCTCTCTATCCAAATGGGTTTGGGTCCGACGTGACAAGGTCTTGAATTGCAACATCAGCGCGGTATGGAACTGTCGGAGCTGGACAAGGTTCCCGTCCTGCCCTGCAAGGATGGACATGCAGAACGCCATTGCCGACTTGTGGAGCGGACGAACGCCGTTGCCACGCGCGTTCTGGGAATATGCGATCTGCTACGGGACGCTTCTGAACCTTGTCACGACGTTCGCGTCACTGGCCATGCTGGCTGCGGGCGCGGCCGGACTGATCGTTCTTGCCATTCATTTTCTGCCGCTGCCCTACAATCTGCTGGCGGTCATCGGCGTGTGGCGGAGCGGTGACAATTATCGGGGACCTGCGATTTGGGGTTACCTCTCGCGCGTCGGCGTGATCGTGTGGGCCTTGATTGCCAGCGTCGCCTGATTGTCGGGGCGGCAAAGTTCATCGATTCATGTTGGCAACGAAAAAACCCCCGGTGCTCATCGCACACGGGGGCTTCGTGGCATCATCCGGTGAAAGCGATCACGCCTTGAGATCGGCCGGCACCTTGCCGCCGTTCTCGGCCAGCTTGATCATCACCTGCTTGTGCAGCCAGATATTCATCCTGGCTGAGTCGTTCATGTCGCCGGTATAATTGAGCTCCTTGGCGAGCTCCTGGCGCGCCTTGAGGCTCGAATCGAGATCGAGCACCTTCATCAGGTCGACGATCGACTTCTTCCAGTCGAGCTTCTCTTTCTTCTGGGCCGCCATCTCGGACACGACCTTCTCCACGTCGACCTGCGGCATGGCGGCGCCGCCGGCCGGCGCCGCGCCGGTGGTGGTTACGCTGCCAGCCGGCGCCGCCGGCGCTGCGGTGCCCGCGGCAGAGCTGCCGGAGCCG
>JAFAFP010000213.1 GCA_023423415.1 Pseudomonadota bacterium | reverse complement strand
TAGACCGGCCCCAGCGTGAATCCACCTAAAGAATCTGGGCCCCCGCCTTCCGGGGGACGAGCGGAGGAAACCCGAGCCCGATTGCTGACCAGATGAGTTTGGTCACACCGAAATATCGAGGTTCTCGCCAATACCGGCCGCTGTCGCCGCGACAGTTTTCATATTCTGCTGCGCAGCTTCGATCACCTGAATGATCGAAGCCTGTGCTTCGGCATTCATTTTCATCATCTTGGCAGCAGCCGCCATCTGAACCTGTGACGTTTGCGCGCCAACGTAAGCAGCGGCGAGTGCTGTGACATCCATCGTCATTACGCCAATTTATCGATCGAGTTCAAACTAGCATCGATCTTCGCCTTGCCTTCGGCGGAAATGCGCTTCAACGCCGCATCGGCTGCAAGATTTCCCTGACCGTTGATCTGGTTCGACCAGGCTGCACCAAAAGCAGAGGCAGTCCCCGACGCGAGCGATTGAAACTCCTGCAACGCGGCCTGACGCTTGGCGCGCCACGACTGCATGCTGGCATAGGCAGACGGCTGCCGCACCCAGTTCATCTTCTTGATTTGAATGCCAGCCATCTTGCTCCTCACCCGGCAGCATGGCGGGCGGCGGTTACCATCGGGCTAACAACGCCTTAACGCGCTCCCACAATTCCGATTTTTCGAATTCGAATACGATCCGCAATTTCCCCTTGACGGCGATTCTCACACTCTTATACTTAACCACATGGTTTACTATCAAGATGACAGCCTGAACAGCACATTCGCCGCGCTTTCTGATCCGACGCGCCGGGCCATTCTGGCGCGGCTCGCCGAGCAGGATGGAATGTCCGTGAGCGAGTTGGCCAAGCCGTTCCCGGTCTCGCTGCCAGCGATCATGAAGCATCTTGACGTGCTGTCGGATGCCAAACTGATCCACCGCTCGAAAACGGGACGGGTCGTTTCTTGCGAACTTACAGCAGCGCCCATGGAGGACGCCATGCGGTGGTTGAACCGGTATGCGCAGTTCTGGTCGCAGCAACTCGATCGCCTTGCCGCATTTGTGGAGGAAGAGTCATGGGCCTCGCCCAAACCAACGCCGACATCAAACCAAGCCTCACCCTCAAACGTCGTCTCAATGCCCCGGCCGAAAAAGTCTACGCCGCCTGGACGGACCCCCAAAAAATAGTGCGCTGGTTTGGTCCCGATTCAGGGCCGGTGACGAAGGCGGAAATCGACCTGCGCGTCGGCGGCGGCTTCAACATTGGCTTCCATACCGAGGATGGCGAATACCATCAGGTCGGCGGCGTCTATCGTGAGGTGGTGCCGAACGAGAAGCTGGTCTTCAGCTGGGCGTGGCACACAATGAAGGAGCGCGAGTCGCTTGTCACCATCACGATCAAGCGTGACGGCGAAGGATCGCTGCTCACGCTTCATCACGAAAAGTTCTTCGACGAAGCCGCCCGCGACGGTCACGAGCGTGGCTGGACCGGATCGCTCAACAAGCTGGAAGCCTTGTTCACCTGAACAGTGGGGACGATGCGATGAAGCTCTACTATTTTGAAGTGCTGAACCCCCGCAAGGCGTGCGCGATGGCGCGTCACCTGCAATCGCCGGTCGATTTCGTATTGATGAATGTCGAGGCCGGCGAACACAAAACGCCGCAGTTTCTGGCACTTAACCCGAACGGCAAGCTTCCCGTCCTGGTCGACGGCGAGACGACGCTGTGGGAGTCCAACGCCATCATGTGCCATCTCGCGCACAAGGCAAATTCGGATCTCTGGCCATCGGACAGCGCCACCCAGATCGAGGTCTTGCGGTGGCTGAGCTGGAATGCGGAACATTTCACCAATTACGCCGGCGCGCTGTATTTCGAATATTACATCAAGACGCGTTTCGATATCGGCAAGCCCGACCAGGCCGTTGTTGACGAGGCTCGGGACTATGTTCGCAAATATGGCGAGGTGCTCGACAATCATCTGGCCGGCCGCAACTACCTTCTTGGCGATCGGCTCACCGTTGCAGACTTTGCAACAGCCATCACCCTTCCCTATGCCGCGATCATCCACCTTCCGCTTGAAGGCTTCAGGAACATCGAGCGCTGGCACGATCGCATGAACGAGATGCCGGCCTGGCGAGAACCCTTCCCGGCTTTGAAAGCTGCGGCCTGAAGGAAATGATCATGGCACAACACGGCACATTCCACTGGAACGAGCTGCGAAGCCGCGATGTCGAACGCGACAAGCGCTTCTATCAAGACACCATCGGCTGGACCTTCGAAAGGATGCCGGCCGGAAATGGCAGCACCTACTGGTGTGCGATCCAGAACGGCAAGCCGGTGGCTGGCATTTTTCCGCTGACGTCACCCGAATTCGATGGCGTACCAGAAGGCTGGATGTGCTTTCTCGCCGTCGATGACGTCGATGCACGCGTCGCCAAGGCGGTGAAGGTCGGCGCGGAACTGATGCGGCCGATTTTCGATGTGCCCGACGTCGGCCGCATCGCCATCCTGAAAGAGCCGAATGGCTGCGGTGTCGGCTGGATGACGCCGGTCGGCATCTGAACAGAAACAACACGATTCTGTGGGGACAAGATCATGTGCTGTGTCGCTCTCCTGGCCATCGCAACAACCTGGGTGCTGCGCTCAAGCATGATCCTGCTCGCGCGCCTTGGCGTCGCCGTGGTGATGGCGGCAACAGCATTCTCCGCGGCGATCTTTGTAGCCGAACATCTCGATCATTATCGCGGCCGCGCACTCGCCAATAATACCACGATCCTGTCCGAGCTGATCAGCCAACCCATTTGCACGACAACAATTGACCCGCTTCAGAAAGTCGCGGCCGTCATCAACGCACAGACGGCGCACCAATGACGGAGGCAACGATGTCCGGAAACAACACTGCGGCGCTTGACCATCATCGCATCGTCTCGCGCGAGGCCTGGCTTCGGGAACGCAAGGCCTTGCTCGCGGAAGAGAAAGAAATGACACGCCTGCGCGACAAGATCAGCGCAAAGCGCCGGGAATTACCCTGGGTCAGGATCGAGAAAACCTACCTGTTCGATACGCCGCAGGGGAAGAAGACGCTGGCAGAACTGTTCGATGGCCGCAGCCAGCTCATCATCAAGCATTTCATGCTGGCCCCGGGACAACGGGACGGTTGCGTCGGCTGCTCATTCGAGTCCGATCACGTCGACGGCGCGCTGATGCATATCGAACATCACGACGTGACCTATGTTGCGGTTGCCCGCGCACCGCTCGCCGAGATCGAGGCGTTCAAGACGCGCATGCGCTGGCAGTTCAAATGGGTGTCATCCTGCGGCAGCGATTTCAACTACGACTTCAATGCGTCCTTCACGCCCGAGCAGATCGCGAACGGTCCCGTGGTTTATAATTACCAGGAGACCAAAGTGCCGCTGGAGGACCTGTCCGGCTTCAGCATCTTCTACAAGGATGGCAAAGGCGACGTCTTCCACACCTACTCAACCTTTGGCCGCGGGGCGGAAGAAGTCCTCGGCAGCTACATGTTTCTCGACATGACACCGAAGGGCCGCAACGAACAGGGCCCGAACCATAACCTCACCGATTGGGTGAGGCATCATGACCGCTATAACGCCGCCGGTCATGTCAACCCGCTCGGCCGCTGGGTCGCCGGCGAGAATGCGACATCCTGTTGCCATTCGAGCGCAGCAAAATAAGTCCCGATAAAAACCCAAGGAGATTTCAGCGATGCCTTATGTCGATGGATTTGTCGTTCCGGTTCCGAAGAAGAAACTGAAAGACTACGAGAGGATGTCGCGCAAGGCCGGCAAGGTGTGGAAAGACCATGGCGCCATCGACTATCACGAATGCGTGGCCGACGATGTGCAGGACGGCAAATGGACGTCGTTTCCGCGCAGCGTGAAACTGAAGAAGGGCGAAACGGTCGTGTTCTCCTGGATCACCTACAAGTCACGCAAGCAGCGCGACTCCGTCATGAAGAAGGTGATGAAGGATCCGCGCCTCGCCGACATGATGGACCCCAAGAAGATGCCATTCGACGGCAAACGTATGTTCTGGGGCGGCTTCAAGAGTTTCATCGATCTCTGATCGCCGCTTCGTAAGGTCAGAAACGTTTTAACTGACTGTCCGACCGCGCACGCGCGTGCGGTCGAATGATCCCTCGCGTCCAACAAGGAGGCCACGATGGCCGAACAGATCCAAGGCGTCATCCCGCATCTCGTCATCGACGGTGCGTCCGATGCGATCGAATTCTACAAAAAAGCACTCGGCGCTACCGAGTTGATGCGCGTGCCCGCCGAGGACGGCAAGCGACTGATGCACGCGGCGATCCTGGTGAACGGCTCGCACATCTACCTGATGGATGATTTCCCCGAATACCGAGAGCAGTGCAGCGGCGGCAAGATCGTCGGCCCGAAAACAGCGGGCGCGAGCACGTTCGTGCTGCACCTCAACGTGGCGAATTGTGACGAAGCGGTGAAACGCGCAACCGACGCCGGCGCCACCATTGTAATGGCACCGATGGATGCGTTCTGGGGTGACCGCTACGGCCAGGTGCTCGATCCGTTCGGCCACGCCTGGAGCTTCGCGCATCCGCTGCAGCCCGCCAAGGGCTGAGCAAGACCATCAAAGCATCGGTAACTTTACGTTCGGAGAAAGATCATGACTCTCGCCCTTGTCATCCTCGCCATTCTCGCCGCTGCCGTGATCGGCATCCTGCTCTATGCGTCGTCACAGCCCGACACCTTTCGCATCGAGCGATCGGCGCTGATCCATGCCCCAAAGGAAAAGCTGATCGGCATCCTCACCAACCTTCGCCGCGGCGTCGAATGGTCACCGTTCGAGAAGGGACTGGAGATGAAGAAGACTTTCAGCGGCCCTGAAACAGGTCCTGGCTCGGCACTGGAATGGGATGGCGGCCGGCAGGTCGGCGCCGGCAAGCTGACGATCGTTGACGTCGCGCCATCGAAGATCACGCTGAGCCTCGACATGGTCCGGCCAATGAAAGCCAGCAACATCGTCGAATACACGTTCGAACCGCAGAGCGACGGCACGCGGATGACATGGGGCATTCACGGACCGATGACCATGATGTCCAAGGTCATGGGCTTGTTCATGAATATGGACAAGATGTGCGGCGACCAGTTCGAGAAGGGCTTCACGGATCTCAAAATCATCGCCGAAGGCGAAACGCCGCAATTACCGCGCGGTTCGCAACCCGCGGCAGCGTAACACCTCAACAAGAAACCGGAATCACTATGCTCAGAATTTTCCTCATTGCGATCAGCGCCCTTGTCGTCGCCGTTGCCGGGCTCCTGGCCTACGCTTCGATCACGCAGCCCGACACGTTTCGTGTTCAGCGAACGGCGCTGATCAACGCGCCGCAAGACAAGATCCACGGCATCCTCACCGACCTGCGCCGCGGCGCCGAATGGTCGCCGTTCGAGAAGAACAAGACGATGAAGAAGACATTCAGCGGCCCGGAGGCAGGGCCTGGATCGGCGCTGGCATGGGAGGGCGATAGCGAAAGCGGCGCCGGCAAGCTGACGATCGCACAGGTCACGCCGTCGAAGATCACGCTCAACCTCGACATGATCAAGCCGATGAGCGCCAGCAACATCGTCGAATACGATCTGGCGGCGCAAGGTAACGCGACGAATGTGACCTGGAGCATGCATGGTCCGATGAACATCATATCCAAGGTGATGTGCACCTTCACAAGCTTGGACAAGATGATCGGCGGCGAAATGGAGAAAGGCCTGCGCGATCTCGACATGCTGGCGCAGAAATAAGGGCGCGCACGCGCGCAAAACGCCAAATCAACCAGAACGCAAGGAGGATCGCATGATTGCAGCAATGAGCCGCAAGCCGACAGCCGAACGCAGCGTGACGATCACGCGGATCATCAATGCGCCGCGTCACAAGGTGTTCAAGGCCTGGGTCGACGCGGAACAACTGGCCCGGTGGTGGGGCCCACAACACTTCACCAATCCGCTTTGCGAAATCGACGTGCGGCCGGGCGGCAGGATCCTCATTCATATGTGCGCACCGGATGGCACGGTTTACCCGATGTCCGGCACTTTCCGTGAAATCGTCGAGCCGTCACGCATCGTGTTCGTCGCCGTCGCGGAAGATGCCAACGGCAATCCGCATCTGGAATCGCTCACCACTGTCACGTTCGAAGATCACGACGGCAACACCAAGCTGACCGTGACTGCGGATGCGACCGGCTTCTCGCCGGCCGCACCGCAAATGCTGGCCGGCATGGATGCCGGCTGGAGCCAAAGTCTCGAAAAGCTCAACCATAACCTCACAGGAGAAAACATGACCGAAACTGCCGATTGCCCGATGATGGCCACCCCGCAGAAAGAGCATGATTGGCTGGCGCAGCTCGTTGGCGAATGGACCGTCGAAAGCGAATGCATCATGGCTCCGGATCAGCCGCCGATGAAAGGCACCGGCACCTGCAGCACGCGCTCGGTAGGCGGCCTCTGGTTCCTGTCCGAAGGCTTGGGAGAAATGCCGGACGGCGGCACGATGAGCAGCATCATTACGCTGGGCTATGATCCGCAGAAAGAGCGTTACGTCGGAAGTTTCATCGCGTCGATGATGACGCATCTATGGCTCTACGAGGGAACACGCGATGCTTCCGGCAAGGTTCTGACGCTGGATGCCGAAGGTCCGAGCATGGCCGGCGACGGAACGATGGCCTCATACCAGGACATCGTCACCATCGAGAGCAAGGATCACTGGATCCTCTCGTCGCAGATCAAAGGTCCCGACGGCCAATGGATCAAGTTCATGACCGCACATTACCGGCGTAAGAAATAGCCAAACAGACCGCGCCGATGTCAAACCAGATCGTGCAACAACACGTGCAACCGCGCCGCCTTTGGGCGAGCGCGGGTGCGTTGCTCGCAGGTTTTCTTGTCGTCCTCGTGCTCTCGATCGGCACCGATCAGCTCTTTCACAGTCTCGGTGTCTATCCGCCCTGGGGCGAACCGATGCGCGAAGCGGGCGATAACCTGCTGGCGCTTGGCTATCGCTGCATCTACGCCGTGCTCGGCAGCTACATCGCCGCCCGTCTCGCGCCGCGCAACCCGATGACTCATGCCCTGATTCTCGGCGTCATCGGCTTCGTTCTCAGCTTGATGGGAGCGTTCGGCGCAATTGCGATGGATCTCGGTCCGATCTGGTTTCCGATCGCACTGGTCCTGACAACGCTGCCCTGCGCCTGGCTGGGCGGTTTCATCCATCAAATCACAGGAGGAAAGAGCGATGTTATCCAATAGCAACGAAGCCGCCGTTCGCGCCCGACTGGAAGATTGGGCAAAGGCGACGCGCGCCATGGACATCGACGCCATCATGGCCTGCTACGCCCCGAATGCCGTGTCCTACGACTGCCATTCAGCCTTCCAGTTCAAGGGACTCGACGCGCATCGAAAGCATCTCGAAGCGTGCTTCCCGCACATGGTGGCGCCGATGACGTTCAATATCCATGACCTGGAAATCGTCGCGCAGGATGAAGTGGCCTTCTGTCATTTCACTGCCCATTGCGGGGCCAAAGGCCCGGACGGGCAGGAACACTGGTGCTGGCTGCGGTCGTCGGCCGGACTTCGCAAGATCGATGGCCAATGGCTGCTCGTACACGATCATTGTTCGGTTCCGTTCGATCCCATGAGCAATCAGGCCATGCTTGATGCCGCGCCGCAGTCCGCACAACGAGGGCGTGCGGCCTAACCGGCAGGGGCGACCACCTGGAGCGATCTGCTCCGAACACAGATCGCTTCGCAATTCACTGAGGAGACGCTCGCTGATGTCAAAGCTTCGCGTTCATTGCTTCGCCATCTCCATCGATGGCTATGGCGCCGGCCCGGATCAAAGTCTGGAGAATCCCCTGGGCGTCGGTGGCGTCGCCCTGCACGAATGGGCCTTTGCCACCCGCACGATCCGGACGATGTTTGGGCAGGAGGGCGGCTCAACCGACATCGACGATGCGTTTGTGGCACGCGGCTTTGAGAATATCGGCGCGTGGATCCTCGGCCGCAACATGTTCGGACCCGTCCGCGGCGAATGGCCGGATGACAAGTGGAAAGGATGGTGGGGAGACAACCCGCCTTACCACTGCCCGGCCTTCGTCCTCACGAATCACCCACGATCCTCAATCACCATGGAAGGCGGCACCACCTTCCATTTCGTAACTGACGGCATCCACGCAGCACTGAGGCACGCAACCGAAGCCGCAAACGGCAAAGACATCCGAATCGGCGGCGGCGTAGCTACGATCCGCCAGTACTTGCAGGCAGGCCTCATCGACGAAATGCATCTCGCTATTTCGCCTGTCCTGCTCGGCACCGGCGAACATCTTTTTGCAGGACTCGATCTCCCCAAACTCGGCTATCGGCGCAGCGAGCACGTCACCACGCCGAATGTCACGCATGTCACTTTCACAAGGTAGCATCACCATGTCGCTCACGCTTTACTATCACCCGCTGTCATCGTTCTGCATGAAGGTACTGATCGCGCTTTATGAGAACAAAACGCCCTTCACGCCGCAGATTGTCGATCTGATGGATGAGGCTGCAGCCGCGAATCTCAAGAAGATGTGGCCAATCAGAAAATTTCCGGTGCTGCGCGACGACGCGAAGAACCAGACCATTCCGGAGACGAGCATCATTATCGAGTATCTGGACCAACATTATCCCGGCACGACGCGCTTCATCCCCGCCGACAACGCTCTCGCCTTGCAGACACGTTTGCAGGATCGTTTCTACGATCTCTATGTGCAATTGCCGATGCAGCAGATTGTCGGTGATCGCCTGCGGCCCGCGGACAAGAAAGACCCGCTCGGCGTCGCGCAGGCAAAGGACCGGCTCACCAATGTCTATGAGATCATCGAGAACGACATGGCCGGCCACAGTTGCGCCGTCGGCGATGAATTCAGCATGGCCGACTGCGCGGCCGCTCCAGCACTCTTTTACGCCAATAAGGTGATGCCGCTGACGGACGATCACAGGAATGTCCGGGCCTATCTCGACCGTCTGATGCAACGGCCGTCCTTTGCGCGGGTCCTGCAGGAGGCGCAGCCCTACTTCAAATTCTTCCCGCAAGAGAGTGATAGGAAATCCGCATGACACAGCATCAGGTCGTTTCCCGCGACCAGTGGCGCGCAGCGCGGCTGAACCTGCTGGCGAAGGAAAAGGAACTGACCCGGCTGAATGACAACCTCAGTGAGGCCCGCCGCGCCTTGCCATGGGTGAAGCTTGACAAACCCTATGCCTTCGAAGGTCCCGACGGCCGCAAAACCCTGTCAGACCTGTTCGGCGGACGCAGCCAGTTGATCGTCTATCACTTCATGTTCTCGTCCGGCGCAGAGGAGGGCTGCCCTGGCTGTTCATTCTTCGCCGATCAGATCGACGGCCCCAATCAGCACCTTGCCCATCATGATGTGGCGATGGCGCTGGTCTCGCGCGCACCATGGCGCGAACTTGCCCCCTTTAAGAAACGGATGGGCTGGAAGGTCCAATGGGTGTCGTCACACGGGACCGATTTCAATGAAGATTTCGGCGTTTCTTTCTCGAAAGACCAGATCGGGAAAGGCGAGATCGATTACAATTTCGGAACCATCACGACCGACAAACGCTACATGAGCGAAGAACTTCCCGGCATCAGCGTGTTCTTCAAGAACAACGACGGAACGATCTTCCACACCTATTCCGCTTATGCCCGCGGGCTCGATGGCCTGATGAACTCTCAGCATCTTCTGGACATCACGCCGAAGGGACGGAACGAGCGTTCCCCGACGGGTGAACTCATCGACTGGGTCCGCCATCATGACAAATACAATGGCGACAAATCTGCGTCGTGTTGCGATTGATAAAAGCGAGGCGTTCGAGCCTCAAACAAAAAAGGGCGGCTTCACAGCCGCCCTTTTTTGTTTCCACATCGCCAGACGCTTAGAGCTTTCCAGCTTTGCTGGAATCAAAGCCGGAACTCTGGCTTTTGTTCTGACGCGTTTTCTTCACGCGAACCGGCACCCACTTCGCCCGAAAACGCTCTAACGCGTCGGCACCGGCTTTTCGCCGCGGTAATCGTAGAAACCGCGCTGCGTCTTGCGGCCGAGCCAGCCGGCTTCGACGTATTTCACGAGCAGCGGGCAAGGACGATATTTCGAGTCAGCCAAGCCTTCATGCAGCACCTGCATCACCGACAGACAGGTATCGAGACCGATGAAATCGGCCAGCTCCAGCGGTCCCATCGGGTGATGCGCGCCGAGCTTCATGGCGGTGTCGATCGCTTCCACCGTGCCGACGCCCTCATAGAGCGTGTAGATCGCTTCGTTGATCATCGGCAGCAGGATGCGATTGACGATGAAGGCCGGAAAATCCTCCGAGACGGCGATGGTCTTGTGCAGCTTGCCGACGAATTCCTTGCTCGCCTCGAAGGTCTGATCGCCGGTGGCGATGCCACGGATGAGCTCGACAAGCTCCATCAGCGGCACCGGATTCATGAAGTGGATGCCGATGAACTTTTCTGGCCTGTCAGTGGAGGAGGCCAGCCGCGTGATCGACAGCGACGAGGTGTTGGTGGCGAGGATCGCTTCCGGCTTCAGCACCGGGCACAGCTCGCTGTAGATCTTGCGCTTGACGTCTTCCTTCTCGGTCGCCGACTCGATGACGAGATCGCAGTCGCCGACATCGTCCATCGACTCCGCCGGAGCGATGCGCTGCAGGGCAGCCTGCCGCTGCTCCTCGGTAATGACCTTTTTGGAGACCTGGCGCGCCATGTTGCCATTGACGGTCGCCAGGGCCTGCTTGATCCGATCCGACGCGACGTCGTAAATTCTCACGTCAAAATCGGCCAGCGCGCAGACATGGGCGATGCCGCTACCCATCTGCCCGGCCCCGATTACGCCGATCTTTCGAATGCTCTGCGCCATGTCTCTCTCTGCCAAATCGCGCCGGGTGTTCTACGCTCATCCCGAGCGCATGACCACCGGTCGCGATATTAAACTTCGGTCAGTTAACGCTTGATCTTGCCGAGCTCGGCATCGAGCTCCGGCAAGGCCTGATAGAGATCGGCGACCAGACCATAATCGGCGACCTGGAAGATCGGCGCCTCTTCGTCCTTGTTGATGGCGACGATGACCTTGGAGTCCTTCATGCCGGCGAGGTGCTGGATCGCGCCGGAAATACCGACCGCAATATAAAGCTCCGGCGCCACCACCTTGCCGGTCTGGCCAACCTGCCAGTCGTTCGGGGCATAGCCGGCGTCCACCGCCGCGCGCGAGGCGCCCATTGCCGCTCCCAGCTTGTCGGCGACCGGCTCGATATACTTGGCGAAATTCTCGCGATTTTGCATCGCGCGCCCGCCCGAGATGATGATTTTGGCGGAGGTCAGTTCAGGCCGGTCGGACTTCGACAATTCCTCGCCGACGAAGCTCGAGATTGCGGGATCGGCAGCCGCGGCAATGGTCTCGACCGGCGCCGAGCCACCCTCGCCCGTTGCCTGGAAGGTCGACGTGCGGACCGTGATGACCTTCTTGGCGTCGGTCGATTTCACCGTCTGCATCGCGTTACCGGCATAGATCGGGCGAATGAAGGTATCCGGCGATTCAACCTTCACGATATCGGAAACCTGCATCACATCGAGCAGGGCGGCGACGCGCGGCATGAAGTTCTTGCCGGTCGTGGTCGCTGGGGCGACCATGGCGTCGTAATCCTTGGCCAGCGAGACGACGAGTGCGGCCAGCGGCTCCGCCAACTGGTGCTCGTATGCGTCGGCATCGGCCAACAGCACCTTGCTTACGCCGTCGAGCTTCGCCGCAGCGTCCGCAGCGGCTTTCGCCCCCTTGCCGGCGACGAGAACATGCACGTCACCTCCCAGCGCCTTCGCCGCCGTCAGCGCCTTGGCGGTCGCGTCTTTCACTGACGCATTGTCATGTTCTGCGATCAGCAGCGTCGTCATCACAGAACCCCCGCTTCGTTCTTCAGCTTTTCGACCAGTTCAGCCACAGTGCCCACTTTCACGCCCGCCTTGCGACCGCCGGGCTCAACCGTCTTCAGGATCTCAAGCCGTGGCTTCACATCGACGCCGTAATCGGCCGGCGACTTTTCATCGATCGGCTTCTTCTTCGCCTTCATGATGTTCGGCAGGCTGGCATAGCGCGGCTCGTTGAGGCGCAGATCGGTCGTGACGATCGCCGGCCCCTTCAGCTTCACGGTCTGCAATCCGCCATCGACCTCGCGGGTCACCGAAACGCTGTCGCCTTCGATGACCAGTTTGGAGGCAAAAGTTCCCTGCGGCCAGCCCAGCAGCGCCGCCAGCATCTGGCCGGTCTGGTTGCTGTCGTCGTCGATCGCCTGCTTGCCCATAATGACAAGACCGGGCTGCTCCGCCTCGACGATACCTTTAAGGATTTTCGCGATCGCCAGCGGTTCCGGCATGGCGTCAGTTTTGACGAGGATACCGCGGTCGGCGCCCATCGCCAGCGCCGTACGGATGGTCTCGGATGCCTGCGCCGGTCCGATCGAAACCGCAACGATTTCCGTGGCTTTGCCGGCTTCCTTCTGACGGATCGCCTCTTCCACCGCGATTTCGTCGAAGGGGTTCATCGACATTTTGACATTGGCGAGCTCGACGCCCGACCCGTCAGATTTGACCCGCACCTTGACGTTGTAATCAATAACCCGTTTGACGGGCACAAGAATCTTCATGTTTCCAACCCTTCGCAGATGCGAAATCGGCGGCTAACTAAGAGACGTATTGCCGGGGTGTCAACGGCATGGCTGGTCCGTCAATCAAAGGAGCGCCGCCAGGCGCCCATCCGGCGCACCTTCAGTAAGCCGCCATCTCGCACGCCCCCTCAAAATCTGCGCCGGACACACCGATCAACGGTTCAATCCTGGCTGCCAGAGCACATCTTTCTCGCCCTTGTCGTTGGCATGGCGACCGGCGACGAACAGGAAATCCGACAGCCGGTTCACATATTGAATGGCTTCCGGCGTCACGGCCTCCCCCGGCTGATCCCGCAGTTCGATCATCAGTCGCTCGGCGCGGCGGCACATCGTCCGCGCCAGATGCAGATAGGCGGCCGCTGGCGTGCCTCCCGGCAGAATGAAGGACCGCAGCGGCGCCAGCCCCTCGTTCAGGGCGTCGATCTGCTGCTCGATCCAGGCCACCTGCTTACCGGTCACATTCAGCTTGGAGCCACCCGGCCCCTTGCCCTTGGCGTCATCGAGAATGCAGAGATCGGCCTCGACGTCGAAGATATCGTTCTGAATGCGGGAAAGCGCCGGGTCGAGAACCGGGTCGTCTGCCGTATGCAGGCGCACGATGCCGATCGCCGCATTGGCTTCGTCGAGCGTGCCGTAAGCGGCGACCCGCAGATCGTATTTCTTGCGCCGCTCACCGGAGCCGAGCGAGGTCGTGCCGTCGTCGCCGGTCCGGGTATAGATTTTATTGAGGACAACCATTCGCGTCCAAGTGTCCTGTTTCCGATGCACGTGTCTTTGCGCCGCAATCTCTCACACGAGCGTCGCAAACAAAAGGACACGAGCAACTTTTGATTCTGGTGCGGTTTGGTTCTGACGTTCCGATGAATCGCACTAGCGCCCCATCATCCAGATGGCCGCCATGATAATGATCAGCGCCACGAATTGAAGCACGATCCGCAATCGCATCAGCTTCTGCGACAGATGGGGCGAGCCGCCCCGCATCATGTTGTAAAGGCCAAGAAACAGCACCACGGCGACTGCGCCAATGGCGAACGGGATCATGTGATAGAAGATATTCGACATCCCGGCTTCTTAGCACCCGGCCGGTAGCGATACCACCGGCCGAAGCGCCGTGTTGATCAGGCTGAGAGATGCTTCTCGATCTCATAGACGGGCATCTTCACGTAGTCCTTGTGAACTTCCTCGCGCACAGCCTGTTTCAGCGCATGCGTATAGCTCTGCCGGAGTACGCCAATGGCACGCGGCGGGGCCACCAGAATGATCGACTTCATTTGTCCGGCCAACACCGCCGTATCGATTTTCGCAAGAATCGACCGCAAGAACTCGTCTTCCTGCTGGGTATGAAAATCGGTCTGCTCAACGGCGGACCGCCCGTTTCCGATCGATGAATGAGAACGGCCGGGCGCATCGGTGCCGATTTCGCTGGTCGCCGGCACCTTCTGTTCGAAGACTTCACGCGTTTGCAAATTTGGAAACTTGGAATCCCCCGCATTTTGAAGAAACAGGGCCTTGCTGCCGTCGCAAACCACCACCCATTCGCCCTGGCCTATTTTCACGCTTTTTGTTGACGTCATTTGAAATTTCCCTCCTTGCGAGCAGCCATGCGGCACCTTGCCCGGCAACTCGCCTTGCGGACGTCAACGCGCAATACGCCAATCGGTTGCTGCGATGGAGCAGACGACGTACGATCACTTTGTCGCGTCTGCATCGTCGGATCGCTCGTTAGTTGCTTCCGTCCAGAAGCCGGCGGGCGATGACTTGCGCCTGAATTTCCGCAGCGCCTTCGAAAATGTTGAGGATGCGTGCATCGCACAGGATGCGCGAGGCCGGGAATTCGAGCGCAAAACCGTTACCGCCGTGAATCTGCACCGCATTATCCGCCGCCGCCCAGGCCACACGCGCTGCAAGCAGCTTCGCCATGCCGGCTTCCAGGTCGCAGCGCCGTCCTGAATCCTTTTGCCGTGCGGCAAAATACGTCAGTTGGCGCGCAATCAGGATTTCAGCCGACATCATGGCCAGCTTGTCGGCCACGCGCGGGAATTCAATGATCGGCCGCGCGAATTGCGAGCGCTGCTGCGCATAGGCAAGCCCCTGATCCATCGCCGCTTGCGCGACGCCGATCGCGCGCGCAGCGGTCTGGATGCGCGCCGCCTCGAAGGTCTGCATCAACTGCTTGAAGCCGGCACCCTCGATACCACCGAGCAGATTTTCCGCCTTCACCTCAAACCCGTCGAACGCGATCTCGTATTCCTTCATGCCGCGATAGCCGAGGACCTCGATTTCGGTGCCGGACATACCGGGCGCTGGAAACGGATTGCCGTCATCGCCGCGCGGTTTTTCCGCCAGCAGCATCGACAGGCCGCGATAACCACTCTGCTTGGGATCGGTCCGCACCAGCAGCGTCATCAGGTCGGCGCGCACCGGATGGGTAATCCAGGTCTTGTTGCCATAGACCTTGTAGACATTGCCCTCGCGGACGGCGCGCGTTTTCAGCGAGGCCAGATCGGAGCCGGTATTGGGCTCGGTAAAGACCGCCGTCGGCAGGATTTCGCCGGAGGCGATCAGCGGCAGCCATTTGCGCTTCTGATCTTCCGTGCCACTGCCGAGGATCAGTTCGGCCGCGATCTCCGACCGCGTGCCGAGCGAACCGACGCCGATGTATCCGCGGGACAATTCTTCCGACACCACGCACATGGACTCCTTGCCAAGCGCCATGCCGCCGAATTCTTCCGGCAAGGTCAGTCCGAACACGCCGAGTTCGGACATCTGCGTGATCACCTCGAGCGGAATGTATTCGTTTTTCAGGTGCCATTGCTGCGCATAAGGTGCGACTTCGCTTGCAGAAAACTTCCGCATCTCCTCACGAATCGCCTCCAGCGTCTCGTCGAGGCCGGCATTGCCGTAGGTCGGCTCGTGATGATGATTGATCAATTCGGCAAGGCGCGCGCGTCGCGTCACCGTATTGCCGGTGTCGATCAGCAACTGGCAAACGGGCGTCACGCGTGCCGCAACATCCGAAAGCGACAAACCGAGGTCGGAGAGACGCAGGATCTCGCCCTGGCTCATCGGAATACCGCCGAAAATCTGCGCGAGGTACTCGCCGAAGCCAATGCGGACCTGAAGCTCTTCGATCTCGCCGAACTTGCCTTCTGCCTGCATGCGCGAGGCGTAAGCGACAAGCTGGCGGAGCGCTTCGACATAAGTGGCAAGCCAGGCCAAGCCGTGCGTGGCGCGTTGCTCGCGGTCGAACAGCCGCCCGAGCGTATCACCCTCGATCGCGACACGCTTTCGCACCTGGATCATGGCATCAGAGAGCAACGCCTCTGCGACGCTCACCGCCTCCTGGGCCTGGGGTACAAAATTGCTGAGCGTTTCCGATCGTTGCGGCGCGGCTGTCATGTCACTCCCCGAAGTCACCAGCAGGCTTCAAAGCCTCGGGCTCAGATTAATGGTGCGGCGCACAAAAGCAACCAGAGCGCGCCCACCTCATGGTATCTGAATATTTAACCATTTGAGGCTTTCCTAGCGCCGCCCAATTCGCAGGCGTACCGATGGTCAGCGTTTCCTTCGCAAACCGTCTTCAGCCGTTCAAGTGGCTTCGGGGGTTCCGACCATCCCGTTGGCTACGGGCATTGTCCGTCCGTTCACGGATCATTCTTCTGGCGCTGATCCCCGTGGTTGGCTTCATCGCCAATGGAGCATCCTTCATTTCCGGCGAACGCGAGGTCGGTGACGCCTTCGATCGCTATCGTCGCGCGGTGATGGTTGCCGAAGCCAGCCATACTTTCAACGAAGCCATCGACCGTATGCGGATCACCGCTCGTGATTTTGCGGCCTATCCTTCCGATGAACTCGTCAACGCGTTCGAAAACGCAAATGCGCTCGCACTGGCAAAGCTTGCCGTCATCGATCAATCCGTTGCGGAAAATGAACGCCTGCTCATGTCATGGCTGCCAGGACGCCTCAAAGAGGTCCGGCGCCGCTTCGCCGATGTCGTCAAGGACCAGCAGCATCTCGGCTTTAACGATAGCGAAGGTCTGCAGCGTCAACTGCACGATACCGGTGTCTCGGTTGAACGTGTCATCAACGACAAGATCGACTGGCTCGGCGACGCCGATGCAAAAAGGCTCCTCGTCTCGCTTTTGATCATGCGCCGTTACGAGGCCGAGCAGCGCATCCAGTCCACCAGCACGTCACAAACCCTGTTTTTTGCTGAGTACAAGAATTTCATTAACACCACCGCGAATATCGAGGGGACGGCCGAGCAACGCGCGGATATTGAAAAACGGGTCAAGACCTACGCCGACACCTTCTCGGCCTGGTCCGCGATCACGGACGCATTACGCCCCAATCTCAGGGTCATCGATCTCGACATGCAGCAGATGACGCCTGCTGCGGATCGGATCATTCAGAAGGCTCGCGAAGGCGCCGATCACGACGCCGCGCAGCTTTCCGCTTCGCAGAGCCGAACACGGACGATCATTCTGTCGGTCGGCTTCACGGCGGTCCTGCTCGGATTGGCGCTGAGCTGGCTGATCGGACGCAGCATCACCCGGCCGCTGCATGGATTGGCGGTTGCGATGACGCGGCTCGCCAGCGGCGATACATCCGCGCCTATCCCTGCCACCCGCGACCGGCACGAGATTGGAAATATGGCGCGCACCGTTCTGGTGTTTCGAGACACCATGATCGAGCGCGAAGAGCTGGCACAGGCTCAAAGCGAAACGGCCCGCTCACGCGAGGTTCGTAGCCAAGCCATTGCGGAAACGATTACAAGCTTCGAACATTCGGTCAATGCCGTGCTCGGCAAGGTGCGCGGGGCTGCGGAGCGGCTGGAATCCGCATCCAGTCGCCTCAATGCCGCCGCCGATGACATGTCCTCCGAAGCCCGCACGGCGGAAAATCGTGTGCTCGCCGCATCCGGCAATGTCACCGCCGCCGCAGGCTCGGTCGAGGAGCTTGCAGCCTCGATCGGCGAGATCGCCAATCAGGCCGAGAAATCGACCGACGTCGCCGCACGGGCCGTCGCAGAAGCGCGACGCACCAGCGCAACCATGTCCGACCTTGCCCAGGCGGCAACGCGGATCGGCGAAGTCATCAATCTCATCCAGTCCATCGCCGGACAGACCAACCTGCTCGCGTTGAATGCGACGATTGAAGCGGCGCGCGCCGGCGAAGCCGGTCGCGGCTTCGCCGTGGTTGCGTCGGAAGTCAAATCCCTGGCCAGCCAGACCGCGCACGCAACCGAAGAGATCGCGTGTCAGATCGGTGCGATCCAGTCTGCGACCGCTGACGCCACACGGGCGATTGCACAGGTCAACGGCATCATCGAGAACATGTCGGCGATGGCGGCGAGCGTCGCATCCACCGTCGGACAACAGAATTCTGCCGTCGCCATCATTGCCGAAAGCGTGAACAGCGCATCAAAAGAAGCCTGCAGTGGCGCGGATGCCATGAGCCGCGTTGCGACAGCGTCGATTGAGACACGTGCCACGGCGGCTGATGTCCGATCGCTCGCGGATGCCCTGGCGCAGGAAGCCGAGGGGCTTGATGTGCAGGTCCGGCAATTCCTCGATCAGGTGCAAGCGGCCTGACTTTCCACAAGCTGGGAGTTCATTGACGCTCTTGAGGGACAGCCAGCATTTGCCTATGTCGCTGCTGAACCATCGCGCGGGGAAAGCAACTTGCGGCTTCTGAAAACGATATGGCGCATCGCTGTGGATGCCTTCTGGCAATTCAACAGGGACGACGGCTGGGCGATTGCAAGCCATATTGCGCTGTCGAGCCTGATGGCGCTCTTCCCGTTCTTTCTCGTCCTGACAGCACTGGCCGGCATCATCGGCTCGGAGAATCTGGCCGACGAGGCTGCCAATCTCCTGCTCGAGGCCTGGCCGGAGGAAGTGGCCGGGCCGATCTCGCGGGAAATCCACAATGTTCTGGTCGGCGCTCACGGGCAAGTCCTGACCGTCGGCGCGTTGCTGGCGCTGTACTTTGCCTCGAGCGGCATCGAGAGCCTGCGCATCGGATTGAACCGCGCCTATATGGTGATCGAGACCCGACCGATGTGGTTGCTGCGGATCGAATCGATCGGCTATGTGATCCTCGCTGCCATCGGCATGCTGGCGCTGTCGTTTCTCGTGCTGCTGGCGCCGCTGATCTGGACGGCTCTGGTCCGTCGCTTCCCGGCGCTCGCGCCGTTCGGTGACGTCGTAACATTCGTGCGGCTGGCCATCGCGACGGTCCTGTTGATCGTCCCGCTCGTGATCGTCCACAAATGGCTACCGGCCGGCAAAAGGCGATGGCGCGAAATCCTCCCCGGCATTCTGGCGACGCTGGGATTGTGGCTCATTGCAGGCATCATCTTCGGCCGCTATCTCGCCGACTTCGCTTTCACCTATTCGGTTTACTACGCCGGCCTTGCTTCGCCGATGATCGCACTGGTGTTCTTGTATTTCACCGCTTCAATCTTTCTTTACGGTGGCAACCTGAATGCGATGATCCTGAAGATGCGCAGTCGAAGAAAGGCCGCCGCTGCGCAAACGACGGCCTAGAGCATTTTTGACCGAACCGCGTCCGGGTTCGCATGGAGAAAACGCGTCAGAACGAACAACGAGAGCGCCGGCTTCGATTCCACCAAAGCCCGAACGGCGCTCATGTCATCAGCCACCGGCCGCTTCGATCGTATCATCGAGGTTGCGCAAGCCGGCGCGCGGCGCGCTGACCAGCACCGCCATGTTGCCGGGCTTGTGCAGGTTCTTCCACATCAGTTGATGCGCCGCGGGGATCTTGTCCCACGGAAACACCTCACCCATGCAGGGATCGATCCGGCGATCCATCACAAATTGATTGGCGGCGCTGGCCTGTTTGAGGTGCGCGAAATGCGAACCCTGAATGCGCTTCTGCCGCATCCACACATAACGTGCGTCGAAGGTAATGTTGAAGCCCGATGTACCGGCGCAGAACACCACCATGCCGCCACGCTTCACGACGAGACACGAGACCGGGAATGTCGCCTCGCCGGGATGCTCGAACACGATATCGACGTCACGTTTGCCGGTGACATCCCAGATCGCCTTGCCGAACTTGCGGGCTTCCTTCACCCATTCGTTATATTCCGGCGTGTTCACCGTGGGCATCTGGCCCCAGCATTTGAAGTCCTTGCGGTTGATCACACCCTTGGCGCCCAGACCGAGCACGTAATCGCGCTTGGTCTCGTCCGAGATCACGCCGATCGCATTGGCGCCCGACGCCGCGCACAGTTGCACACCGAACACTCCAAGCCCGCCGGATGCGCCCCAGACCAGGACATTGTCGCCGGGCTTCAGCGTATGCGGCGCATGACCGAATAGCATGCGATAGGCGGTCGCGAGCGTCAGCGTATAGCAGGCCGCTTCTTCCCACGAGAGATGCGACGGCTTGGGCATGAGCTGGCGCGACTGGACCCGGCAGAATTGCGCGAACGAACCATCCGGCGTCTCGTAGCCCCAGATGCGCTGCGACGGTGACAGCAGCGGATCGCCGCCATTGCATTCCTCGTCATCGCCATCGTCCTGATTGCAATGGACGATGACTTCATCGCCGACTTTCCAGCGCTTCACTTTCGAACCGATGGCCCAGATCACACCCGATGCATCCGAGCCCGCGACATGGAACGGATGTTTGTGCACGTTGAAGGGGGAGATCGGCTGGCCGAGCCCCGCCCAGACGCCGTTGTAGTTGACACCGGCTGCCATCACGAAAACGAGCACCTCGTCCTCGCCGATCGGCCAGGTCGGCACGACTTCGATCTGCATGGAATCTTCAGGCGGGCCGTGCCGCTCCTGTCGGATGGCCCAGGCATACATCTCCTTGGGCACATGCCCGAGCGGAGGGATTTCACCAACGGAATACAGGTCCTTGACTGCCTTGAGTTTGGCGACGGCTGTCATGGTATTGGCCTCCGGCTTGACGGACGATCGAGCGCAATTGTGACGCAGTCCATGTTGCGCCGCAACAGCGATTGCAGCGCCTTTAGGTTGTGTGTTCCACCGAGGGTGCGGCGAAATGGCAGGGTGAAATGCCGCGGCAGGATGTCGCGCGCGCCGCTGGTTTATGCCTTTTCTCAATTCTTACGCCCGACAAACGCCAAATCAGATGATGTTTCAAATTGGCGGAGCGCCATGCTGCGGCCTGTCGGCTTTCAATCGCTGGACGAGACTCTGCCTGTGCTGTCGCGCGGTTTTCCGAGCACGTCGCGCGCGTCCTGGATTGCCAATCTGGACCGTCTCAAGCGCTACGGGGCTGGCGATCCGACCGCACGCGCGGCCTATCTCCTCGAGGCGGAGGGGCGTGACGTCGGCGTCATCCTGACGATTCCCAGCACGCGTCAGCGGCTCGGCAATGTCACAACGCCAATCGTCAACCTGTCGAGCTGGTACATCGACCCGGAGCATCGCTGGCGCGGACCGCGCATGCTGCAGAAGATCGTGGCCAATGAAGCCACCATCTATACCGACCTGACGCCAACCGCACCGGTACGAGCGATGATCGGCCGATTAGGATTTCGTAGCTGGACCGAAGGCACTCTGATCTTCGTGCTGCCTTGGCTGGCGATCGGGAGAACCGGAGAGTCTCATGTTGTGCCGCTGCACAAGCTGGCGCCGGATACTCTCGATCCTCCGATCCTGTCCATGCTTGAAGAGCACGCCGCCGCTGGTTGCATTGCCGCCGCGCTGTGGGACGGTAATGCCCTACACCCGCTGATCTTTTCCAGGACAACCCGACGCGGGATCAACGTCGCACGTCTCATCTACGCCGAGAATCGCGCCGTAGTGACGTCGCATATGCCGGCCATTGCGCGCTTCCTGCTGCGTAGAAAAATCGTTCTGGTCGCCATGAACGCTGATCGCCAGGAGCGCATTCCGGGCGGCATCTTCACACAGCGTCTGCCCCCCGCATTTTTCAAGGGCAAATCTGCTCCGCCGCAATGCGATCTGACCTATTCCGAATACGTCTTCCTTCAAATCTGATGACCGGAGTAATTATGTTGTCCCCCGACACGATCGATATCAAAAACCTGGTGGCCGATTATCTGCGACAGCGTTTCCCAGGTCTGTCCGGCAAACCAATCGATGATTCAACGCCATTGTTGGATGGCGGCGCGATCGACTCGCTCGGCATCCTCGAACTCACGAACTTTCTCGACGAACGGCTTGGCATTGAAATCTCGGACGACGATTTCGAGCCCGGCAATTTCGAGACTTTTGGTCGGCTCATGACCTTTGTGGAGCGCAAACGAACGTGACGCCGTCGCCTGTCCTCGTTCATCATCTGCTGGACGCACATGATCGCGATGACGGCGAGCGCATTGCGCTGATCCAGGCTGCACGCAGCATCAGCTATTCGGAATTCCGCACACTCGTCCGTCAATATGCGGCGACCCTGCGTGATGCCGGACTGGGCCGCGGCGATCGCGTGGCGATCCTCCTGCCGAAATCGATCGAGGAATCCGCTGCGATCTTCGCCGTGAGCCGCGCCGGCGGTGTGTTCGTTCCGATCAATCCGCTGCTGCGACCGGCGCAAGCGCAGCACATCGTTACGGATTGTGAAGCTGCCGTGCTCATCACCGATGGCGCATTTGCAAAGTCACATGGCGAGGCGCTTAAGGACGCCGGTGTCGCAACGGTGATCCGCACCGACACCAAGCCGCACGAGGGCGGCGATGATCTGCCGCCATCATCTGCGATTGGCGAAGACCTTGCCGCCATTCTCTATACATCTGGTTCGACCGGCCGCCCGAAGGGCGTGATGCTCAGCCACCGCAATCTGATCGCCGGCACACGCATCGTCCGCAACTACCTTGGCATCACCGGCGAGGACCGCATTCTCTCGATTCTTCCATTCAGCTTCGACTACGGATTGAACCAACTTCTCACCGCCGTCGAGCAGCGCGCATCGATGGTGCTGCTGACCTTCCGCTTCGGCGACGAGATCGTGCGTGCGATCCGCGATCACGGTTGTACCGGCCTTGCCGGCGTGCCGACCATCTGGTCGATTCTGACGCGCGCGGCGCCGTTGCTGGAGAAGACGCCGCTGCCGACGCTGCGCTACATCACCAATTCCGGCGGTGCCGTGCCGTCTGCAACGACAGCGCGCATCCGGCAACTCCTTCCGGACACGCGCATCTACTGGATGTACGGGCTGACGGAAGCCTTTCGCTCGACTTATCTGCCACCCGAAGAAATCGATCGCCGCCCGACATCCATCGGCAAGGCGATCCCGGAATGCGAGATCTTTGCGGTGACCGCCGACGGCACACGTGCCAAGCCAGGCGAGCCTGGCATCCTCGTGCATCGTGGCCCGACCGTTTCGCTCGGCTATTGGAAACGCCCCGAGGATACAGCGCGTGTGCTGCGGCCCAACCCGCTCATCCCCCCTGATTGCGGCGCCGATATCGTCTGTTATTCCGGTGACCTCGTGGTCGAGGATGAAGACGGCTTCTTTCATTTCGTCGGCCGTGATGATGCGATGATCAAATCCTCCGGCTACCGCATCAGCCCGACCGAGGTGGAAGAAGTTTTGATGGCGACAGGCCAGTTCCGCCAGATCGCCGTGATCGGACTGCCCGATGCATTGATAGGCCAACGCGTTCATGCCGTCGGCGTGTCACGTGGCGAGCCTGTCGACGTGCCTCTGACCCTGAAAGAGGCGTCCGAGAAGCTGGCATCGTTCATGATCCCGCGCGAGATCGAGATCGTCGAGGAATTGCCAACCACGCCCAACGGCAAGGTCGATTACAAGGCGCTGGTGGCGGAGCGGGCGGGACATGCTGGCCACTGACAAGCCCACTATACGACCCCTCTCCGAGCAGCTCGTTGCAGAGTACTTCTCTGTGCGAGGCAACGACCTCGTGGTGGGCGACAAGACCATCAAGGCGTTGGCCGATGAATTCGGCACGCCGCTCTTCGTCTATGATGCAGCCGTCATGCGCAGCAGCTTTGCAGCGCTCAAACAGGCGCTCTGCGGATTCGCCGATATCTTTTACTCGATCAAGGCCAACCCCAATCCGGCAGTCGCCCGCCTCTTCGTCCAGCAAGGAGCCGGCATCGAGATTGCCTCCGCCGGCGAATATCAGCGCGCGCGACAAGCCGGCGCGAAGCCACAAGACATCCTGTTTGCCGGTCCCGGCAAACGCGACGGCGAACTCGACCACGTCATTCAAAACGGCATCGGTGAAATCCATCTTGAGTGTTTCGAGGAAATCGAACGCGTCAACGCGATCGCGGCACACCACAACAAGACGGTGGCGGTGGCGGTCCGCGTCAACCCGGTAGCATCTGCTCAAGGTGGTGCGATGCGCATGGGCGGCAAACCTTCGCCGTTCGGCTTCGACGAAGAACAGATCGGCGATGTGCTGAAAGCGCTCGCCGACCAATCGCACATCGATCTCGCAGGTTTGCATCTCTTTGCCGGCACGCAGATTCTCGATGCCGATACCTTGCTGTCACAGTGGCGGCATGGATTGGGCCTTGCCGCAAGCATCGCAAGGGAAATCGGCCGGCCGCTGCGTACAATCGATCTCGGTGGCGGACTCGGCATTCCCTATTACGCGGGCGATCGAACACTCGATCTCGACGCTGTGCGGGACGGCATTGCCTCCCTCGCACAATTGCAACGCAGTGAGCCTCTGCTGCGCGATGCGCGCGTGATCGTCGAACCGGGACGCTACCTCACCGGCCCCGGCGGCCTGTATGTCGCGCGCGTGATCGCCAGCAAGATGTCACGCGGATCCCGCTTCATCGTCACTGATGGCGGGATGCACCATCATCTCGCCGCGTCCGGCAATCTCGGCCAGGTCGTCAAACGCGACTATCCGCTGATCGCACCCGCCCGCATGGATGACATGAACGTTAGTTCCGTCAGCATCGTTGGTCCGCTCTGCACACCGCTCGACACGCTCGCGCGCAAGGTCGATATGCCCGATCTCAAGGCCGGGGACTTGATCGCAGTGATGCAATCCGGCGCCTATGCGCTCTCGGCCAGCCCCGCAAATTTTCTGAGCCACCCTGCGCCGGCTGAAGTGCTTGTGGATGGCGGAAACGCCACGGTCATTCGCAATCGCGAGACCTTCGCAACTGCGGTCGTCCCCTAAACTTCAATTCTTGCCAAAAACAAGCCATTGCGCGCGGCGCGCGGTCGGGTATGCTGCAACGCAATATCGATACCGCCGGCGATCTCCCATGCTTTGCCCGTCGTCCACCGAACTGACTTGCGGTTCCTCTCACGTTACGATGTCGCCGCTGCACCACATCAAAGCCGCGGGGGCGGGGCTTCGCAGTGGCTCCCGCGCATTCGGGGGATACAAGATGGGTATTGAGAGCATCATCGTTTGGCTGATCGTCGGCGCCATCGCCGGATGGCTCGCGGGTCTCATTGTCTCTGGTTACGGCTTCGGACTGATCGGCAACATCGTCGTCGGCATCGTCGGCGCGATCATTGCCGGATGGCTGCTGCCGCGACTCGGCATCGCGATCGGCTCGGGCTTTATCGCAGCCATCATCAATGCCGTGATCGGCGCCGTGATCCTGCTTGTGATCATCGGATTGTTCAGACGCTAGACGTGCCCTTCCGGGTTGGAGATCGAATGGCCGACAAAAAGGACGCTACACCGAAACGGGACAGACCCTGGATCTTCCGGACCTATGCAGGGCATTCGACCGCTGCAAAGTCGAACGCACTCTATCGGCAGAACCTCTCGAAGGGCCAAACCGGATTGTCGATCGCCTTCGATCTTCCGACCCAGACCGGCTACGATTCCGATCACCCGCTGGCAGCGGGTGAGGTCGGAAAGGTCGGCGTACCCGTTTCTCATCTCGGCGACATGCGGACGCTGCTCGACGGCATTCCGCTCGCCGAGATGAACACCTCGATGACCATCAATGCGCCCGCGGCCTGGCTGCTGGCGCTTTATATCGCCGTTGCCGACGAGACCGGTGCGCCGCGCGCCAAACTCACCGGCACCACGCAGAACGACATCATCAAGGAATATCTGTCGCGCGGCACCTATGTGTTTCCGCCCGGCCCCTCCATGCGTCTGATCAAGGACACGATCCTGTTCACGACGCAGGAGATGCCGAAGTGGAATCCGATGAATGTGTGCTCGTATCACCTGCAGGAAGCCGGTGCGACACCCGTTCAGGAACTGGCTTACGCGCTCGCAACTGCAATCGCGATCCTTGACACAGTGCGCTCTTCCGGCGAGGTGCCGGACGGCGGCATGGGAGACGTCGTCGGCCGCATCTCGTTCTTCGTCAATGCCGGCATGCGCTTCATCACCGAGATGTGCAAGATGCGCGCGTTCTGCGAATTGTGGGACGAGATCACCGCGCAGCGCTACGGCATCAGCGATCCGAAACAGCGACTGTTCCGCTATGGCGTGCAGGTCAATTCGCTCGGCCTCACGGAGCCGCAGCCAGAGAACAACGTCTACCGCATCTTCCTTGAGATGCTGGCTGTGACGCTCTCAAAGAAAGCGCGTGCCCGCGCAGTACAGTTGCCGGCCTGGAACGAGGCGCTGGGCTTGCCGCGGCCCTTCGACCAGCAATGGTCGCTGCGCGCACAGCAGATTCTCGCCTATGAATCGGACCTGCTTGAATATGCCGACATCTTCGACGGCTCGGTCGAGATCACGAAGAAGGTCGAAGAGCTGAAGCGTGCGGCGAAGGAAGAACTTGCCACCATCGAGCGTCTCGGCGGCGCGGTGGCTGCGGTCGAGATGGGCTACATGAAGCAACAGCTCGTCGAGAGCAATACGGAGCGGCTGGAGGCGATTGAAGCGGGCGATAGCGTCGTCGTCGGCGTGAACAAGTTCGTCGAAAGCGAGCCGTCGCCGCTCACCGGCGGCGTCGATGCCATTCTCACCGTTCCGCATGAGGTCGAGGCCGAGCAGATCGCACGGCTGAATGCGTGGCGCGAAGCGCGCGATGCGAAGGCTGTTGAAACAACGCTGAAAGAATTGCGCGCTGCGGCAACCGAAGGCCGCAACGTCATGCCGGCCTCGATCGCCTGCGCCAAGGCCGGCGTCACCACCGGCGAATGGGGCGCGGTCTTCCGCGAAGTCTTCGGCGAATATCGCGCGCCGACCGGCGTGCCGAAAGCCGCGCGTCAGGTCGGCGGCGAACAGCTCGAGCCGGTCCGCGCCGAAGTCGAGCGGGTGTCGCACAAGCTCGGCCGCCGTATGAAATTCCTGGTCGGCAAGCCCGGCCTCGATGGTCACTCCAACGGAGCCGAGCAGATTGCCGTGCGCGCACGCGACGTCGGCATGGACGTCATCTATGGCGGCATCCGTTTCACCCCCGCGGAGATCGTCAAGACTGCGAAGGACGAAGGCGTCGATGTGATCGGACTCTCGATCCTGTCAGGCAGTCACGTGCCGCTGGTCCGCGACGTGGTCGATCGCATGCGGGCCGAAGGCCTCGACGACATCCCGATCGTCGTCGGCGGCATTGTGCCGCCGGAGGATGAGCAGACGCTCAAACAAGCCGGCGTCGCCGCCGTCTACACGCCGAAGGATTTCCAGATCAATCAGATCATGGCCGATGTCGTGCGGATCGTGGAGCGGTCCGCGGGCAAGGTGCCCGCCTAGAGCCTTTCCGGCTTTGATTGAATCAAAGCCGCAGCTCCAGCTTTTTTTGTCATGCAGCAGCCACCTGAACCGTCAGCGTGAAGGTGCTGCCCTCACCCGGCTTGCTGGTGACGGAAAGATCGCCGTCCATAGCCTTCGCCAACCGCTTCACCAGCACAAGCCCAAGGCCCGCGCCGCCGAAGCGACGCGAGACATCTTCACTGGCCTGTGCGAACGGGCGAAACAGTTTCTTGATCTCGGCCGGCGTCATGCCAATGCCGCTGTCGGCAACGGCGAACGTGAGTTGCACGCGTTTGCGCGGCGTCGGTTTTACCGTGACGGTGAGCGCGACTTCGCCACGCGCGGTGAATTTCACCGCATTGTCGATGAGATTTTCCAGCACAGCGCGCAGACGCACAGGATCGCCCTTTGCGGCCATCGGCACGTCGTCGGCAATCGAGATCACTGCCGAGAGCCCGCTGGTTTCAGCGCGGGCCAAAAGCGACGCGGCAACGTCGTCGGCGAGCTGACGTGGTGAGAATGAATCCTTGCGGAGAACGAGTCCCGCTGCCCCGGCCTTCACAGCATCGAGCACGAGCGATGTCGATTGCGAGAGATGTTCTGCGGCACTCCTGATGGCATCGGCCCAGCGGCGTTCACGCTGCGGCAGATCGGCCGCCACAAGCAATTCGGACAGCGCCAGTATGCCGGTCAGTGGCGTGCGGATATCGTGCCCCAGAGCAGCCAATGCGTTTTCGATCTGGGGACGCTCGCCGCGCGGCGCCGCAGGCGTGCGCACGGCCTTGCGCGCCGCCTTACGGGCTCGCGTGGGCTTCGCCTGTTCTGGTCGTGTTCGCCCCATGATTCGACGCGATTGTGGCACGCGCCCATGACGGCGGCCATTCATCCTTGCGGCAAACCCACCATCTTTCGGATATCGGCTGGCGTTTGTCCGCCCGCCCGGAGCATTCGCAGGGCTGTGGCTTGCGTGGATTTCGATAGCTTCCGGCCATCGGCATCGAGCACCAACGCGTGGTGCCGGTAGGCTGGCGCGGGTAGTCCGAGCAGGGCTTGCAAGAGCCGGTGCACGCTGGTGGACCAGAACAGATCCTGACCGCGCACGATGTTCGTCACACCTTGCAAGGCGTCGTCGATCACGACCGACAGATGATAGCTGGTCGGCATGTCCTTGCGCGCCAGGATCACATCGCCCCACGCCTGCGGCTGCGCATCGACCTCGCCGCTTTCTGCGGCCGGACCTTGCCCGGCCTCACTCCATGTCAGCGGACCAACGCTCGCAATCGCAGCGTGCATATCGATCCGCAACGCATAAGGTTCGCCACCCGTCATCCGCTTCTGTCGCTCGGCGTCGGTCATGGCATCACGGCGCCCGGGATAAATCACCGCGCCGTCCGGATCGCGCGGCCAGTTCTTCACGTCGCCGCGTTCACCGATCATGCGCGCAATGTCGCCCCGGCTTTCGAAGCTCGCGTATAGCAATCCCCGCGACTGCAATTTCATCACAGCGTCGCGATAGGCATCGAAATGCTCCGACTGCCGTCGCACCGGCGTTTCCCATGCGATTCCAAGCCAGGCGAGATCGTCGTAGACCGCCTGCTCGTATTCCGGCCGGCATCGCGACTGGTCGATGTCCTCGATCCGCAGCAGCAATCGTCCGTTCCCGGCGCGCGCCAGATCGGCATTCAGCAAAGCCGAGTATGCATGGCCGAGATGCAGGTATCCGTTCGGCGATGGGGCAAATCGGAAAACGGGTGGACTCATCTTCAGTCTTGCGACGATCCATTCATCTGCGGACTTTGAAATCCGCGCGAAGCCAATAGATTACTGGATGCCCTGCCTTTACGGGGTCTGACAACCGCAAAGATGACCCATTTCCTCCGTTCCCAATCCGACCTTGCCGACGCATTGGCGCAACTCGTCGCCACCGACCCGCGCCTCGCTCCCGTGCTGGAAAAGGCCGGCGAGCCTGCGCTTCGCCGCGGCGAGCCGGGTTTTTCCGGGCTCGCCCGGATCATCTGCGGACAGCAATTGTCCACCGCCAGCGCAGGCGCAATCTGGGCACGGCTGAAGGATGCCTTCGATCCCTTTCACCACGATTCCTTGCGCCGCGCGCGAGCAGACAGGCTCGGCCGCCTCGGGCTATCCGCGGCAAAGATCAAATCGATCAAGGCGATCGCCACCGAAATCGCCAAAGGCAACCTCGACCTCGAGCACGTGGCGCAAAGCGATGCCGATACCGCACACCAGGCACTCATCGCCATGCACGGCATCGGTCCGTGGACGGCGGATATCTATCTTCTGTTCTGCCTCGGTCACGCCGATGCATGGCCCGCTGGCGATCTCGCCCTGCAGGAATCGGCCCGCATCGCATTCGCTCTCAAAACCCGTCCGACAACGAAAGAGATGATCGCGATCGGCGAAACATGGCGGCCATTTCGCGGAGTGGCCGCACATCTGCTATGGGCTCACTATCACGTCGTGAAACGGCGTGAGGGTGCGCCGGTGCCCGACAAGCCATCACCAGCCAGGAAAAAGACCCTGGCCGCGGCAGCGGCCCAACCTTCGAAATCCAAGACAACATCGACTACGAAAAAGAAAGTAAAACGCAATGGCCGAACAAACTCTGTCAGGACCAAGCCTTGAGCCGAAGTCCGGCAACGTCAAACGACTTGTCGTTTTCCTGCACGGCTACGGAGCCGACGGCAACGACCTGATCGACATCGGCCGCGCGTGGCAACCACTGCTGCCCGATACCGCCTTCGTCTCTCCGCATGCACCGGAGCCATGCGGACAGGCACCGGTCGGCCGCCAATGGTTCGGTCTCACCTTTCGCGATCCCAATGAGCGCTGGAACGGCGTGAACAAGGCCGCGCCTGTTCTCAATGATTTCCTCGACAAGGAACTGGCGCGCCGGCAATTGCCGCCAAGTGCGTTGGCGCTGGTTGGTTTCAGCCAAGGCACGATGATGTCACTGCACACGGCGCTGCGCCGCGCGGCGCCACCTGCGGCCATCGTCGGCTATTCCGGCATGTTCATCATGCCCAACGATGGCCCGCCCGAAACAGTGGCAAACGAAATCGTGTCCCGTCCACCCGTCCTGCTGATCCACGGCGATGCCGACGAACTGATCCCGGTACAGGCGCTGTTTCATTCATCGTCCGCGCTATCCGCATTGGACGTGCCGGTCGAATGGCACATTTCGTCGGGGGTCGGGCACGGCATCGACCAGGAAGGCCTGCGGCACGGCGGCGAATTTCTGACCCGGCGATTCGGCCTCTAAAACCCTTACGGGATGGGCCTCGGACGGGGGCGGGGTGCCTAAATCCGCGATAATCCAGCGATTTTACGCATATGCGGTAAGCGCCCGCCCCGCCTTCACATTCTCGTCACGCTCCCCTATCATGAGGGAGTGATCGCGGTGCCTGAAAGGAGCGCCATCGCTTGAACGTCCACGTTTCGCACGGCGGTTTTCCGGCTCTGGTGTTAAACGCCGACTTCCGCCCGTTGAGCTATTACCCGCTGTCGCTATGGTCCTGGCAGGACGCGATCAAGGCGGTGTTTTTGGAACGTGTGAATATTGTCGCGAATTACGACCACGCTGTCCGGTCGCCCAGCTTCGAAATGAAGCTCCCGAGCGTTGTGTCCCTCAAAACCTTCGTCAAACCTTCGGCCCACCCCGCATTTACGCGCTTCAATGTTTTCCTGCGCGATAAATTTGCTTGCCAGTATTGCGGCTCCGACGACGACCTGACCTTCGATCATCTGATCCCGCGCTCGCGCGGCGGCCAGACAACATGGGGCAATGTCGTCGCGGCCTGCTCGCCCTGCAATCTGCGCAAAGGCAGCCTGACGATGGCGGAAGCGCATATGTTCCCCTCGCAGATGCCATTCCAGCCAAGCGTGCAGCATCTGCATCGCAATGGGCGGCTGTTTCCACCCAACTATCTGCACGATAGCTGGATGGATTATCTCTATTGGGACACCGAACTCGAACCGTAATGGCCGCGCTCGCCGCAACGACGCTGCCTGCTCTTACTGAGTCCGATTCTGCTGTTACGCTTACGAAAATCTAAGCGCCGGCCTTGTTTGTCACTCTGACCGCAAGCGGCCAAGCCGCGCCAATGACGACAACGGAAATTGCGAAAAACAGCATCAGGCTGAAATTCTCATTGATGCGATCGGCCACCAGCCCAATGACAACTGCGACTGTTTCGCCGACCGTCGTAAACGCCACGAATGCAAAGATCAAAGACAGTCCGCCCAAAGTTCCCTCCCGCTTGTTATGTCGCTGGAAGCTCTCAACGCTTCCCGGTCATTACAAACAAGATCGACCGGCTTGGCCACCCCATATCCGCAACGTTACGTTATTGTAATGTCCTCGCGAGCGACGAGCGCCGCAGCGAAAGACATTTGCGGTGTGCTCCTGTCGGACTTTTTTTTAGAATGGATGGTCAATCAATGTGCCGCCGCTCGTGATCGACCGCAATCGCGATCAATGGCGGCAAGCACGCCAAGCTGCGCTTGTCGATGGTCGAGCCGGGCGAACGATGAACGCCTTTCCGGAGCCGTGTCGCTGACCTATCGAAACGCCACGCTTGCAATGCAAGGCTATTGCTGCGATTTCCGGGCAGCAAAGGGCCTTTGTCTCTGAAACGACGCTAGGGGGCGTCTGCAATTGGATAAGTCACTCACGGCCTGTTTGATGCCAGGCCAGCAAGCATCTGCCGATCTCCGCATGACTGCGGTCTATCATGTGACCGATGCCGCCACCCGCATCGCCGCGCGGGCGGAAGGCATTGCCGTCGAGCAGAGCGTGGAAATGCCACTCGGCGCAATTTCCAACCGCGCTGTGCTGGACGATATCGTCGGCCGCGTGGACACCATCACCGAGCTTGGCAACGGTGTGTTCGAAGTCACTATCGGCCTTGCCGTCGCCACTACGGGGATGGAAGCGGGACAGCTATTCAATATGCTGTTCGGCAACACGTCGATGCATCCCGATGTGCTGCTGAAGGATGCTGCCTTTCCCGATGAAATGCTGACCGCTTTTGGCGGTCCGCGCCATGGGCTTCCTGGCCTGCGTGCACGTGTGAGCGCGGGCCAGCGCGCACTGACCTGCTCGGCACTCAAACCGCAGGGCTCCAGTGCGCGCGAGCTTGCTGAACTCGCCGGACAACTGGCGCGCGGCGGTCTGGATTTCATCAAGGACGACCATGGTCTCGCCGATCAGGCTTACAGTCCATTTGCCGAGCGCGTACCGCGCATCGCCGAGGCTGTGCGTGAAGCGCGCGCGGGCGATGGCGGGAAGACCGGCTATCTGCCGTCGCTGTCGGGCAATCTCGATCAGCTACGCCGTCAGATCGAGATCGTCCGTGGTGAAGGGATCGACGCGGTCCTGATCGCGCCCATGGTGACGGGGGTGGCGGCCTTCCACACGCTCGTGCGCGAAAACCCCGATATCGCCTTCATGACGCATCCATCCATGTCGGGCGCAGCGCGCATCGCCCCGCCGCTGCTGCTGGGCAAGCTATTCCGTCTCCTGGGCTCTGATGCGACGGTGTTTCCCAATCACGGCGGCCGGTTTGGCTATTCGCCCGCCGAATGCCGGCAACTGGCCGACGCCGCATTAAAGCCTTGGGGCAGTTTTCCCGCGACTGTGCCGGTGCCGGCCGGCGGCATGACCCTCGACCGCGTCGCTGAAATGCTGCAATTCTACGGGAATGACGTGATCGTGCTGATCGGCGGCGGGCTTCTGTCGGCCGGCGCACGCATCACACAAGAGACCGCCGCGTTCGTCGATGCGGTCGCACGGCATCAATCTGCGTAACAACGATGGACAAACCTGAAAGCAAACTTGCGGATCCGTTCCGCGCCTTTCTCACGAACTATCGGTGGGAGAATGTGGCATTCCTTCCCTACAAGGAAGAAGGCTCGGCGCCGTTCAAATCCATCACCCGTCAGGTTCTGTTCGATGTCCCGGACCTGCGTTGCGAGATGCGCTATTTCGAGGTCGCGCCGGGGGGGTATTCCACACTGGAGCGTCACCAGCATGTTCACGGGGTGATGATCCTGCGCGGCGAGGCTGACGTGCTCGTGGGTAACGAGGTCAAAGCGGTCAAGGCCTTTGACCTGGTCCACATCCCGCCGATGACCTGGCATCAGTTCCGCACCAAGGGCGAGGAGCCGATGGGCTTTCTCTGCATGGTCAATGTGGAGCGCGATCGCCCGCAACTGCCGGACGACGAGGACTTACGCCGGCTGAGGGAAGATCCCACCGTTGCGGCCTTCCTCTCGTCGCGCTGACACGTTCCAACATCCAGCCGTTGTCGCCAAGCGTAGCGGCTAGAGCGTTTTCGAGCGAAGTGGGGTACCGGTTCGCGTGAAGAAAACGCGTCAAAATAAGAAGCTAGAGCCCCGGCTTTGATTCTATCAAAGCCGGAAAGGCTCTAGGCTGCAATTCTCTCCAACGCTGCGATGATCGAGCGGTGCCGCTGAAATACGGCTGGATCCTCCGCACTTTGCGGACGCGGATTGTCGACTTCGACAACCGTCTCGATACGGGCCGGACGACCCGCAAGGACCACGATGCGATCGGCGAGAAGCGATGCTTCCAGCGTGTTGTGCGTCACAAGCAGACCGCTCGGCTTGTGCTGATGCCACAACCGCTGCAATAGGATGCGCAGCTTGCGCGCCGTCAGCTCATCGAGCGCGCTGAACGGTTCGTCCAGCAGGACGATATCCGGATTGACCGCGAAGGCTCGCGCAATGGCAACACGCTGCCGCTGACCTCCCGACAGGGATAACGGATAAGCGTCGGCATAGTCCGACAGCCCGACCTCGGTCAGGATCTGCCGCCCGATTCTGCCGTCGATGCCGGCGGCCTCCGCCGCGATGTCGATGTTGCGCCCGACCTTCAGCCATTCGAACAATCGCGGTTGCTGAAACACAATACCGATGCGCGCGGCGCGCCCACTCGCCCCGATCTCGACCTCACCTTCGTCCGGCCATTCCAGACCGGCTGCCAGATGCAACAGCGTCGTCTTGCCGATGCCGGAGGCGCCAACCAGCGCCACCAATTCGCCAGGCGCGACATCGAGCGAGAAATTCTCCAGCACCGCTTGCGGCGCAACGTCGCCGGGACGCTGAAAATATTTCGTGACATGGCGAAAACGCATGTTGGCGCTCATACCCGAGCCTCTCGCTTCCAGCGATTGAGCCGCGTCTCGACCACCTGAAAGAAGCCGAACTCGATGACTGCTACAACGACCGCAAAGGCCACCGTCCACGCCAGCACCGCAGCGACATTCTGCGAGATGAAGGCGGAGTTCAGCCGATATCCAACTCCGGTCGAAAGACCGAACACCTCGACCAGAACGACGACCTTCCACGCCAACGAAAATGCAAGCCGCGCGCCGCTGGTCAGGAATGGCAGGATCGCCGGCAGCCACAGATAGCGCAGCCGCGCCCAACGCGAGAGACGATAGACATGGGCTGCTTCGATCAGTTGCGCATCCACCGCGCTCAAACCATGCGAAATGCTGACTGCAAGCGCCGGCGCGATGCCGAGCGCAATCGCGAACACCGAAGTTTTCAGGCTCAAACCGAACCAGATGACACAGAGCAGCGCCCAGACGAGGCCCGGCACCGTAAGTCCCAGCAGCAAAGCCGGCTCGAAGAAATAGCGCGCGATGCGATTGCGCGTCGACGCCAGACCGACCGCGATCGCAATGCCGAAGGCCAGCAGGAAGCCGAGGGCGATGCGGCCAAGCGTCGTTCCGATATCGGCCGCCGCCTCTCCGCTGATGACGATGGATTTCAGTTCGAGCCAGATGTCGCCGAGATCAGGGATCAGCGGACTTTGTTGCACGCGCGCCATCACCTCCCAGCTCGCGGCGAGCAGCACGCAAAATACAAGGCCTGGCAGGACGCGCACGGCAACATCGTTTGTGATCAATCGCGGCCATCCGTCTTTTCCGTCAGCCGCTGTCGTACGAACCGGAACATCAGTGATCGCCATGCCGTCAACCGCTTGCCGACAGACGTGGATCGTAAACGGGCTTCGCCGGCTTTTCCGAAAGGATGCCTGCCTTCACGGCCGCATCGATCTGACGGTCGATATTGGCGAAGACATCCTTGTTCCAGTCGGTCGCGTAAATATCGATCAGCCGCTTCGGCAGCAGCTCAATCGCCGCTTTCTCATTCGCAGGAATGCCGAAATCCTGATGCAGTTCCGAGAGCCGTTCAGGCCTCGCCTTGAGTTGCCGGTGCAGATCGGCGAACAGCTCCGTAACGGCGGCCGTGACCTTCCGGTTCTTTTCCGCCCATTGCCGATGCGCGGCAAAGCCGATCAGGAACAACGGCGCCTGATCACCGGTCGCTTCGCGCCACATATCGCCGACGCGCGCAATCTCCCGCGCACCGCGCGCGATCAAGCGCGTTGCGGTCGGTTCGATCGTGATCACCGCATCGACGTCGCCGCGTTCGAACAGAGCTACATTCGCCGTTGGCGGTCCAAACACGACCTTGACGTCCTTCTTGAGGTCGATGCCGTGCAGCAATCCGGCCAGCCGCGCATGGCGATACGTATCGCTGGCCTCATGCTGGGTGGCGATCGTCTTGCCGATGAGATCGCGCGGCGACTTGTAAGGTGCGTTGTCGCGCACGATCCATCGTCCGTGATTGTTCAATGCAGGCGCGAAGATCACGATGTCGCTGCCGCGCGGCGCGATTTCGGCGACACCCAATGCGCCGAAAACACCGATATTCGCCGCACCCGTGGTCAACTGTAATTGCACCTGACCCGGCGCCCCCTTCACCCATTCGAAGGCAAGATCATCGGGCCGCTTCACGGCGCCGCTATCAATCAGCGGACGCCAGATGGCGCCTGCTGTCCCGGGTCCGCCGTCGGTCACTCGCACCGTCGTGCTTGCCGCTGCGAACGCACTGGCGAACCCTGAAGGAGCGATCAGAGTTCCAAGACTGCTGCCGATGCTGGCGCCCGCAAAAGCGAGCGCCGCGCGGCTAATGATGTCACGCCGGGTCTGCATTGCCATACACGCCAATAGTCAGTTGACGACCAGCGAGGCGTGGCTGTTCTGTCCCTGCGACAGTCCGCGATCGACCATCCAGTTATACGCATTGTCGAACTTCTCCTGCGCGTAGGTTTCGACATGCGTGTAGTGGACGAACTGCCTGCCGAGCTCGTTCGGCTCCAGCCGGCCCTTGGTGATCGCCGTGATGTAATGCGCGTAGCGGCCGAAGTTCTGGTTGATGAGATCGACTGCCTCGTTCAGCGCCGCGAAATAGGCGTTGCGCTGTTCGTCGGTGAATCGCGGGCTGATCACCTCCGCGCCGCGGTAGAAGGTCAGCGCCACGATATGCGCGCCCTCCTTCAATGCGAGCGAGATATACGGCTCCATCAAGGTGGCGACACGGATCTTGCCGGACTTGAGCTGCTCGTAGCGCGTTCCCGGCTCGCCGATATGCGTCGTCTTCACATGCTCACGGCCGATGGCGCCATCGAGCAATTGCAGGGTCGTATAGTGCGACCCCGTGAAATCGTTGATGCCGATCGTGACATCGACGAGATCGCGCGGCGTCTGCAGCGCCGGATCGAACGTCAGAATAGCTTGCGCCGCAACGGCCGGACGCAGGGCGGCGATCTTCGCACGTCCCGCTTCGCCGCGCTCGATGCGATCCACACTGCCCCATTCGCACACATTGTAAGTATCAGCCTTGCCGGACTCGAACAGCGACTCCTTCAAGCGCACCAGCGGTATCGGATGATTCTGACTGTCGATCTGCTCGCGATCGCTGTAGTTGGCGGCGTAGCTGAGATTGACGCCGTGTTTTTCGAACAACTTGTGTTCGCGCGCGACAAGCACAGGAAGATCAAAGACCGGCGGGTTGGGTGAAATGCGAATGTCGAAAGACTGCGACATAATTTGACTCCGTTGAATAGTCACGCGATGCGCGCTTGAGATGTTCAACGGTAAGCTCGCAGCCATCTCAGTCAATGAAATGGAATGTCGTATTTCGAGAGCGCGGAGCACGTTCGTTCTCAGTTGCGTCCGCGCAGAAGGCTCGATGTTCTCGAATTCTAGCGATGTCGCAATCGATAGAATTTCATTTCACTTGGACTGGCAGCGTAGCTACCCAATCACGCACCGTCGCCGACAATTCATTGAGGTGATCTTTCATCGTAAAGCCTGAAACGCTCTTTCGGGGCCTCAGGTCGTGATCGCCATCTTCCAACCAATGGATCTTGATGCTGTCCGAAAGCGAGTAGCCTGGCACCTCGTCACGTGTCCCGAACGGATCGCGCGTTCCCTGCACAATCAACGTCGGCGTCTTCAAGTCCACGAGATGCGCGGTTCGCAACTGCTGCGGCTTCTCCGGTGGATGAAAGGGATAGCCGAGGCACAAGAGTCCGCTGACCCGCTGGGACGCGAAGAACTCATCGGCAAGCATGCTGGCGACGCGACCACCCATGGATTTACCGCCGATGATGAGCGGACCTTTTGTACCGAGCGCTTCAATCGCAGTCGCGTATTCCGACACGAGGGTTTCGGCGCGGGGCGGTGGCTTTCTCACGCCGGACGCCCGTCGGCTCGCCATATAGTCGAATTCAAATCGGACAACGCGAAAGCCCACGCCAGCCAGTGCCTGCGCGATCGCTGTCATCGATGCCGAGTCCATCGGCGCGCCTGCCCCGTGTGCGAGCAGGATAGTCGCTGTCGCGTCTTTGGGGCCATCGGTCAGGAAATCTGGCATCGCTTCGCACCTTACCGCTCGAAAAGAAAAAGGCCCGGCAAAAGCCGGGCCTCGCAATTGGTCGTCACAGAGAAGCGTCGCCGCTCAGCGTGAAGCGATCCCCAGCAGCTTCTCCGCATTTCTGAAGCAGATCTTCTCGCGATCTTCGTTCGACAGGTCAAGCTTCTCCATGATGGCGATCGTGTCGCGGATATAGCCAGGCCCCTTCTCCGGATCGAACGGGCTGTCGGATGCAAACAGCACGCGTTCCGCGCCATAGAAGGCGAGACCACATTGTGTCGCCGGCAACGAGCCGAACACGGCGGTGTCGGCGTAAAAATCCTTGAAGTAGTCGAGCGGACGCTTCTTGAGCTTCTTGAGGAGCAGAGAATAGTCCTCGTCCGAGGTGCGCTTTCCGAGCTGGTCCATACCCGGACCCACGCGGCCTTCGAAGAACGGCACCATCGCGCCGAGATGATGCGCCAGCACTTTCAATTCCGGCAATCTGTCCAGCAGACCGGAAAACACCAGCCGCGCCATCGCAGCGGATGTTTCGTAAGGCCAGCCGAACGTCCACCAGATTTCGTACAGGGACTTCGACTCGCTCTTGTAGTCGGGGAGGTCCGCGGCGGCGCGAGAGGGATGCAGGAACACCGGCTTGTTGTGTTTCGCCGCGGTTTCGAACACCGGGAAGAAGCGTTCGTCGTCCAGCGGCAGACCGTTGATATTGGTGTGGATCTGCAATCCGTTGGCGCCGAGGGCGAAGGCACGCTCCGCTTCCTTCGCGGCGTTCGGCGAATTCATCGGCAGGGAGGCGAGGAAGCCGACGAAACGATCAGGATATTTCTGGACGAGTTCGGCCATGCCGTCATTGCCGAGCTTGGCAAACTCCTCGACTTGCGCCGCCTGGCCGAAAGCCTCCAGCGGCGGCATACCGAGCGAAATGACCTGCGTGTAATTCTTCGCGGTGAACTGATCCATCACCCGGAAGCGCTCTTCGAGATCGTAAATGCAGGGAATGCCCCGCATGCGCTTGCCGATGTCCTTGGCCGCGCCGTCCGATTGCAGCATGCGATCCCAAAGAGGCTTCGGAAAGAAATGATTGAAAACGTCAATGTAGCGCATGAGATCTCCGGGCTTTTCCACTCGATTTCAATTGGCCTGAAGGTTCGATAGCGACGATTTCTTAAACATCTACCATGATCGCGTGACGGCGTTGTCCGAGCCACCACGGCCCCTGCGCTGGCGGCCGAGCTGGCTGGCGCCGAAAGATCGCTTCAACTCAGGAAGTCCCGCGGATCCTGGAGAAACCTAAATTATTATAATACCAATTTCACAGACCTAACTGCGGGATAAAGCGCGCCCAAGCAGCCGCTCCGTTCGACCGCTTGGCGATAGTTCCGGTCGCCGTATTCACTTGCTTACGCGCACAAAACATTGTTATGCAAACAAGCATCTCCGAAACAGCGGCGCGGCGGAACCTCTGTGGAAATTCCAGTTTTTCTTAGCGGGCCGTTCCTGTTTCTCGACAAGACGCTGCCGTTTGTTCTCCTGCTCATCTCGGCGCTGATTCTGACCGGCAATCTGGCCGCCAAATCCGTGTTTGATCGTTGTGGCCTCGGCTTTTATCCGCGTTATGTCTGCGGCGCTTTCATTGGCGTTCTTGGACTGACGCTGATCACGAGTTTTGAACTGATCGCAACTCAAACGCTGATTGCTTTGCTCGTCGCCCTGGCGGTGATGGCCGTACGCGGCGGTTCTCGCGAGATCGCGCTGGCAAATCTTGTGGTGGCGGCGATCCTGATCCCCGTTGCGATCATTCCGTAAGGCAGAAAACCATGCATTACGGTTCCACGTCGCTTCCGTCTCGATTCTGGCCCGCAGGCTGGAGCGTCGATGCGTTCTCGGTCGTCGAGCCGATGATGCGGAAGTTCCATCCCGACGATGCAGTGACGAAATATCCGCTCCGGTATCTGCGGTACTGGTTCATCCGCCATCTTCTCGAAGCCCATGCGCAAAAGCTCGGCCGCCCGATCGATGTGCTGGAAGTCGGCGTCGATCGTGGACAGATGCTGGCCTTCATGGATCCGTCACGCGAGCGGAAGATCCCGGACATTGCCTCGTGCTGGCATGCCGTTGATGTGAAGGCCGACGAGGCCCAACTGCTGGACCTGGGATATACCGGCTACACGCAGTTCAATGTCGATGGCAGTGCAAGGCCGCCGCTCGACCGTCAGTATGATGCGATGATCTTCCTGCATCTGCTCGAGCATCTGCACGCGCCGGAAGCCTGTCTCGGTGCATTCCTGCCCTTCCTGAAATCAGACGGCATCATGACCGGCGGCTCGCCGACCATGCCGAAAGTGGTTGCCGATTTCGGCTATGAAAAGCGCCTCGCCAAGAATGCCGGGCGCTTCGGTCATGTCAGCGTGATCTCGCCGGAACGGATCGAGCAATTCGCCGACGCCCACGGCCTGCAAGTCGCGTTCCTGTCTGGCTCGTTCCTCGCCCGTAACAACGGCAAGGCGATCGAGAACTCGTCGCTGTGGCTCAGGCTGAATGTCGCGTTCGGCTCGCTGTTCCCCTCGCTCGGCAGCGAAGTCTATTTCTCACTATCGCGATAGCCCCGACGCTTACGTCAGCTTCTCCGGGGCCGGCAGCGTGCGATAAGCCGCAAGCGCCCCCCAGGCCGCAATCAGCGACAAGACCAGCGAGATGATCGCGTTGTAGCCGGCCAGCGAGATGCCGAGAAAACTCCACGGAATTTCGTCGCAACGCACGACCCGGATCGACTGGAGCTTGTCGAGCAGGCCGCCCGCGGTGCCGAGATCGGTCAGTCCACCCGAACAGTCCTGCGGACCCGGCCAGAACTTCCATTCGACGCCGGCGTGATAGGCGCCAAGCCCCGCATTCCACAGCATGCCGAGCGCGATCACGGCCAGCGCCGCCACCAGCACCTTGCGCGAGGCGCCGAACGACACGCCAAGCAGCACCAGGATCGCCAGCGGGATCGAGAAATAATAGGCATAGCGCTGTTCAAGGCAGAGCGGACAGGGTGGCAGCCCCATCACGAGCTGGAAGAACCAGGCCCCGCCGATTGTCGCCAGGCCCAGCAGCAGAACGGCACCCGCCGCCAGCTTCACCGGCTCATCACGCTTCATGTCTTCGATCAGGCTCAGAGGCTGGTTCATGTCAGTCCTGCATTGTCCGCCGATGGCGGGCGGTTGGCTCCGGTTTCAAGGGAAAGCCGGCGCGCCGTCAAGACACAGGCCTGCGATTGCAGCCCCCGGCCGCGACCCGCGCCGATTCCCGCTTGATCGGCGCAAGCGATCCCCTTATGTCTGCCGCCGGGATGGCAGAATTCAGCCCGTCCCCGCGCCCGGAAGTCTCCTTTTTGCGGCGTAGCCCCTGTGGCGGAACTGGTAGACGCGCTCGACTCAAAATCGAGTTCCGCAAGGAGTGCTGGTTCGATTCCGGCCAGGGGCACCATTCCTAACCGAGGTCATAAATCCCTTCCTGCGAGAGATACGAGCGGATCAATCCCGCCCATCGATCCCGCGCCGAAGCACACGATCACAAGCCTTCAATCATGCGCACTGAAGCGTCCATGCCGGGCATGCGCGGTCAGGCGCGCAAACTCGGCGCCACTCATTTGAAGCAGCGTCTCGTGATCGCCGGCTTCCATATAGATATCCGGCTGCGTTTCGATGCTGTCATCGACGATGACATCCAATCCGTAGCATTTGCCAACGGCCGGAATCGCACCATTCGCGCAATCGCCGAACAGCCGATTGATTTCCGCTTCATCGGCCATCTCGACATCCTCACCGAGTCTTGTCTTCAAATCTGAAAGACGCAGCCTGTGCGACGCCGGCATGACGGCTAGCATGTAGCCGCCATCACGCCGCAACACGATGCCTTTGGCAAGGGAATCGCCCGAGATGTGGCATGCCTGCGCCGTGCGATTGGACGACATGGTGGGTTCGTGCGGAATCTCGCGGTACGCGATATTTTGAGCCGCCAGATATTCCTGAAGTCTGGGAGCAATGGACATGGCGTGACCTCCGATACGCAAACCGTCCGCCGTGAGGTCTTGTCGTAGAGCCTCGCCGCACGATGGGCGGCCGCCTGATTTTCAAGAAAGAATAGGTCTTGCGTCCGCCCGTTGCAATTCGTCAGCGGCCGTCATCGATTGCGGCATGGCCGCGCGTCATCAAATGAACTCCGGGAACCCAAACCCTAGAAAGCCGCCGCAAATCTTGCGCCGAAAAGCGATCACAACATTTCGATGAAAAACGTTTCCATCAGTCCGGCGCCCTTCACCTCAAGCGCACCACGCGGCACAATCTTGAACTGGTCGGCAAGGCGGTCGGCGACTGCCTTCGACACATGCACACGATCCGGCGCACCGTGCGATTCCATACGGCTGGCGATATTCACAGTGGTGCCCCAGATGTCATAGGCGAATTTGCGCTCGCCGATCACCCCCGCCACCGCCGGTCCCGAATGCAGGCCGATCCGCAACTGGATCGGCGCCCCGATCTCATCGCGAATGACAGCCAGTGTCGCCAGCATTTCGAGCGCAAGACAGGCCGCCACCTCGGCGTGATCGTCACGCGGTTCCGGAATGCCGACCGCCACCATATAGCCATCGCCGATCGTCTTGATCTTCTCCGCGCCGAACTGCTCGACCAGCCGGTCGAAGGCGGAAAAGATCCGGTTCAACACGCCAACCACATCCGAGGCTGGCAGCGTGCCTGAGAACGGCGTGAAATTCACGATATCGGCAAACAGAATGGTGGCTTCCGGAATATGATCGGCCACCATGCCGGCGCCGTCGTTGATCCGTTCCACCACGGCTTTCGGCAGGATGCTCAGCAACAGCGTCTCGTTCTGCTCCTTCGCAAGCCGAAGCTCTTCCATCATCTTGCGTTCGCGGTCGCGCAGGAGTTTGTTCTCCAGCGACGAGCGGATACGGGCACGCAACAGCGCCGGGGCGAACGGCTTGGGAAGATAATCGACAGCACCTGCTTCGATGCAGCGCACGATCGAATCCATTTCATCGAGCGCAGAAATCATGATCACTGGAATATCTACGGTGCGGCGATCTTGCTTGAGCCTGCTCAAAGCTTCGTAGCCACTCATCTCCGGCATCAGCACGTCGAGCAAAATGAGATCGAAGCTGCGCTCGCCGGCAAGCGTGAGGCACTCCCGGCCCGATACCGCGGCGGTCACTGCATGGCCATCGCGCGCAAGCTGTCGCGCCAGCAAATCCCGGTTGGAGGCATTATCGTCGACAACAAGAACCTGCCCAGCGATCGTATGCTGTGCGGAGGCCGATTGTGCCGAACGCAGCGCATCGACCACGCGCGACGCCTCAGCAAACGAGAGCTGGTCCTGCGCACCTTCAAGCGAACCTTGGCCAGAAAACTCGACCAGCGCATCGATCCGCACCAGCATGTCATCGGCCGCAATCAGCAGCTTTTCCAGATCGGGCAACAACGAAACATGGCCGCCATCGCGCGCATCCTCCAGGATCATCTCGCCATAGCCCTTCACGGCGTTGATTGGCGTACGCAGATCGTGGCGCAGCTTGGAACGGTAGTCTTCGATATCGTGGGGATCGCCATCCTGACGAAGGATCGTATCCAGCAAACTCTGTAAGGCGATGCCTGCGCTGCGGATACGATCGAGATCGGCGCGATAGTCCGTCAGCCCCGCTTGCTCGGCATCTTCAATGACGATGTCCGTGAAGCCAATGATCGCGGCAACTGGCGCGACGAATTCCTGACGCAGATGTGCGCGCAACGCATTGTGCAGCCGCGCAGCCTCTTTGTCAGGCGTGTTGCTCATTTCGGCAACAGCGCATTGATCTTGCCGAGCAATCGCGGCAACTCGATCGGCTTGGTGTCGAAATCGTCACAACCGGCCTGCATGGCCTGTTCACGATCCGTCTCCATCGCATGAGCGGTCAATGCGATGACCGGGATCGTCCTGGTCGCGTTGTCAGCCTTTAACGTACGCGTGGCTTCCCAGCCATCCATCACCGGCAGGCTCATGTCCATCAGCACGAGGTCCGGCTTTTCGCTTCGCGTCATATCAACGCCTTCCTGCCCGTTCACCGCCATCAGGACTTCGAAGCCATTGCGCAACAGGCGCCGTGACAGCATGTCCCGGTTCATTTCATTGTCTTCGACGAGCAGGATTTTGGGCATTCGGGGAACTCTTTAGCTTAAAGAACTTGTCATTCCGGGATACGCCGAGTTGGGCAGCCCGGTATGACGGCGATCAGAAACTCATTCCGCCGCCTCGGCCGGCCGCCGCGCAATCGCGGCAAGGGCAGAGCCCAGCGATGACAGCGGCTGCGCGCCCTTGGTGAGGACAAGCAAAGTACGCTCGTTGATGACGCGTCGTTCGGCTTCGGTCAGGTCCTTGGCGGTCAGCACGACGACGGGAACGCGTGCCAGCGCCGGCACCTGTTGCGCCCGTTCGAGGAATGTGAAGCCGTCCATCACCGGCATCATCAGATCCAGCAGCACCAAGGCAGGAGGAGGATTCTTGCCGAGCCAGTCGAGAGCCGCCTGTCCGTTCTCCGCCTCCACCGTCTTCAGACCGGCCTTCTCCACGGTGGAACGCACCACGGCGCGCACCTCATCGCTGTCATCGACGACAAGAACCACAGCTTCGCGTGATTTGGCCGCGAAGCGTCGCAGAAGCTCGAGCAAGCGGTTGCGGTCCACCGGCTTGGTCATGTACTCGGCCGCGCCGAGCGAGTAACCGGTGGTGCGCTCGTCCACGATCGTCAGCATGATCACCGGGATCGGCGCCAGCGCCGGTTCGGATTTCAACTTGCCGAGGACAGTCCAACCGTCGAGCTTCGGCATCATCACATCGAGGGTAATGACATCGGGACGCTCGTTGCGCGCGATCTCCAGTGCCTGCGCACCATCATAGGCATGGAGCAGGCGATAGCCTTCCTTGGCGATCGTTGCGCGCAATACGTCATGCACCGTCGGGTCGTCATCGACGATCAGCACCGTCTTCCCGGATGCATCGCCGCTGATGGAAGGGGCGGTTTCGGTGCGCTCAACCGAAGCGGTCTTGCCGCCATCCGGCAGGATGATGGTGAAGGTCGAACCATGTCCCGGTGCGCTGGTCACGACAATGTCGCCCCCAAGCATGGTGCAGAAATGCTTGGTGATGGTCAGCCCCAGGCCGGTACCGCCATAGTTTCGGGTCGTCGAGGCATCGGCCTGCGTGAAGGCCTGGAACAGCCGGCCGACCTGCTCCTCGTTCATGCCGATGCCGGAGTCCTTCACCGCGAAACGGAACATTGGTTTGCGCGGCTCCGACACGTCCTTGGACAGCGTCAGCTTCACAACGCCATCCTTGGTGAATTTCGCCGCATTGCTGAGAATGTTGATCAGGCTTTGTTTCAGCTTCACCAGATCGACATGCATCACGCCGATATCGGCCGGCGCTTCGACCTCGAAGGTGTTACCGTTCTTGTCCATCAGCGGCGTCACCAGCATCCGCACCTCGGACAGCAATTTGTGCAGATCGACGTTCTCGAAATGCAGATCCATGCGACCGGCTTCGATCTTCGACAGATCGAGAATGTCGTTGATCAGACCAAGCAGATGCTTGCCGGCGGTCTCGATCTTGACGAGATCTGCCTCGCTCGCCTTATCGTCGCGATCCTGCGCATCTTCGCGCAGGATTTCGCTGTAGCCGATGATGGCGTTCAGCGGCGTGCGCAATTCGTGGCTCATATTGGCAAGGAAGGCCGACTTGGTGCGTGACGCCGCCTCCGCCTGATGGCGCGCGGCCTCTGCCTCCTCATGCGCATGGCGGATTTCGCGCGCATTGTCGCGGAACACGATCAATGCACGGCTCATGTCGCCGAGTTCATCGGGGGTTGTCGGCGGCAACGAGGTATCGAGCTGGCCGCTTGCCACCGCCAGCATGCTGCTGGTGACCTGGCGCAGCCGCGCGATCACGTACCGCACGACAAACAGCCAGGCGATCAGGGCCGCAAGAACAACGCTCGTGATCGAGATCGCCATCAGCCAGTAGCGGGTGGTCTCGATGGCATGGGTGGTCAGCGCCATGGTGTTCGCAGCGCTGGCTTCGGCGCGCGCGACGAGACCGAGGACAAGCGCCTCCATGTCTACAGTCGCCTCATCCATGGCGGTCTGCAATTTCCTGGCGTTTCCGCGCTGCGCGAGATCGGCTTCCCGAAGGGCAAACACACCGCCGGGCTTGGCTCCGAACGACAGGACCGAGCGCACCGCCGCATTCAGGTCGTCGAGTTGCGCACGGGACAACGACGGGTCTTCCGACAGTGTCTTGAACGCGGCCTCGAATCGCGAGATCAGCGATTCAAATTGCGCCTGTGAGGCCGACACCACCAGCGACGACATGGACGTGGCGCCTTGGTACAGCAGACCGGCCGAACGGAAAGTGTCGGCGCGCATCGCGACCAACGCGGCCTGCGCTGTCTCGCTTTGCGACGATAGCTGCAGCAGGCGTTCGGCGAGGCCTGCGCTGTTCTGCGTGACGCGCGCCATGGCGTTGTCGAGGTGGGACGACACGGCGATCTTTTCGCCAATCGTGCGATCGAGCTCACCGAGGCTGCTGTCGAGTTTGGCAATCCGCGCCTGCAGCTTTTCGATCGTCTCGCTATCGCCCATCACCGAACGCAACTGCGACAGCGTGGACCAAAGCCGGCCGATCCGTTCGGTCGCCTCGCTCATGCGGGAAAAGCGCTGAAGCTCGGTGTTCGCCGCGGCCAGTTCCGCCCCGGAGGCGGCGATGGCACGCGCATTCGATTCGACCGCGAGCGAATATTTGACGGCCGGAAGGCTCTCGTTGGTGAACTTGCCCATCGCCGTTTCAATGCGGCTGAATTGCAGGCCGGCCAGCAGCCCGGCAATTGCGGTCATCGCCGCGATCACGGCAAAGGCGATAAGGAGTTTGGCGGCAATCGTCCGGCGCCAGGCGCGGCGATGCGCACGGTCGATTATCCCGGTCGTCATGTCAGGTCCGTCCTCCCACGGTCTTAGCGCCGCACGCCGCACCCGCCGCTCATAGCGGATTGCCGCCTTCGAGTCTAAATTTCAGGCATGCCCTATGAGCCCATGGAGACGCCCAATGAATGAAGATGCCCTCAACACCTCGATCCGGAAATATCTCAAGGAAGTCGGTGTCACCTCTCAGCGCGAAATCGAAAAGGCCATTCGCAGCGCGCTCGAGAACGGCTCTCTCAAAGGAAACGAGAAGCTGCCTGCCAAGATGGTGTTAACGATTGACTCGATAGGACTGACGCATGAGGTGGATGGCGATATCAAGCTTGAATAAGGAGCGAGGTTCAGACGCCGACTCGCTTGAAATCTTTCAAGATTGAACGAGCGTTCATTAGCACTTCAAAGAAACGTCCGAATCATGCGGAACGTATGCTGTGCCCGCGACACTGTCGGCCGGGCGACATCCAATGGGAGATTTCGAATGCGCTTCACTTTCGCTGCGATCGCCGCAACCACCGCGATCCTGGCCACACTCTTTGCGGCTCCGGCCGCCCAGGCGCGCATGGCTGCGCCGGCTATTGCCACGCCAAATCATGTTGAACAGGTGGCCTGCCGCATCGTGAAGGATCGCGTTGTTCGCCCCGGCGGCCGCGTTGTCGTGACAACCCGTCAGGTTTGCGGACCCGCCGTTGGCCCTGTGGTTGTTGCGCCGCGGCGCGTCTATGTCGCGCCGGCCTGCCGCGTGGTCAAAGAACGCATTGTAAAGCCGAACGGCACGGTCGTGGTCCGCAGCGTTCGCCGCTGCTGATCCGGATCGGAATTCAATTTCGCCCAACAGCTTCGGGCCCCCCCGGGAGGGGGGCGCAAA
>JAFAFP010000250.1 GCA_023423415.1 Pseudomonadota bacterium | reverse complement strand
TCTGGATGCCCGCCTTCGCGGGCATGAGCGGAACAAGCGTGATTGTTAAAGCCTGATCTCCACCAGCGGGATCTTCGGGATCGCGCCCGCGGCGAAGGCGGACAGATCCACCTCCAGATAATCGGTGTCGAACCGCACCGGCACATCGAACAGAAATCCGGCCGTGATCGTATCTCCGACATCCGGAACGTGACCGTCGAGAAACGTCACCACGCCGGTCGTCACATCGCACGCGAAAGCAACACCCTCCTCGACCTCCGCGCCGTTCACGGCGACACGCACGCTGCCGCTCACCGGCTTCACGATCGGCCGGTGATAAGGCGCAAAGCTGCCGCCATAGGTCTTGCGCAGCGAATAGCCCGCGGTTTCGCCGTCGCCGGTGCCGATCGGCTGATTGAACGGTGTCACAGCATGGCCCGGCGCAGCGGAGGAATGATCCAGCCGGTCGCGCCAGCGAAAGCCGTGCAGCATGCCGCGCCGCTCCTCGAAAAAGGCGATCACCTCGGACAGCGCCTCGAACGTCTTGATGCCATAACCGGCGTCGTAACGCCGCCGCGAATGCGCCCAGCGCGCGTTGCGCTCCTCACGGCCCGAGGCGACCGCGACGATTTCCGTCCGCCGCTCCGGCCCGCCGGCGCTGTTCAGCGCGATGTCGAGCGGAAACAGGATTTCATGAAAGGCTGAGACCATGCAGGCTCCTTCGCGCGCGACGCCCGGCCGGTTTCGGGAACTGCTTTCGATTTCGCGATTTTAGATAGGTCACGCATACCCGGGAGAGAGCGATGCCCACCTGCGAAACCTGCGGCAACGATTACGACAAAGCCATTCAGGTCACGATGAATGGCATCAACCACACCTACGACAGTTTCGAATGCGCGATCCATGCACTGGCGCCAACCTGCGCGAATTGCGGCATCCGCATCGTCGGTCACGGCATGGAGAAAGACGGCACGTTCTTCTGCTGCGACCATTGTGCCGAACATCAGGGCGTGAAGGGGCTGCGTGATCGTCTCTGAGCGCTGCTTTTGTTGCGACGCGTGTTCGCTCGAAAACGCTCAAAGTCCCCGCTGCCCGCGCGCAACCGCGCGCGCGATCTGCGACGTCAGATAGACCTCCGAGCGCCGGAACGACTCTGCGTCCGGCGTCGCGATATTCACCGTGATGCTGGCGCCTCCGCCGCCCGCGGCTCTCACGCCCAATTTGCCGTCCGCGCCGCGCGCCAGCGGCATGATCGCCTCAGGTCCAGCCTCACCGGCTAGCCCCATGCCGCCACCGGTCAGCGGAAAATAGGTTGGCGTGCCGATCACGCCGCCGGCTGCGAACGGCGTAATGGCTCCGGCCGATGCCGCTGTCCCGGACAGGATGCTCTCCAGACCTTTCGTCAGGCTCGTTTCAATCGGCTTGAACGCCAGCTTCAGTGCCAAATCCGACAACCGCAGCGTCAGCGATTTCAGCACATCCTCAAAACCACGGCTGCCGACGATGCTTTGCGAAAAGGCATTGGACATCGAACGGCCGAAGGATGCAGCGCTGCGCTGGATATCGCGCATGCGCAGATCGACCCGTTGCAGCGCGCCATCCAGCGTCAGTTCGTCGATATGCGGCGTAATGTCATCGGCCATCGGGATATCTCGTCATCAGGTCTGAAAAATCCTGCCGCTGCATCGGCTGCACCGTGCCGGTGACCGCCTTGATCGCCAGCGCCAGCTCTCGCGGCGTCATCGCCCAGAAATCCTTCGGCGAAAGCCGCAGCATGCCGATGCCGAAGCCGATCGCCTCGTCCCAAGGAAACGGTTTCATGGAAACGGTTTCATGGAAACGGTCTCACCGTCATGCGTCGGCCCGCCCGAAGGTGGCTTCGATCAGTTCGGCTGCGATGCGCACATAGCCTTGCGCGCCATCCGGCACGCTCATCGCCGTAACGTCATCGTCGCTCACGCTCTCCCCTGCGCCACGCAAGCCGGCCGCGATGATGCAGACGAGATCCCGCGAGCGCATTCGGCCTCGCGCAAAGCGCTCCGCCAGGGCCGCGAGATCGTCCGCACCGAACGCCGATTCCAGTTCCGCCAGGGCGCCGAGCGTCAGCACCAGCGTACGTTTCGCGCCGCCGATCTCGGCAGCGATTTCGCCACGATGTTTGTTGGGCATATCAGACCGCCGCAAACGTCAGCGCACCGGCGGATTCCATCGCCAGCTCGTAGGTCACTTCGCCATTATGCTCGCCGGCAAATTCCAGATTGGTAATCTGGAATGCACCTTCGACCATGCCGAAATCCGGGATCACCACCTGGCAGGTCTTCACCGCGCCGTCGAAGAAGGTTTGGCGCATCAGCGCGTCGGTCGCGGCATCCTTGAACAGTCCGCGACCGGAAATGCCGGCGCGCTTGATGCCCGCACCGTCCAGCAGTTCGCGCCAGCGACCGGCTGATTCCGCATGAGTGATGTCGATGGTCTCGGCATTGAACGCGATACGCCGTGACCGCAATCCCGCTACCGTGACGAAGCCGGCCCCGTCATGCATCTTGATGAGCAGGTCCTTGCCCTTTTGTGCAGCCATATTGCCCTCTTGATCTATGCTGGTTCGGTTACCGCACGGAAGCGCACCAGTGCGTGATAGGTCCGGCCGTCGGCCTCGCGCCGGATGTCGGCGAGCGAGAACCGCAGATTGATGAGTTGATGCCCGTCGGGCGAAAGCGGCGCATCGTCCAGCGCCTGCAACAACGCACCGGCGATCATGTGTGCTTCCTTGTGTCCGCCCTGCCGCGACCAGGCGTGCAGCGTGAGCTGATGTTCTTCCAGCGTGTCGTCGCCTGCCGAGTAATCGCTGACCCGCGTTTCGCCGAGCGTCACATAGGGAAAGTCGGCGTTGCGCGGCGGCTCGTCATAGATCTTCGCGCCGCCGAGAATGGCCGCCAACGCGGTGTCGGCGATCAAAGCGTCATGGATTGCCGCGCGCAATGCGGCGGTGGATGAGGACATGGGCTGGCTCCTGAAAATCAGTCGACCCGCTCTTCCGCGGAGATCTCGAGAAACCGCCTGCGCCCATCGCGATCGCGCAACGACACGATGCGATAAACCGTGTTGCCGTCGCGGAATCGATGCCGCGTGGTGATGTCGTTCGAGAAGCGCAGACCGATACGATGGGTGATGCGCGCGCCGAGGCGCGCCGCTTCGATCTCTTCCTGTGCAGACACCGGCATCACCGACGCCCATAGCGTCGCGACGGCGCTATAGCTCCGCACAACGCCACCCGCGCCGTCGCCGGTTTCCACCGGCGCTTCCAGAACCAGACGGCGGTTGAGCTTGCCGGGATCATTCATAACGACAGCACCCGGTATGGCGAGATCAGCGCCGACACCGATGCCGGCATCGACGCGACCTCGCCGCTTGCCGCGACAAGGCGACGGTTCTCATACCAGTGCGCGACCAGCAGCCGGATCGCCTGACGCAACGGCGCTGGCACATCGTCCGCGGCATCGCCGTATCCGACCTCGACATCGATCTCGATGCCGCCTGAGGGCCGCCCCGGATTTGGCAGCACACCGCGGTCGAAGGCCAGGATCGCGGGCGCAGCGCCAGCATCGACATCAAACAGATCCACATCGAGCATCTGCAGCATGCCGTCGTCGCGATAGACGCCGATGGCCGTCACCGCACGCAACGGCACCGGTAGGATCGGCAGCAGCCCCGTCGCCGGCCACATGTCGCGCGTCAGCCGCCAGACCTGCGTGATCAGCGCGCGGCGCGTCTTGGCTTCCACATGCACACGCGCCGACGCGATTAAGGCGGCGATTACGTCGTCATCATCGTCATGTTCGATGCGAAGGAAGTGCTTGGCGTCGGCAAGCGTCACCGGCTCGAGCGCCGGCGGCGTCAAGAGAATGGCGGACATGGATATTGATCCAGTGGTTGTTGTCACCTCTCCCCGCTCACCGAAGTCGGATGTTTCCGACTTCGGTCTTCAATGATTTTCGAACTCGGGAACACCGAGTTCGATGGGGAGAGGTCGACATTCGAGTGAAAATGAGAATGTCGGGTGAGGGGCTTCTTCCTGGGCACGATGCCCCTCACCCGGCTCGCTCACGCTCGCCACTCTCCCGTTTCACGGGGAGAGGGAACGAACACGTTGACACCGCACATGAAAGCAGGCTTCAAACCACGACCATGCTCGCCCACGTACTGATCCCCGCCCTGCTCGTTGCATTCACCGCACCCGCCGCAGCTCTTGTCGGCGGAGCACAGCCCGTTGCCGGCTCGCATGCGGCGGTGATGATCGTCGGCTCGCGCGGCAACTCGTGTACCGGCATCGCCGTGGCCCGCGATCTCGTGCTCACGGCGGCGCATTGCGTGCCGGCCGGGGCCGATTACAAGCTGGTCGAGTTCGATGCACAACGCCAGCCGCGCCTGCGCGATACGCAAAGCATCGCGCGGCATCCGCAATTCAGCCAGAAGACATTCGACAACCATCGCGCCACCGCCGACGTGGCGCTGATCAAGTTCGCTTCGCCGGTCGGCTCAGGCGCACCCGCATCCGTTCATGGCGACCGCCTCTCCTTCACACCAAACGATCGCTTCACCGTGCTCGGCTATGGCCTGACGCAGATCGGCAATGGCAAGAGCGGCGGCACACTGCGCAGCGCGCAGCTCCTGGTCACCGGCCAGCCCGGTACACTGCAGATCCGTTTGATGGACCCGGCCACACGCAACGAACGCGCAGGCCTCGGCGCCTGCACCGGCGATTCCGGCGGCCCTGTCCTGCGCGACATCGGCGGAAGGTTGAAGGTTGTCGGCGTCGTGAGCTGGTCCACCGGCGCGGGCAACACCGCAGGCTGCGGCGGCCTCACCGGCGTGACGCCGCTCTCATTATATTATCCGTGGATCGTAGAGACCGCGCGCAAGCTGGGCAGTCCGCTAGTGCCGTGACCTTTCTTCACCTCTCCCCGCTTAGCGGGGAGAGGTCGACATACGAGCGAATGCGAGAATGTCGGGTGAGGGGCATCTTTCAAATCAAACAAGCCCCTCATCCGGCCCACGC
>JAFAFP010000205.1 GCA_023423415.1 Pseudomonadota bacterium | reverse complement strand
ATATCACCAAAAAGCGGCTCCATGACTGATGGTGCCGCTTTTTGGTGTCGCGCGCGATTCACAGATCGGGAGGCCGGTTTGCGGCCGGTTGCGCGCCGACTTGAAAACGTGATGTGCGATGTTCTCGTGGTTTGAAAACAAACTGAAGCCGACGGCAATGCCCGAAAGGCCGGAGCCGCCAGCGACGCTGGCCGGCTTCTACTGGCACTTTGCCCGTCAGGCGAAGGGGCTGTTCGTTGCGCTTTTCGTCACAGGCTTCATCGTTGCCCTGCTCGACGCCACCATCCCTGTCTTTATCGGCAAGGTGGTGACACTTGTGACATCGAGCCAACCGGACCGACTGTTCGCTGAATCCTGGCACATCCTCGCCGCGATGGCGCTCGTGCTGCTGGTCCTTCGTCCGATTGCCATCACCGCGCAGAACATCGTCGCCAACCAAGCGATCGCGGCCAACGTCGCCAACCTGATCCGCTGGCAGAACCACTGGCATGTGGTGCGTCAGAGCTGGGCGTTTTTCCAGAACGACTTCGCCGGCCGCATCGCCAACAAGGTGATGCAGACGGGCCCTGCGCTGCGCGAGAGCCTGGTCGCGATGATTACGGCCGTCTGGTACATCATGGTCTATGGCACCAGCGCGGTGATCCTGCTCGCATCGGCCGATGGCTGGCTGGCGTTGCCGATCCTCGTCTGGTTTGTCGCCTATGGCGTATTGCTGCGCATCTTCGTGCCGCGCATGCGCGATCGCTCGGTCGAAGTATCCGAGGCGCGCTCGATCATGACCGGCCGCATCGTCGATACTTATACGAATATCCTGACGCTGAAGCTGTTCGCCCGCGCACGCGAGGAGGATGCGTATGTACGCAATTCGGTCGAGACCCACACCGGCCTGTTCCATGCCTCGCTGCGACTGAACACCGTCTTCAGCTTCTGCCTGTCGGCTTTGAACGCGATGATGGTGACGTCGGTCGCCGGCCTGTCGATCTATCTTTGGACTCAAGGCTCGGTACAGATCGGCACCGTTGCAATGGCGTTGCCGCTGGCATGGCAGATCGTCAACATCGCCGGATGGGTCGCATACCAAATCACCGACATCTTCGAGAATATCGGCGTCGTGCAGGAAGGCATGCGCGCGATCGCCAAGCCGCTCGGCTTACCCGACAAGCCAGGCGCAACGGAGTTGAAGGTCCCGCGCGGCGAGATCAGGTTTGACGACATCCGCTTCGGCTACGGCAGCGAGAAGGGCCTGATCGACAATCTGACGCTCGATGTGAAGCCGGGCGAGAAGATCGGTCTCGTCGGCCGATCCGGCGCCGGTAAGTCCACGCTCGTGAACGTGCTGTTGCGCTTCTTCGAGCTGGAAGGCGGCCGCATCCTGATCGACGGACAGGATATCTCGCAGGTGACGCAGGAATCACTGCGCACACAGATTTCGGTCGTGACGCAGGACACCTCGCTGCTGCATCGCTCGATCCGCGACAACATCAAGTATGGTCGTCCGTCCGCAACTGACGCTGAGATCGTCGAAGCGGCGAAGCTGGCGCATGCGCATGACTTCATCCTCGGCCTCGAGGACTGGAAGAACCGGCGCGGCTATGATGCGCAGGTCGGCGAGCGTGGCGTAAAGCTGTCCGGCGGCCAGCGCCAGCGCATCGCCATTGCCCGCGTGATCCTGAAGAACGCGCCGATCCTCGTTTTGGACGAAGCAACGTCCGCGCTCGATTCGGAAGTCGAATCGGCGATCCAGTCGAGCCTGGACGAATTGATGACGGGCAAGACCGTGATTGCCATCGCGCATCGTCTGTCCACCATCGCGCGCATGGACCGGCTCGTGATCCTCGACAAAGGCCGCGTCGTCGAACAGGGCACGCACGACGAATTGCTCGCTGCGAACGGTCATTACGCAGCGCTGTGGCGTCGGCAGTCCGGTGGCTTCATCGACGCGCCAGGCTTGCAGGCGGCGGAATAGCCGTAACCAGCATAGTCTGCATGGTTATGCGCGTGGTATGCTTCCTTCATGGCTATTGGGGGAAGCATGACCATCGTGATCAAAGTTGCCGCAAGTATTTTGGCACTGTGCGCGGCCTGCGCCGCGCAGGCTCAAACCGTCCGCGTGGCGCACGACCAACGCTTCCCACCTTTTGCGGAAAGCAAGAACGGCAAGTCGGAAGGTCTCGCCGTCGATATCCTGAATGCAGCCGCACAGAAGGCTGGTCTCAGCATCGTCTATGTGCCGGTGCCGTTCGAGGAGATCCAGCGCACGCTGAACGACGGACGCGCCGACGCCATCTTTCCGCTCGCAATCAATCCGGAACGACGGGCGAGCTTCGACTTTACGGCGCCGCTTGTCATTACCGGCGGAGCCCTGTTCGTGCGGTCACCACAGCCTTCTCCAGACGGGTCGAAAGCACTCGCAGGCAAGACGGTCGTGACACCCAAGACCGGCCCGCTCGCCGGCTTCATCCAGAAGACCGCGCCGGAGGTGAAGCTCGTGGTCAACGCCGACTACGACCAGAGCTTCGCGCAGTTGTTGAGTGGTGAGGCCGATGCCGCGGCGCTCAACTTTCAGGTCGGCCGCCGGCTCGCATCGACCTTGCATGCCGGAAAAGTCACCCTGCCCGAAAAGCTGTTTCTCGAATTGCCGCTGGCGCTTGCCGTCCGCAAGGGTGAAAAGACAGACCTCATTGGCAAGCTGGATCAGGGCCTCGCCGCAATCCAAGCCGATGGTTCTCTGCAAGCCATCAACGAACGCTGGACCGGCCGCTAACGCACATATGCCGATGGCGAATGCCCTGCATGAACCGCACCTTGCCGGGGTTGCGGCGAAGCGATCCTTCGCGCATATAAGAGCCGTTCGAGTTTAGCGACTGCCGCCTCGGGCAATCCAAGCACAACCCGGACTTGATGCGGACCGCCGCCCACGGCGTGTCTGCCTTTGGTGCAGACCCCGGTTTTCGGGCCGTCCCCGCGCTGCACAGGAACGGAGAACAAAAATGGCGAGAAAACCAACGAAGCGCACCGAATTTGTACTGTTCGACGTCATCTACGAGGATGGCAGCCAGCGTTCGAACCGCCGCGTTCCCAGCGACGCCCTCGGCGGCCTCGACGGTGACGAGCCGGCCCGCGCCATCATCGAGGAGCAGGATCGCGAGATTGCTGAGAAGTCCGGCCAGATCCCGCTCCAGATCAAGTCGCTCCAGCGCGCCGGCGCAAAAATCCCGGAAAAGGAGTGGAAGCGGCGCTGATCACGCGATCCAGCTCCGCTCCTCGTCGCACGACTGTCATCTGAAAAATCTAGCCAGCCTCCGATCGATCCCATATCGAGCGGAGCGCTGCGCATGACCTGGCCTGATACAGCCTTGGCGGATAGCGCGCCCGCGGCCGGAATCTTGTCAGCCTATCATTTCGACAAGGACGGCCGTGCCGAACGGATCACGCCCGGCAATGTCGATGCCGCGATTGCGACGCGCGATGGCTGGGTCTGGGTCCATCTTTCCCGCGCGGACAATCGCTGCCGCCACTGGGTTGAGAACCATGCGCCCTTAAGCGAAGTCGTCCGCGAAATCCTGCTCAGCGAGGAGGAGCACCAGCGCCTCGAAATCTATGGGCGGGAGATCGTTGGCCTCATTCCCGATCTTCAGCTCGAATTCGATCATCCAACCGAGGAACTGGGGCGGCTCCGTTTTGGCATGACAAACCGCCTGTTGGTCACGATCCGTCGCATCCCGCTCCGCTCGATCGACAATGTCCGACATGAGATCTCGGCCGGGACCTTGTTCACGGCTCCGATCGAATTGCTGGACTCCATCATCGACCATTTCGCCGATGTTGTCGGGCGGCTTGCCGATCGCATCGGCGACGATCTCGATGCGATCGAAGAGCGGATGTGGCGGGATGTCCGCGGCGACGAAACCCAGCGCATCGCCCGTGCCCGCAATCAGTCCATCCGCATTCATCGGCAATTGTCGCAAATGCGTGGGCTGCTGCACCGCCTTGAGCATCGTGTCGTCGCGCCGATGCCGGAATTGTCCGCACCGATTCAGTCTTTGGCGCAAAAGGTCGACGCCTTCGATCATACCATCGCCTCGATCCACGACCGGGCGCGGCTGCTGCAGGACGAGATGGCCGGCCGCATGGCCGAGCTGACCAACCGTCGCCTGCTGACCTTATCTCTTCTGACCGCAGCGATCCTGCCGCCCACTCTGGTGACCGGCTTTTTTGGCATGAACACCAGGGATCTGCCATTCCAGGAGACAGCCGGCGGCACCTGGTATGCCTTTGCGATTGCGGCGGCCGCCGGCGCCTTCACCTATTGGGCGCTGCAGAGGTTGCGTGCGTTTTGATCGCTTCTCAAGCCAGACCGCTTTGCCTACGGTCTGCCGCCAGCCATGATCGGCCTCAAAAACGCACCAAGGATTATTCCTCCATGATCGACTTCTATGCCCTCACCAGCCCCAATGTGCTCAAGGTGTTCATCGCGCTGGAAGAGCTGCAACTGGCCTACCGCCCAATCTATGTCGATGTCTGGAACGGCGACCAGTTCACCCCGGAATTCGGCAAGGTCACGCTGAACCGCAAGATTCCGGTGATCGTCGATCACCAAGGTCCCGATGGCAAGCCGTACACCGTGATCGAGTCCGGCGCGATCCTGATGTATCTCGCGCAGAAGACCGGCAAGCTGTTGCCCGAGGACACTGCGAAGCGCTTCGACGTGCTGCAATGGTTGATGGTGCAGATGTCCAGCATCGGCCCGATCTCCGGCCAGGCCGTGCATTTCTCCAAATTCGCGCCCGCTGGCAACGACTATGCCTTGAGCCGCTACCGCACCGAGCTGAACCGACTGTGGGACGTTCACAACGAGCGGCTGTCACAACATCCCTTCATCGGCGGTGACGAATATTCGATTGCCGATATCGCTCTGCTGCCCTGGCTGCGCAACCACGAATTCCTGGGCATGCCGCTGGCAAAGTGGCCGCATATCGCGAAATATATCGAAACATTGTCGGCGCGGCCTGCGGTGAAGAAGGTGTATGGCGAGATCCTTCCCAGCATCAAATCGTCGCGCGACACGGCGAGCGACGATCAGAAGGACCGCGTCTTCGGCCGCGGCCAATACGCAACGGCCTGATTTGCCGCCATTGCAAGGCAGGGCTCCCTGCTCCGACCGCCGACGAGCGCCGGTCTTGTCGTTGGCATGATCGCGACGAGCCCTGCGATCGCGCAAGTTCAAGAAAGGTGTTTCCGTGTCCGCTGACATACTCAAGGATCTCGCTCCCACCGGCACGCTGCGCGCTGCCACGAACTTTGGCAACGGCGTGCTGGTGCAGCGCGGCGCAAACGATCAGGAGCCAAAAGGCGTCGCGCCTGATCTCGCGCGCGAACTCGCTCAGCGTCTCAACGTCCCCATCGCCTTCGTACCATTCGACGGTGCCGGCCAGGTGTTCGATGCACTGAAAGTGCCATCCGACGATCCGAGGGCGTGGGACGTTGCATTCCTCGCCATCGAACCGGTGCGTGCCGCCGAGATCGCTTTCACGGCCCCCTATGTGCTGATCGAAGGCACCTACATGGTGCTGAAGGATTCGCCGCTGAAAACGATCGCCGATGTCGATCGTCCTGGCCATCGCATTTCGGTCGGACCGAAATCCGCATACGACCTGTTCCTGAGCCGCACATTGAAACACGCCGAACTCGTACGCGCGCATGTCGGAGGCGGCGAAGCGATGGTGCAGTTGTTCTTGCGCGACAAGCTCGATGCCGCCGCAGGTGTACGCCAGCCGCTGGAGGATTATGCGAAGACCGACCCGAATGTGCGGGTGATGAGCGATCGCTTCATGGAAATCCGTCAGGCGATGGGCATCCCTCAGGGCCGCCCAGCAGGCGCGACTTATCTCAAAGCCTTTATCGAGGAGATGAAAGCGTCTGGCTTCGTTGCTGACGCTCTTACGCGCAGCGGTCAGAAGGCCACGGTGGCGCCGCAAGAGAAGTAACAGCGCTTCATCCGCAGCTCGACATATCGCATGCGAGCAGGTTGTTATCTGCTTGCATCGCTGCCGGCTCGATGCACTTTGGTTCCCATCATCGATCAAATACTTCCGCCGTATCGCCGGAACGATTTCAGCGAAACACCGTTGATGGGCCGGGACTGAACCAGAGGACGGATCCATGAAAAAATTGATTTTGATCGCTGCGGCGGCAGCCGCTGTCGCTTTCACTGTGCCTGCAAGTGCGCAGATCGTCGTGCGAGGTGGCGACAGCGGCGTCGCCGTTCGCGTCGGCCCAGGCCACAATCACGGCTATCACCGCGGTCATTATCGTCATCGCAGCGATTATCGTCATCACTATGGGCGCAGCCATTGTCGCGTGATCAAGTCGCGCACTGTTACACCGGGCGGACGCGTGATTGTGAAGACACGCAGAGTTTGCCGTTAGTTCAAACATTGTTGGAATCCGGAACGGCCCTCGCGAAAGCGGGGCCGTTTCTGTTTGTGCGACTGTCACACGTGCAGCGCTTGCGTTCAACAGCCCGCTGTGTCGCCAAATTCCTGCCAGAAGGATGAATACGCATTCAAATCCAACATGTTAATCATCATCGCGTGTGAACTTCCACGCGTGTCATGCGTTGGTGATGCAGACAGCAAGGAGGTTGTTCATGAAGAAAGTTCTTTTCGGTTTGGCTGCAGCCGGCGCTCTGTTCGTGGCGGCCCCTGCAAGCGCACAGGTTTATTTCGGCGCGGATCCCGGCGGCGTTGGCGTGCAGGTTGGTCCTGTCGGTGCCGGCGTAGGCCCGCGATACATGGATAATGGACGATATCATCATCGCCACACGTATCGTGACTCATATGCCTATGGCGGCGACTGCCGCACCATCCGCTCAAAAACCACGACCCCGAGCGGTCGCGTGATCGTCAAGACGCGACGTGAGTGCGACTAAACCAAACGACCATTTCTGAAATGAAG
>JAFAFP010000047.1 GCA_023423415.1 Pseudomonadota bacterium | reverse complement strand
CTGTCGCTCGCGCCCCGGAATGACGAATGGAGGTATTGATGACATCCGCCGCCGAAGCGCTTCCAAAAGTCCTCGACCGCATCGATGCCGATCTCGACAAAAGCCTCGCGCGGCTGTTCGATTTCCTGCGGTTGCAATCGATCTCGACCGACCCGGCCTATGCCGATCAATGCAAGAGCGCGGCTGAGTTCGTGGCGAAGGATCTCGAAACGCTCGGGCTGAAAGCCGAGGTGCGGCCGACCAGCGGTCATCCGGTGGTGATCGGCAAATCTCAGGACTCGCCAGAGAAAGCGAATGGCGGGCCACGCGTCCTGTTCTACGGACATTATGACGTGCAGCCGGTCGATCCGCTCGACCTGTGGGAGACGCCGCCGTTCGATCCGCGCATCGAGGATCTCGGCAATGGCCGCAAGATCATCGTCGCGCGCGGCGCCTGCGACGACAAGGGCCAGTTGATGACGTTCCTCGAAGCCTGCCGCGCGTTCAAGGCGGTGACCGGCAAGCTGCCGCTCGACATCACGGTGATGATCGAGGGCGAAGAGGAGTGCGGCTCAAAAGGTTTGTTCCCGTTCGTCAAGGAGAATGCCGACGAGTTCAAGCGCGACATGGCACTCGTCTGCGACACCGCGATGTGGAACCAGACCACGCCGTCGGTGACGACATCGCTGCGCGGGCTTGTCTATGAAGACGTGACCGTGACGGCGGCGGATCGCGATCTGCATTCCGGGCTGTTCGGCGGCGCGGCGGCAAATCCGATCCGTGTGCTGGCGAAGGCGCTGGCGGCGATCCATGACGACGATGGCCGTATCACCATTCCGGGCTTCTATGACGGCGTTCCGGAATTGCCGGACGACATCAAGGCCGACCTGAAGGCGCTCAATCTCACCGCCGAAGAGTTTCTGGGGCAGATCGGTCTCAGCATTCCGTCGGGCGAGAAGGGACGCATGCTGATCGAGATGATCTCGACCCGGCCGACCTGCGATGTGAACGGCATCATAGGCGGTTACACGGGCGAGGGCGCCAAGACCGTGATTGCCTCGCAGGCGAGCGCCAAGGTGTCGTTCCGTCTGGTCGGCGATCAGAATCCGGAAAAGGTGCAGCAGGCTTTCCGCGCCTTCATCCGCGAACGCATCCCGGCGGATTGCAAGGTCGAATTCGAGAACCGCGGCCTCGCACCGGCATTGCAATTGCCGTTCGACAGCCCAGCGATCGTGAAGACGCGCAAGGCGTTGCAGGACGAATGGGGCCACAAGGCCGTGACGGTCGGCGCTGGCGGTTCGATCCCGATCGTCGGCGATTTCAAGCGCGTGCTCGGCATGGACTCGCTGATGGTCGGCTTCGCACTCGACGACGACCGCGTGCATTCGCCGAACGAGAAATACGATCTCACGTCATTCCACAAAGGCACGCGCAGCTGGGCGCGGATCCTCGCGGCGCTGGCGGACTGAAATGCTATTGCATCAATGCACGCGTTTGAAAACGCGTGCATTGATTTCCCTAAAAGTTGAGCGATGGCTAGTTACCAAACCGGGTCGACGTCCTTGCTGTTTGTCATGGCGGGGCGGATAATGTTGCGCGTTTCAAAGACATAAGGACGGCGCAAGCTTCGCGCCTTTCCAAAGTGAATTTCCCCATATTGTCCTAAAAATGAAGAGAGGTTTGATTGTGAAGGCGTCTGTCCTCGTCTCCCTCTCATTTCTGGTTGCGGCGAATAGTCTGTCACTGGCGCAAGCTTCCGGCTCTGGACAAACGCCAACCCCCACAGAAGTGCGGACCATCGCCAAGGAAGCCACCATCTATGGCTTTCCGCTCGTTGATAATTACCGCATTCAGTATTCGTATTTCGTTGATCGCGGGAGCCCGGAATTCAAGGAATCCTGGAACACCCTCGTCAACAACGCGCGCGTCTACACGCCGGAGGACAAGGCGATCCAGACGCCGAATTCAGACACGCCATATTCCTATGTCGGCGCCGATCTGCGGGCGGAGCCGTTGGTCTTCACTGTGCCGGCGGTCGAGAAAGGGCGCTATTACTCGCTGCAGTTTATCGACCAATACACGTTCAACTTCGCCTATGTCGGCAGCAGAGCAACCGGCAACGGCGCTGGCAGCTATCTGCTGGCCGGGCCGAGCTGGAGGGGCGAGAAGCCCAAGGGCATCAAGTCGGTGATCCGGTCGGAAACCGATTTCGCCTTCGTCTTGTATCGCACACAATTGTTCAATCCGGGCGATATCGACAACGTCAAGAAGATCCAGGCCGGCTTCAAGGTCGAACCGCTATCGAAATTTCTCGGCACGTCCGCACCTGCGGCGGCTCCGGCGATTGACTTCACAAAACCGCTCACGCCCGAGCAGGAGCGCTCGTCGCTTGAGTTTTTCAATGTACTCAATTTCATTTTGCAGTTCTGTCCGACGGATCCGTCCGAGAAGGCATTGATGGCGCGCTTTGCAAAGATCGGTGTCGGCGCAGGCAAGACAATCGACATGGGATCTCTGGCGCCGGAGATGCGTCAGGCGATGCAGGATGGCATGGCTGACGCCTGGAAAGCTTTCGCCGACTACAAGGAGAAAGAACTCGATACCGGCAAGCGGACAAGTGCCGACGGCTTTGGCACGCGCGCATTCCTGAAAAATGATTACATGGCGCGAATGTCCGGCGCGGCGCTAGGCATCTATGGTAATTCGAAAGCCGAGGCGCTGTATCCGGTCTATTTCGTCGATGCGACGAAGCAACCGTTGACCGGCACCAATCGTTATACGTTGCGCTTCGCACGCGATCAGCTGCCGCCGGTTAATGCGTTCTGGTCATTGACGATGTACGGACTGCCGCAAAGTCTTCTCTATGCCAATCCGATCGATCGCTATCTGATCAATTCGTCAATGCTGCCGGACCTGAAGCGCGACGTCGATGGTGGTATCACGATCTATGTCCAGAATGAATCGCCCGGCAAGGACAAGGAAGCGAATTGGCTGCCTGCGCCGAAAGGACCGTTCTTTTCTGTCTTGCGGCTGTATTGGCCCAAGCCTGAAGCGGTGACGGGCAAGTGGAAAGCGCCGCCATTGCAGCGGGCGAATTGAACGAGAGATTACAGTATGAACACCAGGCGAATTCTTTGTGCGGCGGCGGTGTCTTTTGTTGCGGTCAATGTTGCACCGGCACAGCAGCCAGGCGGCAAGACCGTGCCCGTCACTGTCGACAACTTCGTGCGTGCCGAAAGCGATTTGTATTTCGGTGGAATACTCAACGACAGCGGCGGCGCCATCGGAAAGTTTGATCATCGCCGCGAGCCGGCATCGATCGACCATCAGACCGTGATTCGTCTGAACCGCGACACCCTTTATTCCTCGGCGCTATTCGACCTCAATGCGGGACCGGTCACGATCACGATGCCCGATCCGGGCAAGCGGTTCATGTCGATGCAGGTTATCAATGAAGATCACTATGTGCCGAATGTGTTTTACGGCAAGGGTAGCCATACCCTGACCAGGGACAATGTCGGCACGCGCTATGTTGCTGTCGCGGTTCGCACGCTGGTCGATCCGGAAAATCCGAAGGACATCGAACAGGTTCACGCGTTGCAGGATGGCATCAAGGTGAGCCAGAAGGCACCAGGCAAGTTCGAGGTGCCCAATTGGGATCAGGCCAGCCAGAAGAAGGTGCGCGACGCCTTGCTTGTTCTCGCCACCACGCTTCCTGATTTCAGGCACGCCTTCGGAAAAAAAGGCCAGGTCGCCCCGGTGCGGCACCTGATCGGCTCGGCCGCCGCCTGGGGCGGCAATCCGGACAAGGACGCGACTTATCTCAATATTACGCCGGCGAAAAACGATGGTACGACGATCTACAAGCTCGATGTGAAGAACGTGCCGGTGGAGGCGTTCTGGTCCGTCAGCCTTTACAATGCCGACGGCTATTACGAGAAGAATCCGTACAACGCCTATTCGCTGAACAGCGTGACGGCGAAGAAAGGCGCTGATGGCTCGGTGGCGATCCAGTTTGGTGGCTGTGACGGCAAGATCCCGAACTGCCTGCCGATCATGAAAGGCTGGAACTACACCGTGCGTCTCTACCGCCCCCGTGCGGAGATCCTGAGCGGGAAATGGAAATTCCCGGAGCCGCAGCCGGTGAATTGACGTTATTGCGCATGGGGCCGCGGGCAGGCTGACAGCCCGGCGTTCCCGCTCCCCCGGATCTTCCGGGGACGAAGCGATGTCTGTATCCCGTGCGCTTTGCGTGGTGGACGGGAACCTGTGGGGCGTCACGCCGCTGGGTTGTGGATGCCCCGTCTTCCGGCAACGCATGCCCGGGTCCGCAGGAGCGTGCTAAGGCACACCGATCACCCGGGATTCCTGCCATGACGCCGACCACCATCGCCGCCACTCCGACACGTTCGACCGATTTTCAGGCCATCGGCCTGATCGGCGCGGCGCATTTCGTCAGCCACGTCTATATGCTGGTGCTGCCGCCGCTGTTTCCCTATGTGCGCGCCGAATTCAACGTCAGCTATACCGAGCTCGGCTTCGTCATCGCCGTGTTCAACATCCTGTCGGCACTGCTGCAGACGCCGGCGGGCTTTCTGGTCGATCGCACGTCGGCGCGGAGCGTACTGGTCGGCGGCCTGCTGCTCGGCGCCATCGCGCTGGCTGCGGCAGCCGTGGCGCCTGGATTCCTCCTGTTCGGCCTGACCTTCGCGCTGCTGGGCATTGCCAACACCGTCTATCACCCGGCCGACTATGCGCTGCTGTCGAACCGGATCACGGCGCCGCGTTTGAGCCAGGCTTTTTCAATCCACATCTTCGCCGGCTTCATCGGCACGGCGGTGACGCCCGCGGTCATGATCGTTCTGGCAAGCTGGCTTGGTTGGCGCGGCGCGTTCGGTGCAGCCGCTGTGCTCGGTCTCGTCGTGGCCGCCGCCTTGATGCTGTTCGGCGCGCCGCTGGCCGGGCGGGAAGCGGCGAGGGCCAAGGCGGATTCGGGAGGAACGGCCCCGGGAGCGGGCGACTGGCGTGTGCTGATGACCTTGCCGGTCATCCTTAATCTCATCTTCTTTGTTCTGCTGTCGGCGGTTTCGGTCGGCGTGCAGAACTACTCGATCGTTGCCCTCGAAGCCTTGTGGGGCACGCCGATCGCGCTCGGCACCGTTGCGCTGACTGTCTATCTGGTTCTGTGCGCGTTCGCCGTTCTGCTGGGCGGATGGATCAGCGCGCGCGTCGGCCGTCACGCCCTGATCTCGATGATCGGTCTCGCCGTCAGCGGGCTGGCGCTGATGCCGGTCGCCTTCTTCGATATGAACGTGGCGATGCTGCTGTTCTTCATGGGACTGTCGGGCATCTTCAATGGCGTGCTGCAGCCGTCCCGGGACATGATCGTGCGCCAGGTGACGCCCCCCGGCGCCTTCGGCCGGGTGTTCGGCTTCGTGACCACCGGCTTCAATATCGGTGGCGTGATCGCACCGCCCGCATTCGGCTACATGATGGATACCGGTTCGCCGAAGCTCGTCATCATCTGCACTGCGTTGCTCTCACTGGCCGCTATCCCCACCGTGATGGCGACCGTTGCGAATCGCCCGAATGGAAAGGCATAAGCCGAGCGGTGCCGGGTACCGGCACCGTTGTCGGTAGTGTGCGGGTGGTGTGATCGGTGCTCGTAAGTCATCGCGTCGAGACAAGACATGTCGATAAGACCGGCGCGTTGCGTGTCGCCGGCGTAACGTCCAACACGGTTTGCCGTGGGTCGCTGCGAGGCTCTCGCTGGGCATTGTGCGTTGCGGCAGATACAAGCCACAAAACATGTGTGAATAAGGCGGTGGATAACCATTCCCGCCTGATGCAACCCGTCCGGCCTCGCATAGGATTGTTCGCGGTGGTGGAGGTTGCGTCGTGTTGAAATACAGATGCTCGCGAAGCGGCCGGGAAGTCACAACGAGTATCAAGACAGATACTGTCACGTTGCTCGAGATGCGCAACATGAAGCTGTCCGTCTGGTGCCCGCATTGCTCGACGTCGCATCAGATCAAGGTGAGCGAAGCCTATCTGGATTCATTCGCGCTGGCTGCGGAGTGAACAGGTATGTGGGCTGACGCAGGGGGATGAAAGCGCGTGAGCGACGCGCGCATTGGTTCAACGCGTCACCGGCGGCAACGTGAATAGGCTCGGAATATCGCGGCCGCGAATATCGTAAACCCGCGCGAACACCACGCCATCGCGCTCGATCTTCACCAGTTCCGGCGCGTTGAGTTCGGCGCAATAGAACTCGCCCAGCATTAACGCGAAGTCGGCGCCTTTGGTGTTCCAGGTCGTGACGAAATCCGAACCGAGCTCGACCTCGGCCGGCGGATGTGGTCCGCAAACGGCGATGGTCCAGCGTCGTCCCTCAGGCGTCGTGGTTCCCTTTTCCTCCAGTATCGCGTGCAATTCGTCGGCCGCTTCCTTGAAGGACAAGCCCCAGTAATCCAGCATGTAGTGGTGGTCCGCGGCGCGCATCCCTCCGCTGATCCGGTTGTAGTGCGTGTACTGATACGGATGCAGCGCCACCATGTCGGTGGCCGGGATCGCCAATCCGGCAAGAATGGCGACAGCGCCGATCAAGGCGGCGATGCGTGACCGATCCAGCAGCTTTTGAAGCGCGAAGGCGCCGGCAAGGCCGCCGAGTACGGCGAGGGGCGGCAATATGAAGATGAAGTGCCGGACGCCGTTATAAAGCGCCGGCCGTGTTGCGATGGTGATGCCAACCGGGATCACAATCGCCATTGCGAGCAAGAGCAGTGCCGCGCGGCGGCGTACCGGGATCGTCTGGCGGAGCGAGACGATAATTGCGCCGACGAGACCGCAGCCACCGAGGAGCAGCAGGATCTCCGGGAGCTTCAGTCCGAACAGTTTGGGCAGATAGCTTCTCGGCATGTCCGGGACCGAGATAAGCTGGCCGTCGAACATCTCCTTCCAGGGCTTTTCGAAGAAGTGCGAGAAATAGTCGACGGCGCGGATCGGATTCAGCAGTTCCTGAACGCACCATGGCCAGACCAACGCCATAACCGCGTAGGCCAGCACGAAGCCGGGAATGAGCCGCAGCAGAAAAAAGCCGACGTTGGTGGCCGCTGGCTTCAAGCCGTCAGCGCGCCAGTCATGAGCCACCAGCAACGCCAACGGCAGTATCATGTAGAGCGCCGCCATGCCGCCCATGATCCGGGTGCCAAGCGTTAGCCCAAGACCGAGACCAAAAATCACCGTCGCTGTGGCCGTCGGCTTTGGGAAATCGTCGATGATGCGGACCAAGCCGAGCAGCAACAGGACAACAGCCACGGCGAAGGGAGCGTCCTTCGCATTGATGAACATATGGCCGTAGAACAGCGGCGTCGTGGCCAGAAGCGCGAGTGCGATCAATCCGGCGACGGGGCCGCCAAGGCGTCGCGCGAGCCGCCATACAATGAACAATCCGGCGATGCCGAGGGCCGCTCCCACGAGCCGTCGCGTCTCGAACAGATCGTAGGGAAGGACCTTGGCAACCAGCGCGGCCAGCATATCGAAGCCGCCGCCATACATGTAGAGGTTGACGAAGGACAGGGCGCGGCGATCGGTAAAACCCGAGGCGTAGTAATCAAGCAGCAACTGGCCATATTGCGAATGGGTATAGTCATCCCACCCGAGGCCGTAGTCGGCGAAGGTGTAGTAGGCGGTGACCGCGGTGGCGAGCAGGATGATCCACGCGGCGGCATCGAGAATGCGTGGCGAGAGAATGGCCGTCGCGCCGGCCGCATCTGCTTCACACGACGCGGACAGAAGAGCGGCCGCCGAAACCGGCGGCCGCATGTTGGGTTGGTGAATCTCGCTCAAAGTCGCATGAAAGGCTGCTTACTTGGCAGCCTTTTCGTACATTTCGGCGACATATTCCCAGTTCACCAGATGATCGACAAACGCCTTCAGGTAATCGGGACGGCGATTGCGATAATCGATGTAATAGGAGTGTTCCCACACGTCGCAGCCGAGGATCGGCGAGGCGCCCTGAACCAGCGGGCTTTCGCCGTTGGCGGTCTTCATGACAACAATCTTGCCGTCCTTGACGGCGAGCCAGCACCAGCCCGAACCGAACTGGGTCACGCCGGCCTGGGCGAATTCTTCCTTCATCTTGTCGACCGAGCCGAGGTCGGAAATGATCTTCTTTTCCAGTTCGCCCGGGATCTTGCTGCCGCCGTTCGGCTTCATCCATTTCCAGAAGTGGATGTGGTTGTAGTGCTGACCGGCATTGTTGAAGAGACCGGCGTTCTTGCCGAACGAGCCCTTCACAATCTCTTCGAGCGACTTGCCTTCCCACTCGGTGCCGGCAAGCAGCTTGTTGCCGTTATCGACATAAGCCTTGTGATGCTTGTCGTGATGGTATTCGAGCGTTTCGCGCGACATGTAGGGCGCAAGCGCATCGTATGAATAGGGGAGGTCGGGCAGCGAAAAGGACATGATAGCGTGCTCGCTTCTCGGGTGACTTACGGGTGACTGTATTCGGCGGAAGGCTGATCCTTCCTGCCCGGCGATTGTGGCGCCACGGCAGCACTCAGTTAGGCGTTGGGCAATGACGAAGCAATTAATATTAGATGCGATATTGCAGCAGGGATGGGGGAGCTGCAATCCAACTTGCGAGCCTCTACTTGGGGAACGACTTTCGGGCGTCCGCGTTAACTGTGGTTAAGCCAAGCGCGGATAGATTTCGCCGTTAAGCACAAGTATAAAGTTGCTATTAGCTTTGGTGGCAATTGCTTGCTTGACGCCGGAAACAGCGTCACAATTCGTTTACAATTGTGGCCGAGGGCTTTGAGGACTGCGTATGTCTTTTGTGTTGATGCTGGTCGGGATCCTGGCGACCGCACTTGGCGCGATTCTCATCGGATTCGGCATTCCGATCAATGAGTTCAGCCTTGGCAATACCCTCATCCTGGCAGGCACGGTGACCGCTGCAACAGGCGTCATTGTCTTCGCCTTGAGCCGCGTTCTTGGCCAGCTTTCGCGCCTTGCTGACAACCTCGGCGCCCGCCCCTTGGCTGCTGGCACCGCGATGGACGCTCGCAATCCGACCCAATCCGATCTTGGACATTTCGCGCCGCCGCGGGCAGGGGCGACGCCTCGCGCACCCTCTCGTGCGTCCGAACCTCAGCTGCAGCCGTCAGAATTCGATTTGCCTCCCCCCGTCGAGCCGATCCGTCCGGTATCGACCGCCCGTGGAGCATCGTTGACCGTAGAAGAGCGCGAAGAAGTTACGCTTTCACCCAGAGCGCCTGTGCGTCCGGCGCCAGCTGAACCAGCAGCCCCGTCCGGCTGGCGGCCGCCACGGCCGTCTGTAGAAGCGACCCAGCGAAAGCCGGAGCCGCCGCGTCGACCTGCAGCGCCGCCGGTTGGAGCCGCTCCGCTGGCGCGCCGCGAACCGGTTGCCGAACCAGCACCGGAGGCGCCAGCGCCGAGTCCGGAGCCGGTGACGGTCCTCAAGTCTGGTGTTGTGGACGGTATGGCCTACACACTCTACACGGACGGTTCGATCGAGGCTGAGCTGGCCCAGGGTGTCGTCCGGTTCGGCTCAATTGAAGAGCTGCGCAATCACCTCGAAAAGAGCGCGTGATCGCCCTCGAGCTTCGCCGCGTCTATCCAAGGACTCTATTGCAGAGCGCCGCGCTGGGCTGACGGCATGCCCTTATGCGACCGGCCGCCGAACGATTTCTATGCCTCAGTATTTCCGTTAGGTGCTGAAATATTGGAATTGCCGAATACTGGACTATTCTTAGGCCTCGATTTTCGAGACTCGAATGACCAGCGATAACCGTTTCCTTGACCAAACGGCCAGCATCGTTGCGGCCTATGTTAGTCACAACACGATCCCTGCCGATCAGGTGCCGGGCCTGATCGCCAGGGTCCATGCTGCGCTCTCGCAAGTTTCCGGTGGACAATCGGTCGTTGCCGGCGAAGTGTTGACACCGGCCGTTCCAGTCAAGCGGTCGATCGCCTCCGACTATCTGATCTGTCTGGAGGACGGGAAGAAGTTCAAATCCCTGAAGCGCCACCTGCGAACCCAGTACAAGATGTCGCCCGAGCAGTATCGCGAACGCTGGAATCTGCCACCCGATTACCCGATGGTGGCTCCGAACTACGCCAAAACGCGCTCTCAGCTCGCCAAGAAGATGGGGTTGGGGCAGCAGCGCAAACGCTGAGCCAAAGCCCGACCCGACGATGGCCAAATCTCCGGCCTTGGCGTCCGGATAAAAAAGTTATCCCCGCAGGGCAGGGATCATTGCATTCTATAGGTAATAAATCCTATAGAGGTGCAGATGGTGAACCCACAAGCAGTCCCGTGCGAGAGCTTCGTCCAGGCAGGCCCTCAGAAGAGCCATCCTAGCCGAGATCGCAACCGAGCGGAATTATCCAGCATTGTCGCGGCAGCGTTCGATGTTGCGGCAAGCGAGATGCGCTCGCCAACGCGCGGCCGAGCCAAAGTGGCTCTGGCGCGCCAGGCGGCGCTCTATCTCGCTCATGTGGTTCTTGGCCTGACACTGTCGGATGCAGGACGTCTCTACGGACGGGATCGCACGACGGCTGCGCATGCTTGCCGGCTCATCGAAGATCGCCGAGATGAGCCGGGCTTCGACGCTCTGCTCGCGCTGCTGGAAGACATGGTGCGGGCGAGGTTTCTTCATTGCGCGGTCAGGACAGCCGAGGGTGGTGCACTATGACCGCCCCGTCGCCTCAGTACACCCGTTCGGCGATCAGATTGCTGGAAGCACTCGCCGCAGGTTCGCAGCGTGTCTCCCCGGCAAGGCAAGCCGATGCGGAAGCTTTGGTCCGCAGCGACCTTGCGATGTCGCTCTCACAAGGCCGCATCGCCCTGACCGAAGCTGGACGAGCTTTCCTCGCCCGCCGAAAGTTTGCTCAGAACGATCACGGCCTTTCGCCCGTCGATGCCTTTCGAGCGCAGCATCTGTCGATTGTCGATGCTCATGCTTCGTCCAAAGGCGGTATCGGGCCGAAATTCGATGAGGGCGAAAGCCCGCTGGTCTGGCTGGCGCGGCGGAAAGGTGTCGATGGACGGCCCCTGATCGAACCGCATCAGTTGCAAGCCGGCGAACGGCTGCGAGCGGAATTCACGCTCGCCCAGATGATGCCTCGCACCACCTCGAACTGGCACGCCCCGATTACCAGCGGCCGCCGCGATGGAGGCGCAGGCGATCACATAACGGATAGTGTTGTCGCGGCTCGCCAAAGGATGGGGCATGCGCTTGACGTCGTAGGGCCGGAATTCTCCGGCTTGTTGCTCGACGTGTGTTGCTTTCTCAAGAAGCTGGACGATGTCGAGCGTGAGCGCCGCTGGCCAGCGCGTTCAGCAAAGGTTGTCCTGCAGCTCGCGCTTGAGCGGTTGGCGAGGCATTTTGGCTACCAGCGTGATGCAAGCGGGAAGGCGGCTACTGCAATTCGCACCTGGGCGGTGAAAAATGCCGTTTCCGATACCTAGGCGGCAGCAATGGCGGCGCGAGCGTCTGATTGGATGCGATCGACCATGGCACGGAAGCCGTTCGATCGCTGCGGAGTCAAATGCTCGCGCAGGCCAAGTTTCTCGAACAAGGCCTGGGCATCGGTGGTGAGAATCTCGCGCGCAGGTTTTTCCGAGTACAGCGCGAGCAGGATCGCGATCAGGCCTCGCACGATATGCGCATCGCTATCGCCCTGGAACTGCAGCACCGGACCGGCGCTGCCGTTCGGCCGTACGCTGGTCTTCATCCACACTTGGCTGGCGCAGCCCCGCACCTTGTTGGTTTCGGTACGGGCGTCATCCGGCAATTCGGGCAGCGCGCGGCCCAGCTCGATGATGTAGCGATAACGGTCGTCCCACTCATCAAGCAGCTCGAAATTGTCGGTGATCTCGTCGATCGTCATCAGTCCGTCCGGTGCAGAGATTTGCATAGATATAGGCAGCCCGGGATGCCGACGAAAGCACAGATATGAGCCGCGAGGGCTGATGCGATGGATATCAGGCAGGTCGGCGCGGATCCCTCGGCGGCAACGGATTTCGCCATTCCGGGGTCATATCCGCAGGGCTCAACGTATGCTGCGACTGAGGCAGGTTACCCGTCTGCGGGATCGATCCGGTCTGCGCCGGGGCGAGACTGTCGCTGAGCAGGTCGAACAGATATCGGGCGCCTGCTTGCGCCCGCTGGCCAAAGGCGACAGCGGCGTGACCGCCGACTTCGCAGGCCCCGGGCTGACGCTCGCAAAAATTGCTCATGTCAGACAGAGCGGCAGACGCCGCGCCCACAGCTTCAGCCGCCCCAATTCCTGGCGCCTGAGTTTTCGGCTGATAGGCCCCGCTCGGCAAGAGGACGAGCACGATGCTCAGCCAGAATGCCACTCGCAGCAGAAAGAACATGACGCAAACCCCGATGCTCCCCGCGGCTCGTCCGGCCGCTTGCCCGATTTGTAGCAACCCCGGCTGAAGGGCCAGTTTTGGTTTTTGGGCTTATTTGATGAGAATGAGCGGCGAATTTGCATCAAATTTGAATCAATTTGGACGGCCGATAGGAAGCGCTGTGCCTTGCTACAGAGTGCCGGAAAATCCAGATGTCCTCTGAACGACGCCAAATTTCACCTTTCGTTCACGATGAGCGCAGCGCCGGATATTTTTGCTTCGATCGGAGGCTCGAGGCGTAGCCAAAATCCGTTCCCTTAGCGTTCGCTTAAGCGGCGTCTGACACGATCCCGAACCTAAATGGGGAGTGCGCCAGCCATCGTTGCTGACGCAGAGTATCGCTTTGAGTTTCGTTCAGCCGTTTCGCCAATATATCGACGGCCTCGTTCATCCGTCCGTCCGGCAGGATTCGCTAGCGACGGGTCGGCATCGTGCGTTCATGGCGCCGCGGTTGCTCGGGTCGCTGATTGCGATCGGGGCGTTGCCGATCTATCTGGCGGTGCGCGGGGTCCCCGGCACGATTGAAATCGTGCTTTTTGCCTGGCTCGTGACGCCGGTTCTGATCGCATATTTTCTCTCGCGAACAGGCAATTATGAAGGTGCGCATATTCTTTCTGCGCTGTCTTTGACCGGCCTGATCATGGTCTCGGCCAGCGCGAGCGGCGGCATTTCCTCCTTTGCGGCGATCTGGCTCGTGATCGTGCCACTGGAAGCCGCGTTTTCGCTGTCCCGTCGAGTGGTTGTCATCGCAGCGGCGCTTGCGCTCGCTGCGGCTGCGGTGTTGCTGGTTCAGAGCGTGATCGGCATCTCGTCGAGCCTGGTCGGCGTCGATCCCGTAGCGTTGGCTGCGCTTGGCGTCATTTCCGCTTCTCTATACGCGAGCGGTCTTGCGCTTGGCGTTGTGTCGCTCACCCGGACCAGCTCGACCCTGCTAAATGCAGAAGAGCAGCGCTATCGACTCCTGGCGCGCAACATGACCGATGTCATTACGCGTCATGGCCGCAACGGAGCGGTGCTGTTCGTGTCACCCGCAGCGGAACCGCTGTTCGGTGCTCAGATCAGCGATCTGATGGGGCATGGATTGTTTGATCGCGTTCATGTCGCAGATCGCCCGGCTTATCTGTCTGCCCTCGCCGACGCCGCGGTTCTCGGCGCTCAGCAATCAGTCGAGTTTCGGGTCAAGCGTCCGCGGAGCGAGGGCGAGCATCCTATCGAATTCGTGTGGGTTGAAATGCGATGCCGCCCGCTTGAGCAACCATCTGACGCTGAGAATTCGCACGACGTCGTGGCCGTAATGCGCGACGTCTCAGATCGCAAGCTGCAGGAAGACGCGCTCAGCATTGCGCAAGCCGAGATTGGACGCGCAAACGCCGCAAAGACCCGGTTCTTGGCGACGATCAGCCATGAGCTGCGCACGCCGTTGAACGCCATCATTGGCTTCTCCGAGATGCTCACAAACGAAGAGCAGTTGCGGCTCGCGCCCGAACGGAGACGGGAGTATGCGCAGTTGATCAATGATTCCGGCAGCCATCTGCTCTCGGTGGTCAATGGCATTCTTGATATGTCGAAAATGGAGACTGGCGACTTCGTGATCACGCCTGAACCGTTTGCGCCCGCGGCCGTGATCAATAACTGTTGTGACATTCTTGCGCTGAAATCCCGCGACGCGGGGATCGATCTGATCGTGCGCAACGCCGCTGGTCTGCCCGATGTCGTTGCGGACAAGCGTGCGTTCAAGCAGATCATGCTCAACCTGCTGTCGAACGCAATCAAGTTCACCGATCGTGGGGGGCAGATCGCGGTCGCGTCTCGGGTTGAGGGTGGCAGTTTTGTCGTTTCCGTTGAAGATAACGGTATCGGCATTGCAACCGCCGACATGCCGCTGATTGGCAGTCCATTCTTCCAGGCGCGATCAGCCTATGATCGCCGGCATGATGGCACCGGCCTTGGCCTGTCCATTGTCAAGGGGCTTGTGGAACTGCACGGCGGCGAGTTGAAAATGTCGAGCGAATTGGGGAAGGGGACTTCCATTTCGATCTATCTTCCACTCGACTGTGAGACGGTAACAGTTCTGAGACGATCCAAGATTACATCCGCCCGTGCGGAGTTGGTAGGATCAGTCCAAGAATTAGCGGTTCGGAAAAGTGCGTAAATCCACAAATAGAGGGCAGGCTGCGGCAAGGGCCCAGGCGGCGCCGAGTCCGGGGGTGGCCTTCCAGCGCAAGGATATCGTTGCCGGTGCCCTGGCGTTTGCAGCAGCGACTGCGATTGTCACCAATGCCGCGTTTCTGCAGGCAGGGCCGCATCCCGCGCCGATGTTTGCGGGTCACCGAGCGACACCAGGACTTGCAGCAAATCCTGCCCCAACACCGAAATCGGTTCGCGTGGTCGGAGAAAATTTTACCGGGCCCGCGCCGTTACCCCTTGCTTCTCCAAAGGCGCGGCCGGTTGAACCGGAATTGCCAAAGGTTGAGCCCGCAGTTGCGACGCGACCGCGCGGGGAGATTATCGCCGATATTCAACGAGAGCTGTCGCGCCGTGGCTTTTACGACGGCAGCGTCGATGGCGTTCATGGGCCTAAGACCGATGCCGCGATGCGTGATTTCGAACAAGCCGCCGGGTTGAAACCGGGGTCCGAACCGAATGACGTTTTCCTGCGGGCGCTGACCCGGTCACAGGCGAAGGCGGCCGCGCCCGCAGCCGCACAGCCAAGCCGCAATGATCCGATTGCCGAACTGATCGCTCCATCGTCAAAGCGTGTTCTTGCCGTTCAGCGTGCTCTCGCCGATTACGGTTACGGGCAAATCCGGCCGAACGGCACGTTTGGTCCTGAAACCAAGGAAGCGATCGAGCAATTCGAGCGTTCACGCAAAATGCCGGTTACCGGCCAGATTTCACCGCGGCTGGTGCGCGAACTGTCGGCTTTGACGGGCCGCCCGCTGGAATAACTGCAGTCTTGCGTCCGGCGCGGTTTCGCGCCAAGAGCGCAGCTTACGCCTCGGCCGCAACCGCAGATCCTGACTCCATGAGACTGAAATCGTCGATCTGGGTTTCCGCCTTCATCCGGCGCTGCATGATCGAGGGGGCTTATGCAGTTGTGCGCCGACGTGGCGCCGAAGAGGCCGGCGCGATTTTCGTCAAGGTCGACCGTCTGGATGGAACGTCGGATCTGTTTGGCCCTGCTCCGCAGACGGAGTTCGATGCTGCCCAGCCCGTTGATCGCGCTTTCATGGCCAGCCTGCGTGGACAGCCGAAGCCGAACGATGAAGTTGAGACCTATCTCGGGCGGCAGATAAAATTCGATCCCGATATCTGGATCGTTGAGGTCGAGGATCGCAATGGTCGCAATTTTCTTGAACGCGTCGTCGGGTAACTTACGAGCCTGATGGCGTTTTGCGTTGGATGAGATTGGCAACCGACGGCTGGTCGCTACTCGCCTGATGCGGTTTTTGTTCGCTCCGAAGTGTTGCTCCGGCTTCTCGGGCATGAAGCGACCGGTGCATAGCGTTCCTTGTCTCTATGCCATCGGCGGTTCGCCAGATCGCGACAACCTGAAGTGCAGCGGGCAGCGGCAATTCGGCATAGAGATCCGACAAGGCGTAAACCCGGTCGACGGAATGGCTGATGTTCGGGTTGAGGAACATCAGAATGCGCTGGAAGACGTCCGTAGGAACCGCCAGGGCTTTCGCGGAAACGACGAAAGGTTCTCCCGACGGATCGGCGATGATCCGTCCGGTCAGAGAGCGGGATGTTCCAAGCGCTTGCTGAAGCAGGGTGGTGAATTCCTGAAAGCGACCCGCGAGCGCGGATTGTTCGAGATATCGAAGGACGTTGGTCCCTTGCGCCAATGGCGTGTGCTCAGTGTCGGTTGCGTAGTCAATGTTGAGCAGAATCGATCGGCGTGTACTCGCATTGGCCGCGAAGAAGGCATCGCGCTCTTTCACATAGTCACGGGCGGTGCCGATTGCGGCTGGGGATTTGCGTTCTGACGGTGAGGTTGGCTTCGAGATCGGCTCGAAGATGCCGAGATCATCTTCAAGCCATGGATCGGCGGGCGGTGCGTCGGGAGCCTGCGGCTGTTCCCGGGCGTTTCGTGACGCGGTAGCCAGTCGGCTCAGTATTTCTGCCGGACCGCGACCATAGGCGGTGAGCTTTTCCGTTACGGTCACGCATGTTGCTGCATCGACCACGTCGATCAGACGCAAAGCGAGTTCAACGTAATGACGTTCTTCCGCTGCCGTGTGCGACGGCTTTTGAACATAGAGGTCGGTCAGAACCCGGAGCAGGATCGGGCGCGTGTCCACGCCGGTCCGGTCGGTCAATCCGGCGAGGCCGGTCAGTCCGTCAAGATGCTCAAGACTCAAGATTTTCACGAAATCACCTGAACTCATGCCGCGATCTTATCAATCGGCCGTTAGCGAACCGTTAACCTTGAGGGTTTCTTAATTCGTTCTGACGTATCGGCATGCTTCGGCCGGCGGGGGCTAACATGGGAATTGTCGTTGATTTTCCAGTGCGTGATGTCTTGCTCGGTTCGCGTGACGCAACGTCGTTGTGCCATCGCGCAAACGTCGTGATTCTGCCGGTTGTTCGTATCGAACGTTATGATGATCAGCCGACATACATGCAGTCCACAAACAAGAGTAATGTGAGTCGTAAGCGCCGCCGCCGCGCATTGCGCTCATGATCGTCAACTGCCCTTACAGAATCACACCTTTGGAACAGCGGATATGCCGCGAAAAATAAGATTGGCGCGGACACGTGTCCTTCTGTGCATCCCGATCATCGGATGCCTGAATACAGATTTCGGACGGGTGCGCCCTTCGCTCCGAACGGACGATATGCATTCCTGGATGGGGCCCGCAGTCACCGAGCGTTACGGGGAGCCTGCATCGCAATTTCGGCTCACTGACGAAGAGCGGATGTTGCGCGACCTCGGTTATCCCTTGATCGAGCCGTCATACGAGCGCCAGCGCTGGTTCAGCGTGCTCAATGAGTATGGAATAACGAGAGTTTTTGAGCGGGATTGGTGGTTTTACGACGAGACTGCTTATACCGCGGCCATGTTCGGAAATCCGTCGCGCTCGACCGAGACCTATTATAACCGTTTGATCGATGATATCCGCGATGACATCATTCGGATCGGTCCGTTTGCTAGGGTTGCCCGTTACGTCAGTGACATGGACTTCAAGCGTGAGAAGAGCTTGAAGTATGTTTCCAACCTGACTCCGAGTGAAGACGTGAATGCGCTCGCGCGTATTGCTGAAAATTCTCTGATCGCTCGTTGGGTTCACCAATCGTTGGTTCAGCGCGCGAATTCTTATCAGTTTGCGCTTCAGCGGCTCGTGATTTCGGCGCCGTCGCCTACCGCCGCGGAAGTAGAGCGTCAGATAAATGCGATGCGAATAGCCATCGCGGAAGCATCGTTGGTTCCTCGTGGCGCTCCGGGGCCGTGGATTACCAAGTAGTTACGGTGTGACCGGCTGACAGCGCGCGTTTGATAACGCGCCTGCGGCCGCCGGCATCATGCCAGGTTCCGGTGCAAGGGCACGCAACACAATCAGGCCAGTCTGGCTCGGGGATTCGACGATCAGGCGATCGGCAGCGGAAATTTCTTCATCGTCGGGAAGTTGCGCGCGTTGCGCACTCGTCATGAGTTCGAGTTCGATCGTGCGGCGACCGGCGGCGCGATCGTTGATGGCATAGTAGGCGATGTTCTTGTTCGTATAAAACGTTACGGACGTGTAGGCGGGACTGATCGGCGTTGTCAGCTTGAGAGGGCCTTCGCCCAGATCGTACCGGCAAACGGCTGCAGCAAAGGCTGGGTCCATCAGCGGCACGATGGCCTTGTCGGCGTTCGGTGCAGGTAGCGGAACGACTTTATTGACAGGCGAGATGGCCGAAATCCGGGCGTAGGCGTCCTGCGTTGCGGTGTTCGGCAAATAGAGAATCGTCACAAAATGAACGAGGCCGCCCAATAGCAAGCCGCTCAGCAGCCAAAGAAGCCATCGCGTCACGGCCGGAACCTCACGGGCATTCGAGTACCTTGATTGACGGCATGGGCGTTTCGCGTCCTGTTCGCGATGCTGTGCTGATTGGGGAATCGTAGAAGCGCATCACCAGCATGTATCGATCGACGCCGGCTGTCGGCAGCCAGTTTCCGGCGCGCGCGCGGGGGGCAACCAAGATATCGATCATACCTTCCGAATTCCGGACAATCTCCTGACTGGAAAAGCTATGGCGGCTGATGGAGTTGCCAACGAGTTTGCCGTCCCGCTCATAGAGGGTGAGCGTCCAGAAACGGGCCTGCGGGGTAACGCCGGTCACGGCAACGTCGCAACGGCCGTTGAGCGGCGCCCCCGTGTCATCTTTAGTAGCGACAAACGCTATTCCGTCGCCCGCGCCCATTGGCAGCTCGCCGCTGCGTGCAACTAACGCACGTGCATAAGGATCGATGTCCGGCGTGCCTGTGCGGGGCCATGCTGTCCAGGCGCCGACCTTAAAGGAGCCAAAGGGGGTTCCTTCCTGCAGCGCGTAGAGGGTGGTGCCGAGGCCGACGGATGCCGCGACCGCGAATGCCAGCAGCAATCCGATGAGCAACCGCACGAGACATCCAGATCAGGTGATTGACGATATGCGGACCGGGATCGCCGGATTTCGCTCGGCTGTCAATTGCCACGCGGCGCTCGCCCTTCCGATGCTGCAAAGACGCCGGTGTGCGAGCGATCAACGGGGCGGTATTCGGCGGTGCCAGGGGGTTTGGAGTTGAGCTCGCGGCTGGCTTCTTCCAAGGCTCGTTCAATCCGCACCAGAATATCCGCGCCACGGCGGGTCAACAGGGTCGGACGTGGGATCTCGTCGCCGGGACGCGAACCTGGCTCGGCCGCGATCTGAGGTCCGAGTGGTCCCGGATTTGGCGGCACGCCCGGGATCTGTTTCAGCTCGATGCCCTGATGCGCGTAGGCCATGATTTTCTTCCACGTCATCGCGGGGAGCGATCCGCCTGTCATGCGGTTGGTTGGCGCGTAATCATCATTGCCGAACCAGACGGCGGCGACCATGTTGCCGGTGTAGCCAGCAAACCAGGCGTCACGGTAGGCGTTGGTCGTACCGGTTTTGCCGGCCGATTTGATGCCATCGAGCATTGACCGCTTGCCGGTCCCAGCTTCGACCGCCTGGTTCAGGATCATGTTAATGTCGGCGGCGACCTGCGCCGGCATGACGCGACGGGGCTTTGGTCCATCGCGATCGAAGCGCCAGATCAGGTCACCCGTGGCGCTACGCACTTCGAGAATCGCGTGGGGCGTTACAGCCATTCCACCATTGGGGAAGGTGGCAAAAGCTCCCGTGTGGTCGAACACGGTCACTTCGTCGGCGCCGATGGGAAGGGATGGCGTGTCGGGGAGGGGGCTGCGCAGTCCCATCTTGCGAGCCAGATCGACAATCTTGGCGCGTCCGGCCTTCGGGTTGCCGTTACCGATCATGATCGAGAGGCGAACCGGCACGGTATTGATTGAGCGCACCAACGCGCTGGTCAAGGTTTGCGTACCGGAATATCCGCCGGAGTAATTGTGTGGGCACCAGTTGCCGATGCAAATCGGTCCGTCGACGATGGTTGTCGTTGGTTTGAGGCCGTGAATGAAGGCGGCCGCATAAACATAGGGCTTGAACGATGACCCAGGCTGACGCTGCGCATCGGTCGCGCGGTTGAATTGGCTTTCCGTATAATCGCGGCCGCCAACGATGGCGCGGACGGTGCCATCATTGTCCATGACGGTTGTGGCAGCCTGGCGCGTGCCATATTGCCGACCATAGTCTCGCAAAGTCTCTTCGATAGCGTTTTCTGCCTGGCGTTGCAGATTGACGTCGAGACCGGTGCGGACAATGAAGACGCGCTCTGTCACCGACTTTGGCAGTTTTTCAACCAGCTTCTTGATCTCGTCGTAAGCGTAATCGAGATAGAAGCTTGGCTGACGTTCGTCGCGACGGTCGATAGCCATGGCAGGGTTACGCCGCGCACCGAACACCTGACCTTCCGTCATCATTCCCGCTTCAATCAGATTGTCGAGCACGGTGTTGGCGCGGGCACGCGCGGCGGGCAGGTTGATGTGCGGAGCGTAGCGTGTCGGCGCTTTGAACAGGCCGGCCATCATGGCGGCTTCCGCAAGATTCACATCGCGTGCGGATTTGCCGAAGTAGTATTGAGCGGCGGCGTCGACACCGAATGCCCCGCCGCCGAGATAGGCACGATCGAGATAGAGTTTGAGGATCTGATTTTTCGTCAAACGTGTCTCGAGCCAGATGGCGAGAAACGCCTCCTTGACCTTGCGTTCGATCGTTCGCTCATTACTTAGAAACAGGTTTTTGGCGAGCTGCTGCGAGATGGAGGAGCCGCCCTGCACGACGCCGCCGGCGCGCGCATTGATGAAAACCGCGCGAACCGTGCCCGGCACGTCGATGCCGAAATGCTCGTAGAACCTGCGGTCCTCGGTCGCCAGCGTCGCCTTGATCAGGTGATCGGGAAACTCCTCCAGCGGGATGGAGTCGTTATGCTTGATGCCCCGCGCGCCGACCTCGTTGCCGTAGCGATCCAGGAACTGCACCGCGAGTTCGGACTTCTTCAGCCAGTCCTCGTCGCTGGTCTCGTAGAATGCCGGCAGCGCCAGCGCCAGCATCAGCACGAGGCCGGCCGCGCCGAAGGTCGCCGCCTCCGACAGCGGCTCGACGAACACCCAGCGCTTCCATCCGCCGACATGGAACCGGTCCATGAAGGTGATGAAGCGCTCCCACAATTCGCGGGCCCAGCGCCCGGCCTCGAACAGCCCCGAATCGATCCGGGCGTCGAGATCCAGGAAAAAGCGCCGGATCCGCTCCATGATGCTGATGGGCTTTTGGTCGGGCAATCCCCGTCTCCGGAACAGCGGCTGCCGGTCGCCCGGCGGAAATCATGCGGCGGTCAGATCATGCAGTCAGTGTCTGGCGGATGTGTAAGCGTCTGACGGTCCAACCGGAAATGCTCGCAACTCCGCCCTGTCTAGCCGATCGGCACGGCCGCAGCCATGCCACAACAGCCACACAGCGTGTCGAAATTACGTATGACCATGCAAAATCGTCCCCGATTCATCAAGGAATCACTAGGACTTGTGCCCCGATCGCGGCAAACACTTGTGTGATCGATCCGCCCCGACGGCCGACCGCGGCCGCAGACGTGAAGTGAGCAGGGATACCCCGTGACCAAGGCCCGCCCCAAACCCAAAGGCCACGCGCCGGCAAAGCGCCGCGCCAGCCCCGAGCCGGCGCTTCCGTTCTGGAAGCGCAAGAGCCTGGAGCAGATGACGTCGGCCGAATGGGAGAGCCTGTGCGACGGCTGCGGCCGCTGCTGCCTGAACAAGCTGGAGGAGGAGGACACCGGCAAGCTGTTCTTCACCGACGTCGCCTGCAAGCTGCTCGACCATGAGACCTGCCGCTGCAGCAGCTACAGGACGCGGTTCAAGAAGGTGCCGGACTGCGTGCGGCTGACGCCGGAGGAGGTGCGGCAGATCAACTGGCTGCCGCCGACCTGCGCCTATGACCTGCTTGCCAAGGGCAAGGACCTGTACTGGTGGCACCCGCTGATCTCCGGCGATCCCGACACGGTGCACAAAGCCGGCGTCTCGGTGCGCGGCCGGGTCGGCGCGAGCGAAGCCGACGTGCCGGACGAGGAGCTGGAAAACTGGATCGTCAGCTGGCCGGGCAAGGTGCCCAAAGCGGCGGCGAGAGCCGCCGCGTCAATCGCGAAGAAGAAGGCGCGCGCGGCCACCGCCTCCATCGCCAAAGAGCGGGCGAGGGCGGCGGTGGTGCCCATCGCGAAAAAGATGACAACGGCTGTTGTTGCAAGGACAGGCAAAGCCTCCACGCGCGCTCCTTCCAAGACGCCTTCCAAGACGCCTTCCAAGACGCCTTCCAAGATAACTTCCAAGACACCGGTTAAGCGCATTTCCAAATAAGATCGGTCACGGAACGCCAATAAATGAAGGGGTAAAACCTTGTTTCGGTGACTAGGAAGAATTATAGGAAGAAGGAAGAAATCTATCCTCGTTTTCCGGTACGGTTCATGGCTCTCAACATCAAGAATGCCGAGACGGAACGACTCGCCCGCGAGCTCGCGCGGCGGCGCAAGCAAGGCATCACCGAGGTCGTGACAGACGCGCTTCGTAAGGAGGTTGAGCGGGAACGACGGCGTCCGCGAAGGGAAAGCCGCGAGGCATTCCTCCGCGCCCTGCGTGAGATCGGCGAGCGCGGCAGCCGGCATCCGGTGATCGACGACCGAAATGACGACGATATTCTTGGCTATGACGAGATGCTCGATGGCCCCGCAGGCCATGAGCGCCGCTGATGGTGATCGATACGTCAGCGTTGATCGCGCTGTTGCGGCTTGAGCCCGAGGCAGATGCTTTCGCGCAAGCGATTGAGGCCGATCCGCGTCGTCTCATTTCTGCGGTGACGAAGCTCGAGGCGCGCATGGTTGCGCTCGGACGTTTCGGTCCGGCAGCGGCGGCTGACCTTGATGCATTGGTCGCCACGATCGCGCCAATTGTCGTTCCCTTCGATGATCATCATGCCGACATCGCGCGCGATGCCTTCGCCCGCTACGGCAAAGGCCGGCACAAAGCCGCGCTGAACTTCGGTGATTGCGCGGCTTACGCGCTTGCCGTCGCCGAGGCGGAGCCGCTCCTGTTCAAGGGGACGGATTTCGGGGCGACGGATGTGGAGCGCGTGATTGATTGATCGGGCAAACAGTGAGTATTCCGGTGCGCGGCCGGATCGGCGCGAGGGAGGCCGACGTGCCGGACGAGGAGCTGGAACACTGGATCGTCAGCTGGCCGGGGCAGGTGCCGAGGAAGGCGAGGGCGGCGGCTGCGGCGGTTGAGAAGCAACGGACAAGAACGGCATTGGCGTCTGTCGCAAAAGAGAAAGCGACGGCGACAACGAAGCCAAAGGCGTTGGCGAGCGTGCCCACCCGGAGAACCGGAGCCGCTTCAACGCCTACTCTTCCTAAGGCTTCCGCTAAACGCGCTTCGAAATAATCGAGCCCTATCGAGCGCCTTTGAGCAATCTCTCCGCCGTCATTCCTGGGTGCTGCGTCGCTGGCAAGATGCGTTCATCGCCGCCATCGCACCAACGGTCGCTCGCTTCGATAATTACCATGCCTATCGTGCGCGCGATGTCTTTGACCGCTACGGCGTGAGATATTCATACCATCAAGCTGGAGGGGGCGCCCAAGGGTGGCTTCTAGTTATGCTTCTGATTTAAAGATTTTTGTGCTTGCGATAAAAAGCCGGCTTGTCTCAGCCCGCCATGCAAAGCCATCTAAGAGTGTTTCTGAGTTCCCGCGTCGCTGAATGTATTATCTTTTAGGTTTTTTTCGCCATGCCTAAGACCGGTTGGGTGCCGCGAGCAGATGAAGCGGACCTGTTTCATGAAGTCTATATTGACGAAAGCAGTCAAACCAAATTCCGCTACTTAGTTCTGGGTGGCCTATGTGTGCCGCTAAGTCACAGTGCGGCGTTTGAAGCTGACATTGTCGCTGCGCGCGACCATACAACGCCAATTACCAAACCGGACGGGACGCCCAAACTTATAAAGTGGGAAAAGGCGAGCAGATATAATCTTGCGGCTTACAAGCGCGTCGTGGATGCCTACTTCACTTTTCCTGCGCGGCACAGATTGTCGACCCACAAGAACCTTGAGACGCACTGCATCGCAGTAGATACAAGCAAGAAGACACTAAAGGCCACGGGTGAGGGCGACGTTGAAATTGGCTTCAATAAAGAAATGTATTTCCTTTGTGTGCCAATCATTGGCAAGCGATTGCCCCGCGCGCTTTTTCATCTCTACCCAGACCGTCGCACGACATCTCATTCTCTGCTTGAAGCGCGCAAGATCATGAATGCAGGCGCTCTAAAATATGGCGATAAGCGACCGTGGCCGTATCGAGAACTGAAATTTGACGACCCCGAAAATAAACAAGCTCTCCAGCTTGTAGACATATTTATTGGAGCCATCGCGTATCGGTTAAATGGCCACTATGCCAAGCCGAACGCAGATCCCGCGAAAAAGGAACTTTGCGATTATATTTTCAAATGGGCTCACATTAAAAATCCATTTGTTGCCACAGACTATTGGCGCAAGCGGCTCACAATTGTTCATCGGGACGGGACGCCAGGGTTTAAGAAAAAACGCTAGTAGGGCCTCGCAATTCGACACCGCTTTTCCAGAGACTCCGCGAGGCTCAGGCTTCGAGCCTGTTGCTTGTTAGCGCGACGATCAAGGTATTCCGATTGCTGCCTCCAAAATGTCCATTGAATAAATAAGAAAATAATCCTTGACAGCGTAACGCTGTCAGACTAGGCTTCGCGCAATCTCCACAATTGCATCTGTGAGCGCCGTTGGCGCTGCACCCCCACCGGCGCGCTGTCATTTGCGCAGGCTGCGTAAACTTGCCTGCGGCGCGCGCCGACCCTCCCCTTGCAGGGGAGGGATAAAAACTTGCCCGATTTCGGCGCCGTCTTTTCAAACGCCACCTAACGCGGCCGTCCAATGCCGCTTGTTCAACGCCGCTTTTTCAACCGCTCTCGTGTCCCGGGCGCAGCGCAAGACGACGTCGTGCGCTGCAGAACCGGGACTCATTTTCATCGTAGCGTGGGTCCCAGCTCAGCGACGCATC
>JAFAFP010000149.1 GCA_023423415.1 Pseudomonadota bacterium | reverse complement strand
CCCATGTGCAGTCCGGCGAAATCGCAACGTGGGCAGCAAACGACAGATGTTCCATGCCCATCCACCGCTTGCGAATTTTAAGCGCCGTATCCATGGCAACAGTGCCGCCTTTGGAAACGCCCATGATGGCGATGCGATCCGGTTTGAAACGCTTGTCTTTCCTTAGCATCTCAAGAGCTGCAATAGCGTCGTTCTCTACATCCCACTGCTCAAGAAGGCTTTGGTCGTAAAGCGAGTCCGTCAGTCCACGCGATGAAAAGCTGTCGATGACGAGCGCAGCCATCCCGGCGTTGACGAACTGCTTCGCGTAATAGATTTCCCTCGTCTCTTCCACGCCGCTGCTCGACGGCGCGATGACTACGACCGGAATCGGAAACGTCACATTCTTCGGAATATAAAGCGTCGCCTCGACATCGACCGGCTCATCGTTCGTGGTTCCTGCCACAACGTTGGTGCCGAATGTCACGTCTTCCGTTGTGAACGGCTCCTGCTTCTCTCCCGAGAGCAGCGCATACGCCACAAGCAGCACGCCAATCGCGCCGAGCGCGATCCACGTGTAGCGACCTCTCGATCGCAGGAACTGCATGATTTTGTGGATATGGCTCATGAAGAACGGCTCAAGCAACGAGGTCCGCGGCGTCGCTGTAAAAGTCTATCGGATAGTCAACCCAGCCTTTTGATTTCTCACGCCGCAGCCAGAAGCTGGCCACGCGCTGATCAAGATCGACAACCGCACGCGCGATGGTATTCCGATTGAATACACTCGAATTCTTCCCGTTTGTTTCATCGCTCAAAACGCCGATAGCATCCGCCACAGTCATGATCGGGCGAATTCGATTACACGCGGTCTCATACCGACGAAATGTGCTCTTTCCATCGTGATCTCCAGCAAGCTCGGCGAGATCGTCGTGCAGAATGTGGTTGGTATGAACAGACGGCATGTTCGGATGGAACACACGATTCTGACGAGCAGTGCACTCGACCATTGTCACGCGGCCATTGCGGTCGACGAGGTTGTGCGCAAATCCGGATGACCGCGGCACAGCAAGAATCCCGGCCAGCTCCGTTTCGATGCTTCTGATCTCGGCCATGCGGCGAGCCAGCACAATCTTCGGAACGCCGGTCCTGTGATCGATATGGCTGATGCTATTGATCGCCTGCACATACCCATTCGAGCAAACGCTCAGCGCCGTGCCTCCAAGCGGGCATCCATAATAATAAAGCTCCAGCGTGGTTACGCCTGCACAGCGCTTTTTGAGAATGCAGATATCCTCGGTGGCGTCCGGGTCCCAGTCTTCATTATGGGCGATCAGGCGGCCGGTATTCGCGATGATCGTCGTGCATTTTTCCGCAACGTCATCGTCGAGTTCATCCTGGATGGTCATCGTCCAGAGATCGAGCAGCGCAACACCGGCCGCATCGGCATAAGCCTGAAGCTCTTTCGCATACTCGGGAAAATACTTCACCGTCTGCGCGAGCAATTGCTCCGCGCTATGACGCTGTTCCGACCAGGCGTCGTCCTCGCGGCAGTCGGCGATATAATCGTTAACGATTGGACCAAACAGACGGCCGAGCGCGCGCCCGCACGCGGCCGGACTTTCGCCGTCGATCTCGTAATAATTCCGGTGAACCATGAGTTCGGCGATCCGTCCGTTCTGAGCCCTATGCCAGCCCATATATGGGAGGAAATTGGGAATGCGGGGATAATAGAAGCAAATCAGATACCAAACTTAACCTCTCATCATTCACCGCGTGGTGAACACTCCGTTACCGGCGACGGTGGCGTTCAGGTTTTATTAATAGAAACCGCTCGAAACGGGGATCGCTCCGCACTTTGGCATTCTACTTGCTCCATGCCCCTCGACGGACCCGCAGTTGGTTGAACTTGCCTCGAGAGGATCAAAATGTCAGAGCCGTTAACTCATTCAGCGCCCCGAATTGGGACGCGTTCGTTTCAATCCGTGAGTCGTTATTTCAGATCTCTTGCCATTCTGGGCATTACCGGCGCCGCTTTGGCCTGCGCGCCGGTATATGCCAGCGAAATCTCCCCCACTCCAACTCCCGCACCGGCAGCGACCGCCGATGCGCAAACCTGCTCAGGCCGCATTTGGTGGAGCGAACTGCTTGCTCCCGAGACCGAGAAGCTGACCGACTTCTATGCAAAGGTCATGGACTGGAAGGTCAAGGTCGTCGACGCCGAGGATCAGTCGGAAGAGCCAAGCTCTCCGGAGAGCCGTTATTCGGTTTTCCTGAATGGCGAAGACGAAGTTGCCGGTCTGATGAAAGCCAATCATCCCGTCGCGGCGCATTCCGGTGTCGGCTGGTTCACCTACATGCAGGTCGCCGACGTCGAGGCGACGGCTAAGAAGGTCGTCGAGAACGGCGGCACGATTGTGCGGCAACCGATCGAAACCGAGAGCGGCGACTATATCGCAGTCGTTCGGGACCCGATGGGCAATGTGTTTGGCATCGTAACTCCGGCCGACAAGGATTGCTGATCCTGGTGGTCAGCGCGATCCCACGATCCAGGAGGAAACGATGAAAGCCTACATCGCGAGAGACGAGAGCGGTGCCATTACGAGCGGCTGGCTCCTGCGTAAAGGAACAGAGATCCATCCGACGGTATGGCGCCTGCGGCGCACACAGATCGAAGATGTCGTCGCACAGGAGGCAAGCGTGGAAACAATGCTCTGCAACGCCTCCCGCAAGGAAGCGCAATCCCGTCGATAAGTCTCCATGCAGACGGGTTTGCAAAGCAAGAAAGCCGCAGCGTTCGCTGCGGCTTTCTGCATTTTTTAAATAGGCGCTTGGGCTTACTTCAGCGGAGCGCGGCTTTCGCCGAATGCAGTCCGCAGCTCTACGGTCGCGTAGGCCCCTTCTGCGCCGAATTCGCCAGCAATACCCTCGTTGGCAAACTGATAGCCGCCCGAACCGATGATCGTGCTGTAGGTGGTGCCGAACGGGATCTCGACCTTCAAGAAGCCACCAACACGC
>JAFAFP010000131.1 GCA_023423415.1 Pseudomonadota bacterium | reverse complement strand
GGCCAAGCCCGCGCATGACAACCAACTTCGTTGAAGTGCTTCAGATCACTTCGGCGCCTTGGCGTCGACGACAGCCTTCAGCTTTTCGAATTCCTTCTTGGTGCCGGCATTAGCCTCTACGATCTTGGTGCCGAGCGCGACGAAGTTCTTCATCATCGTCTCTTGCTCCTGCGCCGGCAATTTCAGGATCTCGCCCTTGTTGGCTATCCAGGCTTCGTAGGATTTCTTGTTGTTATCAAGCACCCACGGGAAGGCCTGCTTTTCAGCTTCACGGCCGGCGGCGCGGATCGCCTCCTGCACATCCTTCGGCTGCGCCTTGAACCAGTTCTCGTTCACCAGGGCGACCGAAAGAATTTGCGAGAAGTTCAGGTCGGTGACGTATTTGGCGACGTCGTAATACTTGAACGCGGTCAGGATCGGCATGCCGGCCAGCATGCCGTCGAGGCCGCCCGACTGAAGCTGCGGGACCACTTCCGACAATGCAAGCGGGGTCGGGATCACACCAATCGACTTCATTGGCTCGACCTGCAAGGGCGATGCGAAAGTGCGCACTTTCATGCCTTTCATCGCTTCCAGCGTCGTACCCGGCTTCTTGAGCAGGATCACCGTCGGGCTGTTATAGATCGCGCCGATCACGCGAAGGCCCTTGTCGAGGAACATGGTCTCGAGGTGATCGCGATAGGCCGGATCCTGGATCACCGCATATTGATGTTCGGGTGACTTGAAGAGGCCGGGCACATCGAAAATCTGGAAGCGCGGATCGAGATTGGTGACGAAGGCGGTCGGCGTGATGAAAGACTCGATGGTGCCGAGCGACACGCCCTCCGCCATGCGCGGGATCGCACCGAGCTGGCTGGCCGGGTAGATCTCGGCCTTGATCTTGTCGCTACCGGGCTTTGTCTTCAGCGCTTCGACAAATCGCTTCTGCCATTCGTGCTGGCCATCGTTGATGGTCGCACTGGCGAGCTTCATTACGGTTTGCGCTGATGCAGCGTAAGGCGCCGCGACAAAGGCCGTAGCCATGGCGGCGGCAATCATAGAACGTCGCGAAAAACTCATAACAACCTCCCAGATGTCAAAGAGCACGTGTCAGGACGAGTGAAAGTTCCGGCCAATAGGTAATGATCAGCAGCGCTGCGATCTGCACGACCGCAAACGGAAGCACGCCGCGATAAATGGTTTCCAGCGGCACGCCGAGCACCGAACGCGCAACGAAGATGTTGAGACCAAAGGGCGGTGTGAACATGCCGATCGCGAGATTGGCGGTCATGACGATGCCGAAATGGATCGGATCGACGCCGACCGACTTGACCAACGGCATCAGCAACGGGGTCAACACCAGGATCGCCGACGTTGGATCGAGAACGCATCCGATCAACAGCAAGATGACGTTGATGGCCATCAGGAACGCCCAGGGCTCGAGCCGAAGTCCTTGCAGCCAGTTCGTGAGCGCCTGCGGAACACCGCTGATGGTCAGGATCCAGGAGAACAAGGCCGCCGTGGCGACGATCACCAGAATCTGCGCCGTCAGCATCGCGGACCGCGCGGCTGCTTCCAGCACATCGCTCCACGACATCGTGCGATAGATAAACAGTCCGACAATCATGGCATAGACGCAGGCGAAGCCACCCGCCTCGGTCGGCGAGGCATAGCCCAGATAAATGCTGGCCAGCACGAAGATCGGCATGAACAAGGCCGGCGCCGCGCCGAGACTTGTCCGCAGAAATAGGCGAAGATCGAAATGGCCGGAGGTCGGCAGCTTCATTTGTACGGCCCGAACCACTACGAAGGCCGCCATCATCAGCGCCATCAGCAAGCCCGGAAGCACGCCGGCAACGAACAGTTTCGGAATCGACTGCTCCGCCGCCGCCCCATAGAGGATCATGGCGATGCTGGGCGGGATCAGAATATCGATGGCGCCGCTGGAACTGACCAAGCCCGATGAAAATCGCTGCCCATATCCTTCACGGATCAGACCCGGATAGATCGACTTGCCGACGGCGGCGACCGTCGCAACGCTGGCGCCCGATATGGCGCCGATCAAAGTCGATGCCCCGACTGTCGCCACACCGAGACTTCCCGGCATCCGGCCGATCAGCGCCAGGACCCAGACGATCAGCCTGTCGGCAATGCCGGCAGCGCCCATCAGCTCGCCGGCGAAAATAAAGAACGGAATCGCGAGAAGCGCGTAGTTCTCCAGACCGCCGAACATGATCTGGTGCAACGCGATCGACGGAACGGTCAGATAGAAAATGAACGTGAGGACCGCGCCGGTCAGCAGCAATGCGAAAATCGGCGTACCGATGACCAGCAGCGAAATGGGAACAGCGCCGAGGGTCCAGATCATGCTGCAGCCTTCAGTGCCGGCTGCGATTTCAGCGCGAGCAAATCGTTGATCACCAAAATGGCCGCGATCAGCGCTGTGCCGCCAAATCCGACCACCAGCGCGGAATGCGGAATCGTCATCGGCATACCGAGCGCCATGCTGGTCTGATCCGCGGCACTGACCCGCTGCACAAACAGGAACGATTGATAAGCCGCATAGGCGCAGGCCCCCGTCATGACGGCATGCACCGCAATCGACAGCATGCGAGCAGCGCGCGGAGCAACACGCGTCGTCAACAGCTCCAGCGCGATATGGCTGCGATCAGCCGTGACCAGCAGCATGCCGAGCATCACCATCCAGATCATGCCGAAAACCAGCAACTCGTCGACGCCGATCACGACAATTCCCAACGCGCGGGCGACCGCATTGGCGACATTGAGCAGCACCAGCCCGATCAGGACCAGACCGAGAAGCGCGCGCACCGCGGTTATCGCGATGCGCGCCAGGCGATTGCCGGATACCGGCGACGTGTCGATTTGCTCTTCAAATGCCATGACGCCGCCGGTCGCTCTGCATTAGGCCGCTGTGTTGAGCGCGCTCGGCTTTGCGCCGGTGGCCACAGCAAAGGCCGGCCGCGCATCCATCGACTTCTGCCAGCGGGTCAGTTCCGGCAGGTCCGGACGCTCGATCGGGAAATCGAGGCAGCGCTTGACGATCGGCGCGAGCGCGATATCGGCCAGCGTCAGCCGGTCGAGCGCGAAATAGGATTTGCGAGCGATGTGGCCTTCCAGGATCTTCAACTGCGCGACGAGATCGGCGCTTTGCGCGGGGAAATCGGCCGAGCGCTCGGCAGCATCCTTCTTTGCATCCTTGAAAACGGCGACATACGGCGTGTTGAGCGAGGCAAGAAGCCAGTCCATCCAGCGCTCGACATAGGTCTTCTCGGCCGGCGTCGAGCCGGTGAGTTCCGGCTTATGCGTCGCCGCAAGATAGCGAAGAATCGTATTGGACTCCCAGATCACGGCATCGCCGTCGATCACGGTCGGAACCTTGCTGTTGGGGTTGAGCTTCTTGTATTCGGGCGTGGCCGTGTTGTTGAACTGACGGCCATAATCCTCGCGCGTATACTTCACGCCAATCTCTTCCAGCATGAAGAGCACTTTCTGGACGTTGCCGGAGGTCGAACGGCCAAGCAATTTAATCACGATATCGGTCTCCTTTTTTATCGTCGTCATTCCGGGGCGTGGCCGAAGGCCGCGAGCCCGGAATCCAGCGGCATAGCCTGAGCAGGTCCCTGGATTCCGGGTCTGCGAGCCGCGCTCGCATCCCGGAATGACCGAAGGTGATGGACTGTAGGCTCATTTCTTCAGCGGTTTGTATGCGATGCAGTCGATTTCGATCTTGGTGTTGATGACGGCGCGCGCCTCAACCGTCGTGCGGGCGAGAATGGCGTCCTTGAACATCTCACCAAACACCTTGTTATAGCGACCAAAATCGCGTGTGTCCTGCAGATAGGTGGTCGCGCGCACCACATCGGCGAGCGTCGCTCCTTCATGCGCGAGAATGCGCTCGATGGTTTCGATCGTCGCGCGCGTCTCGACCTCGATCGAACCTTCGATCATGTTGCTGTCAGCGTCCTTGGCCACCTGGCCGGACACGAAGATGAAGTCGCCGGCGCGCACCGCGGGATGGAACGGCAAATTCGGGTTCTTCTTGCCGATCGGATATACATCCGCGCGCTTGGTCTTGTCGTCCATGGTCGCCTTTCAGGAAAATGCGCTGGTTTCGATGATGTCGACGCCATTCACGCGATCGACGAGATAGATCAGGCCGCGATCATCCACGGTCACGTCATTCGACGACGGACGCGCCGCGCCCGCTGCCGGATCCGGCATATAATGGCCAACCTCGCGCGGATTGAACGGATCGGCAAAATCGACAAGCCGCATTCCCTGCGCGAACCATGCGAACGGAACGATCGTTCCGTGGAAGCGCTCGGACGGCTGATGACAACCGGTCATCGGTTCCTGCGGCGCGCCATCGGGATCGAGTCCCGGCACCTGCCAGGTCGCAATCGACACCGGCATCTGCTCGTTGGTGATGTCGTAGACCCAGGTAAACGACGGCGCCGCCGGCCACAGCTTGGCAACGTCTTCGTCGGCAACGATCATGATGTCGCGGCCACGCAGCTTCTGCGGCATGCGCAGACAGGTATGTGTCGGATGCGGATAGACCGGGCTCGTATTCACGCCCGAAATCGCCTTCGGCTTCGACATGTCGGAGATGTCGAGAATGAAGAAGCCGTGATGCCAGTAGCTGACATAGAGCCGATCACCGACCCGCAGCGGATGATGGCAACGCGGCGGCACCCAGTTGTCCCACGGATATTGCTCGCCACCGCCGACCCATTGCCCAGGGATCCACCAGCGGCCGACTTCCTGCGGCTTCGCCGGATCGATCAGATCGAGGATCATGACGATATTGCCGACATAACCTTCGACGGTCGGTGAAATATAGGCGTAGCGGCCGTCAAAATCGAAGCGATGGACGCCGCCACCTTTCGTCAGCCACTTGGTGATCAGCTTTGGATCGGACGGTTTCGACACATCATAGATCGCGATGCCACCACCGATGTCACTCGGCCCGGATTTGCCGAACTTCTCCTGATTGACGACCATGATGCCGTCTTTTACCCGCACCTTGTGCGAGTGCCAGCCTTCCGGCACATCGATAGTCGCAAGATGACGCGGATTGGCCGGATCCGACACGTCCACAATCGTGGTGCCGCTCGTCGGCCGCTGATGCCCGACATACATGATGTTGTTTTCGACCCAGACCTGCCCGCCGCCCGGACAGTCGAAGTGTGAAACAAGCGTGGTGTTTGAACGCGACAGCACTAACTCACCTATCAGCAATGCGCAGACGTCTCCGCGCCGTGGAATCACAAACGAGGATCAGCCCCGCTTTTCAGCGGGGCTGATCGAAAGTGCAAGTCAGTCCAGACGAACGATTTCGTCGTTCTTGTCGCGGCCCCACTTCTTGAACAGATCGAGCTTTTTCAAGGTCGGCTCGTCGCTGGCGACGAACAGGAACACCGGATCCTTGTCCGAATTGTTGACATGCTCGCACCAGGTGCCACCCGGCACCGCAAGCGTGTCGAATTCCTTCCAGTCGAACCGCTGACCGTCGATGATCGAGTGACCGCGTCCTTCGAATGGCGAGACCAGTAGATTGCCCGTCTGCCGGATCGGCCGCGTACGCTCACCGGGGCGCAGCATCTGCGCGAAGAAGGTGATGGTCTTGAACACCGGCTGGCCGGACGTCGGATCGATATACTCTGCCATCAATGCTTCGTAAGGATCGCCGTCCCAGTCCTTATGACGCTCGAGCAATTCGCGCATCATGTCCCAGCGGTAGACGAACATCGGAGAGGAGAAACCGGCGCCACGCTTTTCCTTGCTGGCGAAGCGCGGCATCAAGCCGCCATAGCCGTAGATTCGCTGCGAGTAATCCGGGGTGAAGCGCGCGCTCTGCTGCTTCTTGTGCACCATCACGCCGTTTTCTTCTTCCATGTAGTTGTGGTCGAAGTGAATCGCGTTGAGGGTTTCCACCAGCGGGAAGTCGAGCACCGAAAGGTTCAGCGCCTGTTCGCCGCCGACAGTGCCGTGGTTGTGCCACGTGTCGTTCGGGGTCAGCACCATGTCGCCCGGGCCAAACACGATGTTCTCGCCGTCGACGCCGGTGAAGTTGCCCTTGCCCTTCAGCCCGAAGCGGATCGCGCTCGGCGAATGCTTGTGGGGGGGCATGATCTCGTTGGCATCGTTGAGCCGGTAGGCCGTGTACATGGTGGAAACGGTGGCGCGCTTGGGCGCAAGACCCGGATTGACCAGCACCAGCGAGCGGCGCTCGGAGTCATCCATCGTGATCAGTTCGACCGCCTGGTTCAGGATTGGTTCGATGTCTTCCTCGCAGCGCCAGACGTAGGGCACGGCCTTCTTGCCGGCCATGAGCTGCTTGATTTCGTCGTTGGTTTCGTCGGTCGACTGTGCCCAAAAAGGAAACATGCTCTTGGCTGAAATCTGATCATACATCGACTTCAGAGCGGTCTCGCGGTTCGGCAGGCGATGGACGTTGCTAGGCGCGTTCATGATCAGTGTCTCCGCCAATTGACGTGGGTCATTGATAAAAACGTAGCAAAGCAGGTTCGACGGTCAATCGGGTTGTTCGCACCAGTTTGCAGAAATGGTCCGCATTGGTATAGTCCACATTCGCAGCAGTTTTTTGCAGTGCAGCGAACTCTGTGGAGACGGTATGGAACAAGCATCACATGATCTCGCCATTGTGCGCACAGGCACGCACGGCGACACAACGCCGCCCGAAGCAAAGCTGCATTATCGCAATGCCGCCGAACGCATTCGCGGGATGATTGATGGCGGCCGCCTGAGCGGACCAGGGCGGCTTGGAGCAGGACGTCTCCCATCGGAACGCGAACTGGCTGAAACATTAGGCGTGAGCAGGCGCGTTTTGCGGCAAGCTCTGGGACTGCTTGAAGCGGAAGGCCGCATCAGCCGTCAGCACGGCCGCGGAACTTTCGCGACCGATGCACGGCATGCGCAGCAAACGCTTGTGCATGAAATGTCACGGCTGACCAATCCCGTCGATACGCTGGAAGCACGTCTTGCGATCGAGCCGATGCAGGCGCGTCTTGCAGCGCTGCGCGCCACAAGCGGCGATATCGATCGTCTGTTCGAAGCGGCCGATGCAAGCCGCGATGCGAATGATCCCCTCTCCTACGAGAAAGCGGACGCGGCCTTTCACCGGCGCATTTCAGCCGCTGCACGCAACCCGCTGCTGATTGCCATTTTCGATGCCATGCTGGAAACGGCGCTCGACGGAAGCTGGCGGCATGGCCGCGAGACTTCGCATTGCATCAACAATCAGGCAGTGTATGCGGCCGAGCATCGCAGGATTGCCGCTGCGATTTCGGAGCGGAATGCGGCGCAGGCCGAACAGGCCATGCGCCAGCATCTCACCTCGGTGCAGAAGCGATTGATCGAACACGCTTTCCCCGGCGCCGCGGCGGAGTAGTGGCTGCGAAAGCCGTCAGCAATTCCTTGCGGAATTTGCGGTCGCGCTTGAGATGCCATTCGCGACTCATCGCATCCTCGCGCGTCTCAAAGACTTCCGAATGCAGTAGCGACCACAGGCGGCGCAGCTCGGTACGCAATTCGCCGATTTCGCTGCGCAAATCCTCGGCACGGGGCACGCGCGACAGC
>JAFAFP010000098.1 GCA_023423415.1 Pseudomonadota bacterium | reverse complement strand
GTGTTCATGTGATCGGGGTTCGACACCGCGCCGATGGTCGCCATGCAGCGGCCGTGCACGAGACGCTGCTCACCCGAATTCAGGCGCAGGATCACGTACTCACCGTCGCGGCCGACGATCTGAGCGTAGGAGCCAGCCGAACGTGCAACCTGCCCGCCCTTGCCGATCTTCAGCTCGATGTTGTGCACGATGGTGCCAACCGGAATGTTTCCGGCAGGCATGGCATTGCCTGGCTTCACGTCGACATGCTCGCCGGAAACGATCGTGTCGCCGACTGCCATGCGCTGCACCGCGAGGATGTAGGCCAGCTCACCGTCCTCATACTTCACGAGCGCGATGAACGCCGTGCGGTTTGGATCGTACTCCAGCCGCTCCACCTTCGCCGGCACGTCGGCCTTGCGACGCTTGAAGTCGATGATGCGGTAAGCCTGCTTGTGACCGCCGCCGCGGAAACGCGTGGTGATCCGGCCGTTATTGTTGCGGCCGCCCGACGATGACTTGCCTTCGGTCAGCATCTTGACCGGAGCGCCCTTATGTAGACCAGAGCGGTCCACAATCACCAACTGGCGCTGGCTCGGCGTGGTCGGCTTGTATTTCTTCAGTGCCATAACTCGTTCCTCGCCGCGCTCGTCACAGGCCTGTCGTCACGTCGATGCGATGACCTTCTTCGAGGGTCACGATCGCGCGCTTGCTCGACGACTGCACGCCAAGAGTGCCCTTGAACACCTTCAACTTGCCCTTGCGGACCAGCGTATTAACGGACCTTACCTTCACGTCGAACAGCTTCTCGACCGCATCCTTGATCTGCGGCTTGGTCGCTGTGTTACGCACCTTGAACACAACCTTGTTGTGCTCCGAGGCGTTGGTCGATTTTTCAGTGATCACTGGCGAAAGGATCACGTCATAATGGCGCGGATCTTTCGTGCTCATTTGAAGCGCGCCTCCAGCGCATCAAGGGCCGCCTTGGTCAGCACCAGCTTTCCATGACGAAGAATGTCGTAAACGTTGATGCCCTGGATCGGCAGCACGTCCACATTCGGGATGTTGCGGGCGGCGTTGCGGAAGTTCGTATCGATCTCCGATCCGTCGATGATCAAAGCATTGACGATCTCGAGCTTCGAGAAGTGCTCCGTCAGAGCCTTGGTCTTGGCTTCGGTCATGCTGGCTTTGTCGAGCACAATCAAACCGCCGTCCTTGGCCTTGGCCGACAGAGCATGCTTCAGCGCCAGCGCCCGCACCTTCTTCGGCAGACCGATTTCGTGGCTGCGCACGACCGGACCGAACGACCGGCCACCGCCGCGGAACAGGTTCACGCGATGCGAGCCGTGACGTGCGCCGCCCGTGCCCTTCTGCGCAGCGAGCTTCTTGCCCGTGCGCGCGATCTCGGCGCGGTTCTTAACCTTGTGGGTTCCGGCGCGTCGCTTGGCGAGCTGCCACACGACGCAGCGATGGATCAAATCCGGGCGCGGTTCGAGCCCGAAAATGTCCTTGTTCAGCGTGACGGCGCCAGTTTCCTTGCCGTCGAGCGAGAGCATCTTGAGTTCCATCACGCGCCCTCTTTCGTCTCGGCTTCAGCAGCCGGCTCGGCCGAAGCTTCTGCCGGTGTTTCGGCAGCGCCGTTCGAGGCACCCGCTTCGCGGAACTTGCCTGGTGTGGCGGCGTCCTTCGGAAGAGCCTTCTTCACGGCATCTCGCACCGTGATCCAGCCACCTTTCGAGCCAGGCACCGCACCTTCTACGAGGATGAGGCCGCGCTCAATATCGGTCTGCACGACCTTGAGATTGAGCGTGGTCACGCGCTCAACACCCATATGGCCAGGCATCTTCTTGTTCTTGAAGGTCTTGCCGGGATCCTGACGGCCACCGGTCGAACCGATCGAACGATGCGAGATCGACACGCCGTGCGACGCACGCAGACCGCCGAAATTCCAGCGCTTCATGCCGCCGGCGAAACCCTTACCGACCGAGGTGCCGGTCACGTCGACATACTGGCCAACCACGAAATGATCAGCAGTAATCTCAGCGCCGACCGGGATTACGGCGTCATCGCTGACGCGGAATTCCACGATCTTGCTCTTGGGTTCGACTTTGGCGATAGCGAAATTGCCGCGCTCTGCCTTCGTCACGTTCTTGACCTTCCGGGTGCCGGCGCCAAGCTGCAGCGCGACGTAACCGTTCTTGTCCTTCGTGCGATGGCCAATCACTTGGCAGCCCGCGAGTTCCAGCACCGTCACCGGCACGTGCTCGCCGGCCTCAGTGAAGACCCGCGTCATTCCGACCTTCTTTGCGACCACTCCGGTGCGCATGGCTTCGCTTCCTTATGCCGGCTCAGAGTTTGATCTCGACGTCGACGCCTGCGGCGAGGTCGAGCTTCATCAGCGCGTCCACCGTCTGGGGCGTCGGATCAACGATGTCCAAAAGGCGCTTGTGCGTGCGCATTTCGAACTGTTCGCGGCTCTTCTTGTCGATGTGAGGCGAGCGGTTCACCGTAAATTTCTCGATCTTGGTCGGCAGCGGAATCGGTCCACGCACCTGCGCACCCGTGCGCTTGGCGGTGTTAACGATCTCGCGCGTCGACGCATCGAGGATGCGGTGATCGAACGCCTTGAGCCGGATCCGAATATTCTGGCCGTTCATTGTCGTTTCTCTCTGAACTGTCGTCGTCTGCAACGGCGGACGACCCAGTAATCGCTAACGTCTCAGTTCACCCGCAACATCGCGGGATACTGGGGCCCTCCGCTTTCGCGGAGGGCCGACACTTCAGTTACTCGATGATGCTTGCAACCACGCCGGCGCCGACGGTGCGGCCACCTTCGCGGATCGCGAACCGGAGCTTCTCTTCCATTGCGATCGGCACGATCAGGTGCACTTCCATCGCGATGTTGTCGCCCGGCATCACCATTTCCGTACCCTCAGGCAGATGCACGATGCCGGTCACGTCGGTCGTGCGGAAATAGAATTGCGGACGATAATTCGTGAAGAACGGCGTATGACGGCCACCCTCTTCCTTGGTGAGGATGTAGGCCTCGGCCTTGAACTTCGTGTGCGGCTTCACCGAACCCGGCTTGCAGAGCACCTGGCCACGCTCGACGTCTTCGCGCTTGGTGCCGCGCAGCAGTGCGCCGATGTTGTCACCCGCCTGGCCCTGGTCGAGCAGCTTGCGGAACATTTCAACGCCGGTGACGGTCGTCTTAACGGTCGGCTTCAGACCGACGATCTCGACTTCCTCACCCACCTTCACGATGCCGCGCTCGACGCGACCGGTGCAGACAGTGCCGCGACCTGAGATCGAGAATACGTCTTCGACCGGCATCAGGAACGGCTGGTCAATCGGACGCTCCGGCTGCGGGATGTACTCGTCAACCGCTTTCATCAGCTCGAGGATGGCCTCATGGCCGATCTTCGGATCACGATCTTCAAGAGCGCAAAGAGCCGAGCCCTTGATGATCGGGATCGTGTCGCCCGGGAACTGGTACTTCGACAGAAGTTCGCGAACTTCGAGCTCAACCAGCTCGAGCAGCTCCGGATCGTCGACCATATCGACCTTGTTCATTAACACGACCAGCGCCGGCACGCCAACCTGGCGCGCAAGCAGGATGTGCTCACGGGTCTGCGGCATCGGGCCGTCAGCGGCGGACACGACCAGGATGGCGCCGTCCATCTGCGCGGCGCCGGTGATCATGTTCTTCACATAGTCGGCGTGGCCCGGGCAGTCGACGTGCGCATAGTGGCGCTTGCCGGTCTCGTATTCGACGTGCGAGGTCGAAATGGTGATGCCGCGTGCCTTCTCTTCCGGCGCTTTGTCGATCGAGTCGTAAGCCGTGAAGGTCGCGCCGCCGGTCTCTGCCAGAACCTTGGTGATTGCCGCCGTCAACGATGTCTTGCCGTGGTCAACGTGGCCGATCGTGCCGATGTTGCAGTGCGGCTTGCTGCGGTTGAATTTCTCTTTAGCCATTGAACTCTCCCTTCCGGGTCTTTCCGACGGTTGGTCTGAACTGTTTGACGATCAGGCGTACTTGGCCTGGACTTCTTGAGCGACGTTGCTCGGTACCTGCTCGTAGTGATCGAACTGCATGGTGAAGGTCGCGCGCCCCTGAGACATCGAGCGCAGCGTGTTCACGTAACCGAACATGTTCGCAAGCGGCACCATCGCATTGATGACGTTCGCATTGCCGCGCATGTCCTGGCCCTGGATCTGGCCGCGCCGTGAGTTCAGGTCGCCGATGACGGATCCGGTATAGTCCTCCGGCGTCACCACTTCGACCTTCATGATCGGCTCGAGCAGAACCGATTTGCCTTCCTGAAGCGATTCACGAATGGCGGCACGCGACGCGATTTCGAAGGCCAGCGCCGACGAGTCAACTTCGTGGTACGCGCCGTCGATCAGCGTGACCTTCAGGTCAACAACCGGGAAGCCCGCGAGCACGCCTGAACCCAGAACGGACTCGATGCCCTTTTCGACACCCGGGATGTATTCCTTCGGCACGTTACCGCCGACGATCTTGCTCTCGAACTCGAAGCCCTTGCCGATCTCGTTCGGCTCAACGATGAGCTTCACACGCGCGAACTGGCCGGTGCCGCCAGTCTGCTTCTTGTGCGTGTAGTCCTTGGTGACCGACTTGGTGATCCGCTCACGATAAGCCACCTGCGGCGCGCCGATATTGGCATCGACCTTGTAGGTGCGCTTCAGGATGTCGACCTTGATGTCGAGATGCAGTTCGCCCATTCCCTTGAGGATGGTCTGGCCGCTCTCGGAGTCGGTGGACACACGGAACGAGGGATCCTCGTTCGCCAGCTTCGCAAGCGCGATGCCGAGCTTTTCCTGGTCAGCCTTGGATTTTGGCTCGATCGCGATCTCAATGACCGGCTCGGGGAATTCCATCTTCTCAAGAATCACCGGCTTGTCGGGATCGCAAAGCGTGTCGCCGGTACGGGTCTCTTTGAGACCTGCCAGTGCGACGATGTCGCCGGCATAAGCTTCCTTGATATCCTCGCGGTTGTTCGCATGCATCAGCAGCATGCGGCCGACACGTTCCTTGCGCTCGCGCGTGGAGTTCACAACGCCGGTGCCGCTCATCAGAACGCCGGAATAGATGCGGCAGAACGTAATGGTGCCGACGAACGGGTCATCCATGATCTTGAATGCCAGGAGCGACATCGGCTCGCTGTCTGACGGCTTGCGCTCCATCTCGTTGCCGCGGTCATCGACGCCCTTGATCGCAGGCACGTCGACCGGCGACGGCAGATAATCGACCACTGCATCCAGCAGCGGCTGCACGCCCTTGTTCTTGAAGGCCGAACCGCAGAGAACCGGATAGAAAGCGCCGGTCAGCACCGCCTTGCGGATCAGCTTCTTCAGCGTCGCCTCGTTCGGCTCAGTGCCCTCGAGATACGCGGTCATGGCGTCGTCATCGAGCTCGACGGCTGCCTCGATCAGCTTCTCGCGATATTCTTTCGCCTGGTCAACGAGATCGGCCGGGATCTCCATTTCGGTCGCGTTCGCGCCCTGCGCATCGGTTTCCCAAACCAGCGCCTTCATGGTGAGCAGATCAACCATGCCCTTGAACTGGTTTTCCGCACCGATCGGCAGCTGCAGCGCAATCGGCTTCGCACCCAGACGCTTCACGATGTCATCAAGGCACTTGAAAAAGTCGGCGCCGATCTTGTCCATCTTGTTGGCGAAGACGATGCGCGGAACGCGATACTTGTCGCCTTGACGCCAGACCGTCTCGGTCTGCGGCTCAACGCCCTGGTTACCGTCGAGCACAACGACCGCACCGTCGAGCACGCGCAGCGACCGTTCCACCTCGATGGTGAAGTCCACGTGACCTGGCGTGTCGATGATATTGAGGCGCTTATCCTTCCAGAAAGCTGTCGTCGCGGCGGACGTGATGGTGATGCCGCGCTCCTGCTCCTGCGCCATGAAGTCCATGGTGGCTGCGCCATCATGGGTCTCGCCGATCTTGTGGCTCTTGCCGGTGTAAAAAAGAATCCGCTCCGTAGTCGTGGTCTTTCCAGCATCAATGTGAGCCATGATGCCGAAATTGCGGTAGTCCTCGATTTTATGGGTGCGGGGCATATCCGGTGTCCTAAAAGCCGTTACCAGCGATAATGCGAGAAGGCGCGGTTGGCTTCCGCCATCCGATGCACGTCTTCACGCTTCTTCACGGCGTTCCCCCGGTTATTCGACGCGTCCAGCAGCTCAGCCGAGAGCCGGTCCATCATCGTCTTCTCATTGCGATCGCGCGCAGCCGAAATCAGCCAGCGGATGCCCAGCGCCTGACGGCGGGTCGAACGCACTTCGACCGGCACCTGATAGGTGGCGCCACAAACGCGGCGCGAACGCACTTCGATCGACGGCATCACGTTGTCGAGCGCCTGCTGGAAAACCTGCAGCGGATTGCCCTTGGTCTTGCCTTCGATGATGTCGAAGGCACCGTAAACGATACGCTCGGCGGCAGACTTCTTGCCGTCATACATCAGCGAATTCATGAACTTCGAAACGACGAGGTTCCCGAACTTCGGGTCCGGGTTGATTTCGCGCTTTTCGGCAGAGTGACGACGGGACATGACGCGCTACCTCACTTCGGCCGCTTGGCGCCGTATTTCGAACGGCGCTGCTTACGATTCTTGACGCCCTGGGTGTCGAGGACACCGCGCAGGATGTGATAGCGAACGCCCGGAAGGTCCTTCACGCGGCCACCGCGGATCATGACCACCGAGTGCTCCTGAAGGTTATGACCTTCACCCGGGATGTAACCAATCACCTCGAAACCATTGGTCAGGCGCACCTTCGCGACCTTACGAAGCGCCGAGTTCGGCTTCTTCGGGGTCGTCGTATAGACGCGCGTGCAAACGCCTCGCTTCTGCGGAGCGGCCTGCAGAGCCGGAACCGTGTTGCGGTAGGTCGGTTTCACCCGGCCCTTGCGGATCAACTGGTTGATCGTCGGCATACGATTTAAGCCTTCATCCTCACCGTGCGGGACTTTCGCCCCTGACCGGGACGCGCGTTCACACGCGCAAAAGGAAAACGCGCCATCCGCCCCGGTTTTTGCGGAATAGCGCTTCGCGTTTCAGAGGACCGCGCCGCAAAACGCTGCGCGATCATGACGTTCAAGCTAACTTTGTGCCGTCAGCGGCAGCGTTTGAGGTTCATTCGTCGAGGCTTTGGGTCGCCGCCCGCAACTACCAAAAGAGCTTTATGCTCAAGGGGTTAGTTACTGTCGGGGTGCCGTGCCGACGAGGCGAAACTCACCGCCTGCCGTAAGGTGGGCGGGTTGTATAAGCGAGAATCGATCAAGTCAAGCAAAGAAGCCCGGAATACCGAGGCTTTCGTGCACATAATCGGGAGCACGGAAGGCATTTTCGGTCCCAAGAGACCAACCTTGGGAGCAATATGTTACCTTAAAACAGGGAAATTGCCGCCAACCCGCCCCGGACGAGGCCGGAACCTTCCAAAAAGGACGCCTGGGGGAACCTGGCCAAAGCATCGGCCAAGAGCGCTGAAATATCTGCGCCAGCGTCAGTAACACTCGTAGAACATGAGCAAACACGCAATTCCAGAATGGGTGAGCAGGCTGTTCAGGGCCACGAGCATCATCTTTCTTACCGGCAGATTCTGCCGATCAAACCGCCCATGAACCAACCTTGCTTCCGGAGCGATTCCGACGCCGACACTGTCCACCCCGCCCGGTCAGCCGACGTCCTCCCTTACCAGACGTAACGCACAGAGCCCTTCCCGCCATAGCCGCGGGTGGTGCTGGAGAACTCGCCCTCAAACGAGCCGGCAATGGTGACGTTGTTCGCCAGTTGCAACTCGGCGCCGGCACTGACCAATGCCAGATCCTTGGCCGGCACGACGCCGTTGACGGTGAAGGTCGAGCCCGGCAGCGATGCGAATGTCGCCGAGACAACGCCATCATTGCCTTCGTCATGGGCCCAGGCGGCGCGCCCGCGCAACGTCAGCAACGCGGCATTCAATGCGAACGAGCGCTCGAGGCGCGCACCGAGTTCGGTGCGCGTGATGGTCGTATCGTTCTTGCCGTAAGTGAGTGCGAATCCGCTGCTGCCGCTCTTGGCGCTTTCGCTGTAGCCGGGCAGATTGATCTGTGTGACCTGCACAGCTGCATAAGGCGCAATCGCTGCAACAGCCGTGTCGAAACGATAACCGCCTTCCACCCGACCGGCGAAGGTGTTGGCATTGAACTGCGCCTGCAACTGATCGGAGCCGCTCACGGTCACCGTGCGGCTCGTGGTCGTATCCTGATAAGTGTAGGAGAAACCGCCAGCGAGATAGGCGGCACCCGCTTCATGCCGTGCGAACAGACCGGCCTGGAAGATGTCGGCACTGCCGCTGCCCAAGCCTTGCGATACGGCAAAGCTCGAGCCACCGCCGCCGAGTGCAAAGCCAAGCCTGGTGAACGGCGACACACGATAATCCGCGCCGGCAATGACGCCATAAGCGCTGCTGCGCGTATCGCCCCATCCTGCTGCGGTGTTGCCGCTGGTCGATGTGCTGCCGCCAAAGCCAGACACCCACACGCCCCAGCGCTGTTCGAAGCGTTCATCGCGGATCGCGGGTGCAACGATATCGTTCGCCGCTTTCGCCACACGCCCGCGCTTCTTGCCGGCATAGGCCATCGCATCGTCAGCGGATGCGTAGCTCATCGCACCGCCAGCACTTGTCGTTCTTCCGATCGCGAATGGATCGAACATCGCATTCATGAAGAGGTTGCTTGCATTTGCTCCATTCTGCGTCGTCTGCGTGGCGCCCTGCCCCGAGACCTGATCTAGTCCTATCGTCAGCGCCGAGCCGGTGAGGCCCATCAGTGTGATCAATTGCGCATTGGGCGTCGCGCCGCCTGAAATCGCTGCATCGATCGCGTTGCCGACCGTCTTCTGATTGCTGGAAGCCCCAGACGGCATGGCCGCTGCCAGACTGCCGCGATCGAGCGTCACGATCACATCGTCGCCGACAATATCCCAGCCGACGATACGGGCCCAACCGGGCCGCGTGACAGATGTCGCATCGAAGGCACCAAAATAGGTGCCGGTCGCCGACATGACCGTGTAAGTCGTTGCCGAGCCGATCCACGTTGTCGGCGCCACTTTCAGGTTGCCGCCGAGACCGACATCGCCATTCACGACAGCCTTGTCGGCATTGCCGAGATTGTCAGCCTTCACCACGTACGAACTGCAAGCGCACATCGCCAGCATGCCGTTGACGGTCAACGTGCCGATGCTGCCGGGCGTACCGGGAGCTAGTGTTGCGTGATCGGCGAGGAACACAGAACCAACCGAGCCTGTGCCGCCGAGCGTACCGCCCGGCTCGACCATGATGAGACCAGACGACGACGTCGAACCATTGACCAACAATGTGCCGCCGTTGATTTCAGTGATACCTGAATAGGTATTCGCACCGGAGAGAATGGTCGTGCCGGCTTCGACGGTCACGTCCGCGTTGCCTGCGATCACCGGCGCAAAATTGTAGTTCTGGCTGGTGTGATTGAACACAAGCCTGCCGGTGCCGAGACCGAATTCCAACGTGGCGGCATTGATCTGACCCGGCGCGACCGCCGCACTACCCGACGCGGCGCCGATATTCACGGTGCCGAAAGAACCAAGCTGCTCCGCGACAAAAAACCGATTTGCCTGGGCCACACCGCCATTCGATAGGGTCAACGTACCAGTGCCGGCTTGGCCAACCCAAAGCCAGTTGGCATCCAGCAACGAGCCCGCACCGTCGACCTTGACGGTACCGGAGCTGCCCGCGGCTTGGCCAAGAGCAATGTTGCCGTTGTGACCGCCCATCACTTGGCTACGAACCAAGCCGCCATTGGTGATGTTCAGAACACCTGTGCCGGAATAACCAACACTCAGGCTGCTCGTATCGAACAGCGAACCAGGTCCATCGACATTGACGGTGCCGGATCCGTTCGCACCGATATATGAGCCGCCGCCATTGATGCCGTAATAGCCGCCATAGACTGCACCACCATTGGTGACGTCGAGAGTGCCCGTGCCGTCAACACCGACGGCAATGTAATAATATCCCGTCCATTTCGATCCTGCGCCATCGACGGTCGCTGTGCCGACCGCGCCGGCTGAGGTACCGAGAACAGCATGAGTGCCACTCGCTTGCGCACCATTGGTGATCGAGAGCGTGCCGGTTCCCACCTGACCGACGTGCAGTTGGTTGTACAGAGAGAAGGAGGTACCGGCGCCATCGAGCGTCAGCGTCCCGCTGGACCCTGCAGCATTGGCTGCCACCGAGACGTATGTCCCGCTGAAATAAGCGCCATTGCTGAGGGAGAAGGCCCCGGCTCCGTCGTTGCCAATGTAAAGAATGCCGTTGTTATAAATGTGCGAATTCGGCCCCGTCGCGCTCAGCGTTCCGGACGCGCCGCTATTTTGGCCAAGCCATATCCCTCCCCATGCATAAACGCTTCCGTTGTTTACGGTGAGCGCCCCGACCCCGGAGATACCGACATGGAGTTGGAAGGGAGTAGCGTACGCCCCGTTGCTGAGAACCGCTGCATTCGGGGTGCTCCGGTCGATATTGACGTTTTCAAACGCGCCTGGGGGCGTGCCGCCGCTCCAGTTCGCGCCATTCGTCCAATCCCGTGATACGGCACCGGTCCAATCGGCCGCGCAGACGGGCGACACTGCGCCGATCAACGCAAGCGCAGTGGACGTGAACAATGCAGCGTTCAGCCGAAGGGCCATTTCCATGGAAGCTACTTGCGTTTGAAAATGTCTGCGTCAGACACGACGCGTGCGAGACAGGTCGTCACGCGCGGCACTCGCTCTTCACCCCCGCCGGCTCTTGCGAAATACACCATGGCGCCGGCCGGTTGAAAAATTCTTGGTTAGTCCTTGCCGAAGTGTCGTGCCGACGCGCGCAAAGGGCCATGTCTGCGTCTGCAATCCGACAGGAAACCCGTCACGGCCTGAGACACTTGTCGTTGTCGAATGAAAATTGTTTGGTACTGAAAACAGTGTCCCCCGCCCGGCAGTGCAGCAATAGCACCCTACCCTATGCGGCCTCGACGAAAAGACTATGTCGAATAGCATCGCGCAGGATGCTACCTGCCCCGCCAACCTGCCTGGCGTGCACAAGCCTCGACGGCGCGCGGATTCGACTTTTCCCACTGTGTGATCGAACGCGTCTCGTTCGACGACATCTTGTTGTTCATGCAGGTGCAGTACCCGAGGATCACGGGCGCAGTCTGGCCTTCGTCCTTGTTGTCCTCGACGCATTCCTTAATCCATTTTACATCGTCGGCATTCTGCTGCGCCGATACCGGATGCAAAGCGTCGGCAAGACCAATCACCACAATGGCCAAAGTCAGAAGCGATTTCATAGGCAGCTCCCCCAAGAACATCCGAATGGCCTTGCGGCTCATGTTAGGGAGATATTTGCCAAGTCTTGCGGCCGGTGTCGTCCCAACCCGCGCAAAAATGTGTCTCAATGCGCGCAAAATCAGCTAAAACGCCAAATAGTTGCGACGTGGTGCGTCAGACGTCAGGGTATCGTCATCGCCTTATCGAGCTGCGGAAATCGGCCGGTGACATGCCGTAAGCCGAGCGAAAGCTGCGATAGAAAGTCGAAAGACCGTCAAATCCGCACGCAAAAGCGATATCGGCCGTTGGTCGCTTCGGCGCTTGCGACAACAACAGCCGTGCAAGCTCAAGGCGGCGCGCCAACACATATCGCGCGAAACTCGTACCGGTCGGTTCGAACAGCAGATGAAGCTGACGCACCGAAATGCCGAGCAAACCGGCAACCAGGCTGGGCGACAAGTTGGGCCGGTGAATATTGTTCTCGATTGTCTGTCTCGCCCGCTGCAACAGCGCCGAGCGAACCGCCACACGGCTCCGCTCATCCTGCGACGCCGCCATGCCGCGCGCAACGATCGCCAATTGCGCCAGCGTTTGCACCGCGGCTTCTGCAGCCGCGCCATGTAAATGAGGCGCCTGCTCGACAAAACCCTCAAAGTAAGTCGCAAACAGTGCGGTCATTCCGGGCTCGACCTGCAAGGGCCGCGCGAACAGATCCTGCTCGCGTTCGATCAATGCCCTGCAACGTGCAAAGGGGATTTTCACCAGCCGCAAATGAAAGCCGGCGTCAGCGATGGGCGCAGTCTTGTACGGCAGATCGGAATGGCTGGTGGCAATCGATCCGGCCGACACTACAAATTCGCCGCCTCCCGCATCGAACCATCCGTTGCCATCAAGCTGCTGATAGATGCACAACGCGTCACTCGGCGAGCGCTCGATATCCTGCTCGGTGCGGGTCACGCTATACGACGAGGCATGCATTTCGACCAGCGCCGCGCCGCCGACTGGCAATGCCGAACAGCGGCCCTCAAACTGCGCATGCTGATCCTTGTCGAGGTCGATGCTGACTCCAAAAATGTTCTTCGCGCGCACCTCACGCCAATGCGTGAAACGCTCATGTTGCGGAAGATCGTCAGTGGAAAAGCCGATCATCGACCCGCTCGCGCGCACCCCCACCCCTCCCGATCTGCGGACGGCACTGGAATATAGCCTAAACCGTAACAAAAAGGCCGCCCTTTCGGACGGCCTTTCTGAAGTTCGATAACATCGGCGTCGATTACTCCGCCGCAGGGAGCGCGGCCGGAGCTTCGGCCGTTTTCGCCGCTGCCTCCTTCTCGCGCTCGTCGAGGATGAGCGTGTCGCGCTTGGTCGCAATCTCGCGCAACGTGCTCATCATGGCGCCGGTGCCCGCCGGGATCAGGCGGCCGACGATGACGTTTTCCTTGAGGCCGTCGAGCGTGTCGGCCTTGCCGTTGACGGCAGCCTCCGTCAGCACGCGCGTGGTCTCCTGGAACGACGCCGCCGAGATGAAGGACCGGGTCTGCAACGAAGCCTTAGTGATGCCGAGCAACACCGGAGTGCCGGTCGCGGGCTTCTTGCCCTGCTCCACCGCCTTCGCGTTGATCTGGTCCATCTCGACGCGGTCGAGCTGCTCGCCCTGGATCAGGTCGGTCTCGCCCGAGTCGTCGATCTCCACCTTCTGCAGCATCTGACGGACAATCACTTCGATGTGCTTGTCGTTGATGCCCACGCCCTGCAACCGATAGACCTCCTGGATTTCGTTGACCAGGTAAGCGGCGAGTTCCTCGACGCCCTTGATCGCCAGAATGTCGTGCGGCGCCGGGTTGCCTTCGACGATGGAGTCGCCCTTCTCGATCAGGTCGCCATCCTGCAGATGGATGTGCTTGCCCTTCGGGATGAGATACTCGACGGGCTCAGCATCACCATCGGCCGGTTCGATCGAAATGCGACGCTTGTTCTTGTAGTCGCGGCCAAAACGGATCGTGCCGGAGATTTCGGCAATAACCGCCGCTTCCTTCGGACGACGCGCCTCGAACAGCTCCGCCACCCGCGGCAGACCGCCGGTGATGTCGCGGGTCTTGGCGCTCTCGGTCGGGATACGCGCGATCACGTCGCCAGCATGCACCTGAGCGTGCTGATCGACCGACAGAATGGCGTCGATCGCCAACGGATAGCGAGCATCGCCGCCACGGCTGAGCTTCAGGATCTTGCCGTCCTTGTCCTTGATCACGATCGCCGGACGCAGGTCCGCCGCACGCGAAGACGTACGCCAATCGGTCACCACACGCTTGGTGATGCCGGTGGATTCGTCCTGCGTTTCCGCAACCGACTGGCCTTCGACCAGATCCTCGAACTCGGCATGGCCATCCACTTCGGTGATGATCGGACGGGTGTACGGATCCCATTCCGCCATACGCTGACCGCGCTTCACCGCGTCTCCCTCGTTGACGCGCAGGCGCGCGCCATAAGGCAGACGATGGGTCGCCCGCTCGGTGCCGTCGGGATCGACGACCGCAAGCGTGACGTTGCGGCTCATCACGATGAGAGCGCCTTCCGAGTTCTTGATCACGGCATTGGCTTGCTTGTCCTTTGCCTTCAGCTTGATCTTTCCGTCGAAATTCGACTCGATGAACGATTGCTCGTTAATCTGCGCCGCGCCGCCGATGTGGAACGTACGCATCGTCAGCTGGGTGCCCGGTTCACCGATCGATTGCGCCGCGATGACGCCGACCGCTTCGCCCATATTGACAGGCGTACCGCGGGCAAGATCGCGCCCGTAGCAAGCCGCACAGACACCGGCCTTGGATTCGCAGGTCAGCACCGAACGAATGCGCACTTCCTGCACATTCGCCTGCATGATCCTGTCAACCTCAGCCTCGCCCAGCAGCGTGCCGTTCGTCACGATCACGTCGCCGGTCGCCGGATCCTTCACGTCCTCAGCCGTGGTACGGCCAAGGATGCGGATGCCGAGCGAAGCCACCACGGTGCCCGCATCGATGATGGCACGCACCTTGATGCCGGATTCCGTACCGCAATCGAATGAGGTGATGATGCAGTCCTGCGCCACGTCGACGAGACGACGGGTCAGGT
>JAFAFP010000037.1 GCA_023423415.1 Pseudomonadota bacterium | reverse complement strand
GCCGGCAACCGCTGGGCTTGGGGCGGTGGACGCTGGGCTGGCAACCGCTGGGCCGGCAATCGCTGGAACCGCTGGGGATGGGGAAATGCCTGGCCTTGGATCGGCGCCGGCGCCGCCTTCGCTGCAGCCGCTCCGTTCTACGGATCGTATTGGGGCGACCCGTATTACAGCTACGCATCCTACGACCCGTATTACAGCTATGCGTCTTATGACGACAGCAACTGTTATGCGGCGCGCCGTGTCCCGACCCGGTGGGGTTGGCGCTGGCGTCAGGTCTGGGTTTGCGGCTGACGTTTTGAAAGAAGACCCGGAGCAACACGCGCGTTGTCTCGTGCAGCGCGCGTGAGCTGCAGCGTTTATTCGTGCGGCAGCACCTTGAAGGGCTGCTTGTAAGGCTCGACACGCAGCGACGCGTTGGCCAGAAGGCCGACCTTCTGCAGCGGCGTCATCTCGCGCTCGCCATTCTTCGCCTGCCGGACGCTGTATTGCCACAGCGTCAACGAGCCTTTGGAGGCGATCGCCTTGGCGATGCCACCGGCGTCGCCGCCCATTTCCTTCAGTTCGGCGTCGTTCAGACCGACCACAATCTCATCCTTCACGGTGACGATCTTGAACAGCGTTTCGGCGCTGGCGACGTGAGCTGTTAAGGAAACGACGGCGGCGGCCAGAATGCCGCCAGCCAAGCGCACAAATGTCTTGGTCATTGAAATATCCCTTCCTTGAAATGACAAATCTTCCGGGTTTGCCTTTGTCGCGCTCGGAGACACAGCGGTTCAGCAGGGCAGTGTTTATTTGTCCCTCGCCATTCCCTCGCTACCATGAATGGCGATGATCGCGTTCGGCTTCAGTCCGTAGACGCCCTTGAACGGTGCATCCAGCACCGCGACCATGTAGATCACGAGACCGACGAACAGCGACAGCGTCCCGCCGATGACGGCATGGGTGAACGGCCGCAGATTGAACATCCAGATGACGATGATGTTCATCACCGCGCCGACCAGCACGACGAACCACATGATCTTCGGAATCGCTTCGTCGCCTGCATCGATAAGCAGGCGACCCGCCTCGATGAATTAGTTGAGCGCCCGCAGCGTCTCGGCATGACGGATGGCCGCGCCCGTATCCTCCGGCTTGTATTCCGACACCAGCCGATGGAACTCGGTCATGATTTCGGTTTCTTTCATACTGGGCAGTCCCTGCTCCTGCATCACCCAGCCCGGCCCAATCACCTCATCGACATAGCTGTGCAGCGTCTTGCCAAGCTGCGTGCGCAGCGGTTCGGGATAGCCGCGCAGATCCCGATAGAGCTTGATGACGGTCGCCGCTTCCCGCACCACCGCGTCGTCGGCCTTGTTGTGGTTCTCGAACACGGCGATCGACAGCAGCGCCAGCAGCACGCCGAAATACAGCGCGAATGCGTTCAGCAGAAATCCCAGCACCGTGTTGATGCTTCTTTCGCCGCGGAACAACCGCGCGATCGAAGGTTGAAGGACATATGATCCGACCAGTGTCGGCACGACAAAGGCTGCGCATGTGACGATTGCGCCAAGCCACAGGGGGAGATCGTGCAGCCAGTTCAGCATCGATCGGAATATATTTTGAAACGAAGGATTTCAGGAAATCAGCGCATCGTTTCTAGGCAATTCGCTGCGTTGTGAAAAGGCCTCACACCGGCCGTGGCACCCGCGGTTCGCCCAATTGGCATTCCAGCATCTGCCGGTCCCATTTGCCGAGGTCGGCCGCCGCATCATAGGTCGATTGCAGGAACGCCAGCAGCGCGGCGGCTGGGTCACGCGCCTTGCGGACAGCGTCATAGGGAAGGATGAATTCGCCGAGCGTCTTGTGGAAGTAGGCCTCCGACGGCAGCACCTTGGCGTCGGCAAAGCCGTCGGGCGCCGGATAGGCGTAGGAGTAGAAAGCCGGTTCTTCGACCACACCGCCGCCGCCTGGCCAGAAACCGGCGCTCGAGACCTCGTGCGAATAGGCTTCCCGCACCACCGCATCCGGCAGGTTCGGCACGCCGCCGGGATGCGCCGGCGCGCGACGCCCTGAAAAGCGCGTCACCGCAAGATCGAAGCTGCCCCAGAAGAAATGCACCGGGCTGACCTTGCCGAGAAACGATGTACGGAAATGCGAGAACACGAGGGATGACGACAGCAGAATGCGCCAGAAGGCATGAGCCGCGTGCGGATCATAGGATTGGTGCACCGTGTCGTCCGGAAACGGAATGGCGTCCGGAATCTCGTTCGGAATGACGTCGATCGCGATGTCGATGCCCAGCGCCTTGAGATCGGCAAAGACGGCGCCATAGAAAGCGGCCACCGTCATCGGATTCAGAACGATTTGACGAAAATGCCCCTCGCTCGTGCGCAGCCACAGGACGTGATCGACAAAATCGAAATCGATCTGGAACGCGCCGCTCTTGTAGGGGATTGGCGACGTCGTCAGTCCGCGCGCCGTGACATAAAGCGGCACATGCCAGGAGTGATTGACCCAGGGCGTTTGCGCGAGACGGATCTTGCCGACAACCTGGGTCCAAAGCTGCAACGTCGCGCAACTGTCCTTCCAGTCCGTATAGGGTAAGGAAGGCCAGGCTTGCGCGTCGGTGCTCATGGCATCACTCGTCTGCAATCATTCGGCAGCACGGGCCTCCACCTCGTCCATCCGTTTCACCGGATTGACCAGCGTGCCGAGCCCGGTGATCGCCACCCTGACCGGCCCACCAAAGGCGGTGATGTTGGCGGTATGAAGGCTGCGCCGCCCAACCTTGCCCGGCCGGAACGCGGTGCCCATAGAGATGACATCGCCCGGCCACAGCGAATGATAGCGGGTGATGTAGGCGATCACCTCCGGCACCGAGAATGTGTAATAGCGCGTCGAATCCTCGGCGATCAGTTCGTCCTTGTGCCAGCACATGACGTCGAGCGCATGCGGATCGGGCACCTCGTCTTTCGTGACGAGATATGGCCCGAATGGCCCGAAGGTATCGCTGCCCTTGTAGCGCGCGGTGTAGGACAGATGCTGCTCGCGCCGCTCGACCGTATTGGGATCGTCCTTCGACGGATACAGCGCATAATAATGCACCATGTCCTGCGACCGCATGAAATTGCCGGTCATGTCGTTCATGATCGAATAGCCGTACACGACATCGAGCGCATCCTTCGCCTGCACGTGTCGGCATTGCTGGCCGATGATGACAGCGAGTTCCGGCTCCGGATGGACCGATCCGTAATAATCATAGACCTCGATCGGCTGACCATGGCCGACCAGCGACGATGCGGGCTTGAGGAAAAACAGCGGATGATCGGGCGCACTGATCTTGCGATCGTTGCTCGCCGAATTGTTGAGCGCGACGCCGCAGATTTTCGACGGCCGCCGCACCGGCGGGTGGAACGCGATCGCTTTGGCATCGATCGCATTCACACGGCCGGGATAGATGCGCATGAAATCCTGCGCCTCATGTAGAAAGGCGCGGCCCTCGTCCCCAGCTTCGATCAGCGCGATCATGTCGGCATAGGGCGCGCGGCCCATCGCTTCGGCGATTTCGCCCAGATCGGCGAAGCGATCGCCATTGATGGCAAATCCAATACGGTCGTGGTCTTTCCAGCGAAAACTGATCAACTTCACGGCGTTTCCCTAGGTCTTGTTTGTTTTGTGGGGAAACAATGTTGAAGCGGCTGTTGGGTGTCAAGACGACGACGTGCCCACCGGACAGATCTCGCTTTCCCGCCTAGCCATCGAGTTCGTCGTAAAAGCGGAAAATACCCATCTCGTTGAAGGGAATGCGCCGCTCGCTCTTGAGATAGGCAGCGATGCGCGGCCGCGCGGCGACGCGATCATGAAGCTTCCGCACATGCGGATATTTCTTCGACAGCCGCTTCATCATCCGTGGAAACGCGTAATTCAATCCGGCGACGATCTGGAACAGCGACAGATCGGCATAGGTGACACGCTTACCGGTGAGATAGGGACCACCGCTGGCCTTGATGACTCGCTCGAAATAGCTGAGGAATTTCGGGGCGCGGTGATTGCGGAAATCGTCGGCGCGGCGTTCGGCCTCGGGCTTCTGTTCCTCGTAATAGAACCCCGAGCCGATCGGATGATGCGTGTCGTGGATCTCGACCACGAAATCCGCGATCGTGAGCTGCAGTTGATGCACCCACAGCCGCCCGGCTTCCGTCTTCGGGGCCAGGCCGCAATGCTCGCCGAGATACAGAAGAATATTGGCGGTCTGCCCAATGACCAGCTTGCCGGCTTTCAGGAACGGCGGTGCGAATGGTGGCGTCTTCAACGCCCGCGTTCGCATCATATCGAGCATCTTCTCTTCGCCGCGGGGGTTGCGCGCGACATCGACATAATCGACCCCGGCCTCTTCCAGCGCCAGCCGGACATATTCACCCCGTCCCTGGATCTCCGGCCAGTAATAGAGTTCGTAGCGCATGTGGCGGCCCCCAGATTCGGCAAATGAGCCGCCGCACGCATCCTGTGCAGGGCTACGGCGCAAGAGCAGCGCCGCAGCCCTCATTGGCCGTCAGTTCGCGGCAAAGCAATAGAGCAGTCCGTCGCCCCCGGTGCTGCGCAGATCGGCCTGCGCACAGCCGCCGCCCGGCCCGCGCGAGGGATGCGACGAGTTCCAGGATTTCGACGGCGGCTCCTCGTTCAGGCCCCTGCGATCGTGATGACCGAGCATCGCGGCGCCATCCCCGCTCTTGGTCCAGTTGCCGCAGGTGCGGTCATCGTTGCCGGTAAATGCGGTGCCGTCCGGCTGCGAGCCGGTCAGGATGTCATGGCGGTTCGGCTGGTCGCCCGAGCCATTGATGACGTCGCCTTTTTCGGACAGCGCCGTCTGCTTGTTCAGGTTGTTGCCGTTGTGCAGTTCGGCAACGTCCTTGGCGATCACAACGCCCTTCACATTCTGCCACGGACCTTTACCAATGCGGTCACGCGCATTCACCGCGCCCGCGCCTTGCGTCGAAAGATAGGCGCGCCAGGTTTTACCGCCCGCGCCGGCGGCCTGCGCCAGCGCCTGGCAATGCTTGTCGGCACCGTCGAGGCCGCCCAGGTCTCCGCCTTTACCCGGACCTGTGCTGGTGATGAAGAATGTCATCTCGTTTTGCTGCGCCGCGGCAGGAAATGTCGGTATCAGGAAGGCTGCAACAACGGTCGCGGTCAGGATCAGCTTGCATTTACCCATGTCAGCTCTCCGGCGTGATGAGCGGTGCGCTCGTTAATGTGAACACCAAAGACGCGGCGCTATTCAGGTTAATGCGCGGCACCTCTTGAAGCGGCGGCGGTGCCATGCAACCCAATCACTTGGGTTTCAAGGCGACGGGCAACGATGGGCTCCATTCCGCTGGACTATGCCATGGTTGGCGCGATCGGCTTTCTGGCCGCGCTGCTGATCGCATTGATGGTCATGCCGGCCGTGCATCACCGTGCGGTGCGGCTCACCCGCAGGCATTACGATCGCCTTCCCCTGTCGATGCAGGAAATGCGCGCGGAGAAGGACAGCCTTCGCGCCGGCTTCGCTGCCGCCACCGTCAAGCTCGAGATGAACCTCGCGCAATTGCGGGACAAGACCGCCGCCCATGCCACCGACAACGCGAAGAAAGCGCAACTGATTGCGCGGCTGAAGCAGGAGCTTGCGTCGCTCGATACCGCACTCAAGGAAACGGAAGCGCGCGAACAGGCTGCAAGGACTGAGTTGCGCAACGTCAAACGCGAACTCGCTGGCAAGGATACCGCGCTGAATGCTGCCGAGCAGGATATCGCTTCGATCAAGGCGGAGATCGTCAGGATCGCCCCGGCATTGCGAACACCGCAACAACGTCCGGAACCGCGGGTTGCCCAAGTTGTGCCGCTCGCGCCGTTGCGCGCACCGCTCGATGTCGTGCCCGCACCGACACGGCTTTTGACGCCGTCATCTATGAAGCAACCCAGGCAGGATGACGATATCGCCACTCGCGCCTGGACCGAGATTCGCGACGCCGCGCAGCGGGTCGATGAGCGCTACAATGGTGCGCCGGCTTTTGGTCGCCGCCAATCCAATCACGACAACGAACCACCCCGTCGCTGACTTCCCGACGGCGAGGCGGACGCGTAAAGAAGGCGCATCGCTCCGCGTCGAAGAAACGGGATATGCAGGACCGCTCACACATTCTCATCGCCGGCGCCGGCATCGGCGGCCTCACCGCTGCGCTGGCGTTGTTGCGGCGAGGCTTTCGCGTCAGCGTGATCGAACAGGCGCGCGAACTCGCCGAGATCGGCGCGGGCGTGCAGATATCAGCGAACGGTGCGCACGCGCTGTTTTCGCTTGGCCTCGAATCCGCGCTCGAGACAGTGTGGTGCGAACCGGCCGGCAAGGAAATCAGGCTGTGGAGCACGGGCGAGACCTGGAAGCTGTTCGATCTCGGCGCGGTTTCGCGCGAGCGCTATGGCGCGCCGTATTTCATGATCCACCGCGCCGACCTGCATCGCATTCTGCTCGATGCGGTGAAAGCGATCGCGCCCGACATCATCCGCCTCGGCACGCGCGCCACCAGCTTCGAACAGGATGAGCGCGGCGTCACCGTCCCATGCGACAATGGCGAGCGCATTAAGGGCGATGCACTGATTGCGGCGGACGGCGTCCACTCACGCATTCGCAATGCGCTGTTCGGCGAAATGCCGGCGCGGTTCACCGGCCTGCTCGCCTGGCGCGGTCTTGTGCCGATGGAGAAACTGCCGGAGCGCCTGCGCCGCATAGTCGGCACCAATTGGGTCGGCCCGGGCGGGCACGTGGTGCATTATCCGCTCCGCGGCGGCGCATTGCTGAATTTCGTCGGCATCACGCATCGGGACGACTGGCGCGTGGAAAGCTGGACCGAACGCGGCGCCACCGAGGAAGCGCTGAACGATTTCAAAGGCTGGAACGAGGACATTCACACCATCATCCGCAACATCGACGTTCCCTACAAATGGGCGTTGCTCGGCCGCGAACCGCTGGAGCAATGGACCAAAGGGCGCGTGACACTGCTCGGCGATGCCGCGCATCCGACCCTGCCGATGATGGCGCAAGGCGCTAATATGGCGATCGAGGACGGCGTGGTGCTGGCGCGCAGTCTCGATGCACATACCGATATCGCTGCTGCTCTCAAGGCCTATGAAGACGCGCGGCGCGACCGCACCAGCAAACTGGTGCGCGCAGCGAACGATAATGCAGACCGCTTTCACAACCCGGCCCTCGGCAACGCCGAAGGCGCCGCGCGCTACGTCGATACCGAATGGCAGGAAGCCAAGGTCAAGCAGCGCTACGACTGGGTGTTCGAATACGATCCGATGCGGACGGCAATTTAGCTCCACCCATACGATTATCTATCGTCCGCTCGTCCCCCCGAAAGCGGGGACCCAGGAGTTGGGAACCGGATTACCGCCGGAGCCTGTCATCGGGCGCGCCCAAGCGCGGGCCGTTGG
>JAFAFP010000028.1 GCA_023423415.1 Pseudomonadota bacterium | reverse complement strand
TAGTGCGGGATAAAAAAAGAAAGACGGCGATGACACAAACGGCCGCTCCCGATCGTCATGAGGCTATCAAATGATGAAAGGGAACGATCATGAACGACACCAGGGCCATCAAGTACGAGCAGGAGATCCCCGACGTCCTTCAGGCTATGGCCGAGGTCCACAAGGTCATGAACGGGCACAGCCTCGATCACAAGATCCGGCATCTCGTCCACCTGAGGGCTTCGCAGATCAACGGTTGCGCTTTCTGTATCAAGATGCACACGCGGGAAGCGCGCGAAGATGGCGAAACCAGCGAGAGGCTTGATCGCGTGATTGTCTGGAACCATGTGTCGGATTTCGACGAGCGGGAGAAATCGGCGTTGGCCTGGACCGAAGCCCTCACCGAGATCGACTCGAAGACGGATCTCGGCGCTCTGCGGGCGAGGCTGCGGCAGCATTTCTCGGATAAGGAGATCGGCGCGTTGACGGCGGAAGTCGCGGCGATCAATTTCTGGAACCGCATCCAGGTGTCGAGACACTGATATGAGCGGTTTCGACCAGCTGCAGATCTTCGAAACGGCGTGCCCCAGATTATTGGGGCTCGCCTATCGGATTCTCGGTTCGCGGGCCGATGCCGAGGATGCGGTGCAAGACACGTTCCTGAAATGGCAGAATGCGGATGTCTCGTCGATCGACAATCCGTCGGCGTGGCTGACGACCATCTGTACGCGCCATTGTCTTGATCTGCTGCGGGCGGCGCATCGCTCGCGTGTCAATTATGTCGGCTCGTGGTTGCCGGAGCCAATCCATCTTGCAGTTGACAACGAAGCAGAACGGAACGCCGAACTCAGTTCGTCGCTGACCACGGCATTTCTCCTGATCCTCGAACGGCTCACCCCGAAGGAACGGGCAGCCTATCTACTGCATGAGATTTTCGAGATGCCTTATCCGGACATCGCCAAGACGCTTGAGCTGGAAGAGGCTGCCTGCCGCAAGCTTGTGTCGCGCGCGAAACAGCATATCGATCAGGCCAAGGTGCGACATGTCGCGCCAGCGGAACGCCAGGATGAATTATTGTCGGCCTTCCATTTCGCGATCATGAACGGAGAGACGTCACAACTCGCGACCTTGCTGTCCGACGACATTCGTTTCACTGCAGATGGCGGCGGCAAAGTCTCGGCGCTGCTGGAGGTGCTACACGGCAAGTCCGATGTGTTGGCCTTTATCGAGCGGTTGCATTCATTCTGGAAAAACCTTGAGTGGCGCGGGATCAACATCAACGGCACCCGCGGTGTGCTGATCCTGGAGGGGGGCGAAGTGAATGCGGCGATTTCGTTCGCCTATGACGTGACCAACCACTTGTCGGAAATCTACGTCGTGCGCAATCCGGACAAGCTAACACATCTCGATATTGCGCCCTTACAGTAAGGCGCTGTGTTTGCGCCTGCGCCTCAGTCTTGCGTTCGCAGCGCATCAATCCGGTGCGCGGAATGACATCAACTTCTTCGTCGGATAGGCATAGACCTTGCCGGTTTCTGTGAAGCTCGGCAGGCACATCTCGACGATCTTTTCCGAGACCTGATCCGCAGTGTTCAATGTCATCGGGTCTTCGCCGGGCATCGCCTGCGCGCGCATTTTCGTGCGAACGGGGCCGGGTGTGAACAGATTGACGCGCAAATTGGTCGTCATGTTTTCCGCAGCCCATGTCTGCACCATGGCGTTGAGCGCAGCTTTTGAAACAGCATACGGCCCCCAATAGGCCCGCCCTTTCCAGGCCGCGCTCGACGACAGGAAGACGGCTCGCCCGGCGTCGGACTGGACCAGCAGCGGCTCCATGCAGCGGATGAGTTGCCAGTTGGCCGTGATATTCACCGCCATCACATCGTCCCATGCCTTGGGTTCGACGTGTGACAGCGGCGAGAGCGGACCGAGAATGCCAGCATTACCGATCAGGACGTCCAGCTTTTTGTAACGATCGAACAGGGCTCCACCAAGCCGGGCGATGCCGTCCGCATCCTTCAGGTCGAGCGGCACCAGAGTCGCATGGCCGCCAGCGCCCTTGATCTCGTCATCCAGTTCCTCGAGTCCGCCAACCGTCCGCGCCACAGCGATCACATGGGCGCCGGCCTTTGCTAGGGCGAGCGCCGTGGCCCGGCCGATGCCGCGCGAAGCGCCGGTAACAAGGGCGATGCGGTTCGAAAGAGATTGGGTCAAGTTGGATCTGCCACGTGAAGGATTGGGATGGGGCATCCATAATCGACGGACCTGCGAAAGACAAACCGCAGCGGGACCGCATATTGGAGCGTCGGGCTGGCCAGCGCCATCAGGGCTGCGTGGCGCTGGCGGCCTTCATCATGTCCGCGATTGCCTGCGCGTTGGCATCGGGCGACACACTCAAGGCGGTGGCAACGCCTGTGCGGTCCGCCTCACTGCGGTTCTGGCTCAACTTCATCTTGCCTTCGAGCGCTTCGATGGTGAGTCGGAAGCCGACGATGCCTTTCAATTGCCGCTCCATGTATTCGACAGGCGCGTCGGAGACATGCCACGGCTCCGGGAACGCAGCCTCATGCAAATTCGACAGTTCGGCGACGTGTGCGGCGAGTTCGTCGTGGTCCTGAAACACCTCGATCCGGCCGCGGGCGCAGATGCTGACGTAATTCCATGTCGGCACAGCCTTGCCGTGCTCCTTCTTGGATGGATACCACGACGGCGAGATGTAGGTATCCGGCCCCAAGAGGACGGCGAGAGCAGTTTTCGAGAAATCGCTGTCGCGCCATTGCGGGTTGGCGCGGGAGACATGGCACCGGAGTTGGCCGAGCGGGCCAATGGTGGTGTCGAGAAAAACAGGCAGATGACTGATCAGCGGGCCGTCCGGTCCGACGGTTGTGAGCGTGGCGAAGCCGATGCGTTTGATCTCCGCCTGCAGCAGCGCGGTATCGGTCTCGCGGAAATGCGGCGGGATGTAGAGCATCGCGTCCCTCGATCGATGCTGACGGTTAACCCCCGATCCGTTCGTCCCGCAAAAAGCAAGTGAACGGACCTCAACACGTTCGGAAACTCAACCAGAACGAAGCTCAGCCGCTCGATCAGCTCGCTTCCGCCAGGAGCGACAATTGCCGCGGCGTGTGCGCCTTCTCAGTCTGATCGGTCAGCAGCGTCGGGTAGTCGCCTGTGAAGCAGTGATCGGTGAATTGCGGTCGGGCCGGATCGCGTTTCTCGTAGCCCATGGCGCGATAGATGCCATCGACCGACAGGAACGCGAGCGAGTCCGCACCAATGAAGGTGCGCATCTCTTCGAGAGAATGTGTTGCGGCGAGTAGATTGTCGCGATCCGGTGTGTCGATGCCGTAATAATCGGGATGTGTGATTGGCGGCGAAGCGATGCGGAAATGGACTTCCTTCGCGCCGGCGTCGCGCATCATCTGTACGATCTTGGTCGAGGTGGTGCCGCGCACGATCGAGTCATCGACCAGCACGATGCGTTTGCCAGCCACGACGGCGCGGTTGGCGTTGTGCTTGAGACGCACCCCAAGCTGGCGGATCTGCTGCGTCGGCTCGATGAAGGTGCGGCCGACATAGTGATTGCGGATGATGCCGAGATCGAACGGGATACCGGTTTCCTGCGCGAAACCGAGCGCCGCTGGAACGCCGGAATCGGGAACGGGAACGATCACGTCGGCATCGGCCGGCGCTTCGCGGCCAAGCTCGGCTCCCAGCGTCTTGCGCACTTGATAAACCGGGCGTCCGCCGACGATGGAGTCAGGACGGGCGAAGTAAATGTATTCGAAGATGCAAGGGCGCTCGGCGACCGACGGGAACGGTTTTTGCGAATGCGCGCCCTTGTTGTCGAAGACGATCACTTCGCCGTTCTCGATATCGCGCACATACTTCGCGCCGATGATGTCAAGCGCACAGGTCTCCGACGTCAGGATTGGGCAGCCGTCGAGGGTGCCGAGCACCAGCGGGCGAATGCCGAGCGGATCGCGGGCGCCGACCAGCTTCTTGTTGGTGAGGCCGACGAACGAATAGGCGCCTTCCAGCGCCTTCAGGCCATCGATGAAGCGATCAACGAAGCGCGGTTTGCGGGAACGGGCGACCAGATGCAGCATCACCTCAGTGTCGGTGGTGGATTGCATGATCGCGCCTTCGCGCACCAGCTCGCGGCGCAGGCTGAGGCCGTTGGTCAGGTTTCCGTTGTGCCCAATGGCGAAGCCGAAAGGATCCAGTTCCGCAAAGAGCGGTTGCACATTGCGCAGGAGCGTCTCGCCGGTTGTGGAATAGCGGACATGGCCGACGGCCGACATGCCGGGGAGGCGGTCGATCACCGAGCGCTTGGAGAAGGTGTCGCCAACGAGGCCGAGCCGCCGTTCCGAATGGAACCTTTGGCCGTCAAAGGAAACGATGCCCGCCGCTTCCTGGCCACGATGCTGGAGCGCGTGCAGACCCAGTGCTGTGATGGCCGCTGCATCGGGGTGGCCGAAGATGCCGAAAACGCCGCATTCCTCTCGGAGGCGGTCAGCGTGCATTTCGAGATCGAGAGGATCTTTGTCGGGGGCGGCAGTCATTGCGTGGTTCAAACCCTTCGGACCCCCGCTACCGCGTGGCCCTCGTTTCGATCAATTGACGCATATCGGTCCGATCGGACCGGTCATAGCCTTCCCCCGTGCTCGCGACCGGGCGGGGTGCCGAATTGTCCGAACGCTGACCGCTGGCAGGCTGCTGGTCCTCGCCACCGTCCTCCTTGGGACGCTTCAACCGTTTCAAGATGGTGCTTTCGGGGTCATCCGGCAACATCGACTTCAGCCAATCTCCGGTCCCGGCGAGCACCACGCGGGATTTTGCACCGGTCACCCAGGTCGGCTGCGACTTTTGCGGAACCAGCCAATCGAAGAACAGGTAGGCGACCACGACGATGATGAGGCCGCGGCCCAGACCGAACAGGAAGCCGAGGGTCCGGTCGAGGGCGCCGATTCGGCTGTCGAGGATCATGTCCGAAATCCGGACCGTGATGATCGACACGATCAGCAAGGTGCCAAGGAACACGCCGCCGATCACTGCGCCAGCGGCAACGATGTCGTTGTTGAAATAGCTCTTCGCGACCGGGAGCAGCCGTCCGTAGAAATAAAGGGTGGTGGCTGCGGCGGCGATCCAGGCTGCGATCGACAGGACTTCGCGCATGAAGCCGCGAATCATGGCGAGCAGCCCGGAAATCAGCATGACGACAAGAAGGATGATGTCGAGCAAGGTGATCGGCATGGTCGGACAGGGGCCTCAAGCGGGGCGCTAAGTCCGGCTCTTCCGGACGGGCGCGGCCTGTATAGCTTCCTGCCCTTGCCACGTCACCCGTCTTTAGAGGCTTTCAGCCATGACGGCGGGGATGAACCGGAGGCCGTTCTTCAGCGACTGATGACGGAGCGGGGTTCCTCCCGTTTGATCGCAGCGACAAGATGCCTGTGCGGTCCAGCCGGCGGGGAAGGACAATCATGACATCCCGGATTGCAAAGATTGCAAACCACAGAGCCACTGCGGCCTTGGTTTTCGCGTTATCGCTGCCGCTGGCTCCGGCAATCGCTGTCGGAGCGGAGAACGACGCGGAACGGGCGCTCGCCAGCGCCTACAACACGTCCGGGCAGGACCTGTTCCGCGTGCTTGCCAAGCAGCCCGGTAATATCGTGCTTTCGCCATATTCCATCGGAACCGCGATGGCCATGGTGATGTCCGGAGCGAGAGGCGAAACGCAGACGGAAATGCGCTCGGTGTTGCGGCACTCATTGGCGGCCGGCGAGATCGATGCCGCGAATGCGCACGCTCTGGCGTTGCTTACCAGTTCCGATGCGAAATCGGCGGAGGCCAAACCGGAAAAAGCCGTTACGTTGCGGATCGCGAATGCTCTGATGCTGGTGAATGCCGGGGCGACCGTGGCGCCCTCATTCGAAGAGACGATTCGCACGCAATACGGCTCGGAACTCTTCAAGGAGGCCACGCTCGATACGGTCAACGCCTGGGCCAAGGCAAAGACCGAAGGCAAGATCGAGAAGATTCTGGAGCGGTTGAACCCGCAAGACTCGCATGTGCTGCCGTGGGCGCATGCCTTCCCATTGTCCGCAACACGCGATCGCCCCTTCACGCTGCCGAATGGCGACGAGATTCGTGTGCCGACGATGACGCAGCAGGGCGAGTTCGCGATCGCCAAGGGCAACGGCTATGCGGCGATCCGTCTGCCTTACGCGATGGATGGGTTGTCGATGACGATCGTGCGGCCCGAGGCGGCCGACGGTCTCGACACGCTGATTGCAAGGATGGACGGTGCGAAGATGGAAGCGACCCTGAAGTCTGTCCGCGATGTGCAAAAGCGCAGGGTGGCGCTGTCGATGCCGCGCTTCAAATTCGAGTTCAAGGCCGAGCTGGTCGAGCCGTTCAAGAGTTTCGGCATGAGCAAGGTGTTCGATCCGGCGCAGTCAGACCTTTCCGGTCTGACCGGCAAGCCGCGCAGTGAGGCGCAATCGACCATCGATCAGATCGCGCATCGCGCCGTGATCGAAGTTGCGGAAGAGGGGACGGAAGCAGCGGCGGCAACGGCCGTCGTCATCACGACGCGCGCCATGCGACCGGACGAGGTCGAGCGCTTTCAGAT
>JAFAFP010000264.1 GCA_023423415.1 Pseudomonadota bacterium | reverse complement strand
GCAACGTTGCGCACGACGAACAATTCGCCGGGCCCGGCGTCGAAAATCACTTCCGGCGAGACACGGGAGTCGCAGCAGCCGACCACCATGATTTCCGGTGATTGGCCCTTTTCTGCGAGGGACTGATAGCGGCTCTGCTCCTCGCGCAATCGGCCGCCGAGAAAGGCAGTATAGCCCTTAAGGAGGCGATCGGGGAAGCGCATGGTCGTACTCTCTACAGTTGGACCGTCATGGCTTCTTATTCACGTCCAGATCGCCATCGGCAACCCGTAAGAATCGCGTGGCGGTGGATTAGGGTGTGGCCGCGCAATACCGCTGTGAATTCGCCTCGCAATCGCGGCGCAGGCCAGCGCGTCAAGCAAATCGTCAGCAGCGGCTCCCGGCGGTGAGGCCGCTTCGACCACGTCGCGCGGCAATCCCGCTGCGACGAGCAATTTCCGGCGCAGTCGAAGTCCCGGCTCGTACGCCTTCCCCCTGATCTTTTTCGGTTCCGGTAAGGCACACTCCCCATTGAGCCGCCAGAATGCGGCTTCGGGATGAACTTCGAACACCCGCTTGGCCAGTCCAACATCGTTGCGCAAGCTGGCATCAACCTCGCGGATCTTTGGAGCGATCATGAAGAGCTGCCTGGAGATCTTGCGCGGTGGATCGGACGTCGAGAGCGCGATACCGCAGGCGTCGCGATAATCGGTCGCTTCCAGCGCCGCGCGCGATGGCACGGAAAATACTGACGATTGCCGGGCGCCGAGAAGAGGGCGGATCGCATTTTCGGCGTCACGGCCGCCGGGACCTGTGTGGTCGGGAAGCCCGACGGGAATATCGACCGCAATAACGGCGGGCTTTTCCGGCGCTTTGGCGATGTCCGCAAACCGCGGCATGACGCGAATACGAACGTCATTGCCAGTAGGCTGGATTAAGGCTGCGACCCACCCGGCCCGACAGCCGTCCATCCCAACCAGCCACAGATCGGTTTCAGGTTGAACGCTCATTTTTCCGATGCCTTGTGATGGGGATCCGGTCTTGTCGTAAACCTGCGTTTGCTGCGTATACTGCGTCGCCCGTATTTGTGGGCGATAACAGAGGCCTATGATGACAATCCGACCGCGCCGTTCCGTTCTGTATATGCCTGGCTCCAACGCCCGTGCGATCGAAAAGGCGCGAACGCTACCCGTCGATGGCGTCATCATCGATCTGGAAGATGCTGTCGCTCCCGACGCCAAGGTGCAGGCGCGCGAGCAGGCCGCAGCAGCGGTTAAAGCCGGCGGCTTCGGCGCGCGGGAAGTATTCATCCGCGTCAATGGCATCGATACGCCGTGGCATGCGGACGATCTGCACGCGGCAGCCCAGGCTGCACCCGATGCCATTCTGGTTCCAAAGATCAACAATTCGCGGCAACTCGAAATGCTTGGCCGGCGCCTGCTCGACATGGGAACAAATCACAAGACGCGCCTGTGGGCGATGATCGAAACACCGATTGCGATTCTCAATGTCGCTGACATTGCGGCCGCAGCCAGGGACTCGGAAACGCGGTTGGCCGGCTTCGTGCTGGGGACCAATGATCTTGCCAAGGAAACGTCGGCGCGGCTGATCCCGGGGCGCGCGCCGATGTTGCCGTGGATTACGAGCTGCGTTCTTGCAGCGCGGGCCTATGGAATTGCTATCCTTGATGGCGTGTTCAACGACATTGGCAATGCGGAAGGCTTTGTCGAGGAATGCGGGCAAGGCCGCGATCTCGGTATGGATGGCAAGACGCTGATTCATCCGAATCAGATTGCGCCTTGTAACGAGGCCTTTTCACCGAGTGGCACAGAGATCGCCCAGGCGCGCAAATTCATCGCCGCGTTTGAGCTGCCGGAGAATGCCGACAAGGGCGCGATCATGCTGGATGGCCGGATGGTCGAGCGCATGCATGCCGACATCGCACGCCGCACGGTGGCGATTGCCGATGCGATCGCGGCGCGACAATAGAAAGTATCACCATGTCCCTCGAACTCTTCGCCGCCTATCTGCTTGCCTGTGTCGTCTTCACGTTGGTGCCCGGTCCGACCGTCACGCTGATCGTTGCGAACTCGCTGACGCATGGCACACGTGCGGGACTATTGAATGTGGCCGGCACGCAGCTTGGTCTTGCCGTGTTCGTCGGCGTGCTGGTGATTGGACTTGCCTCTGTTATCGAGACGATGGGCGTATGGTTCGACTGGGTGCGCTTTGTCGGCGCGGCTTATCTCGTCTGGATCGGCATCAAAATGTTTCGCGCGTCGGGTAAGCTCGATGAGCCGGACAAGACGCAGACGCCACGCGGCGGGTTCTTCTTGCAGGGCTTTTTGGTGATGCTGAGCAATCCGAAGGTTCTGATTTTCTTCGGCGCTTTCATTCCGCAATTCGTCGATCCGAAGAGCGATTACATCGCGCAGGTCATTTTGCTCGGCGCGACCGCAATGTTCACGGCGGCAATCACCGACGGCTCTTATGCAATTCTAACCGGCCGCGCTCGATTGTTCTTCACGCGAGCGCGCGTGCGGATGATTTCAAAGCTCAGTGGTGTCTTTCTGATTGGCGGCGGTGTGTGGCTTGCGCTGACGCGGACCCGCTGAAAGCAAAATGGCCGGGCGATGTGCCCGGCCATTGCATCAAATTATCTATCAGACTCTCACATCCAAGGGCGCTCGGCGCCGAGCTTGCTCTCGTATGAATCGATCTTGTCCTTTTTGACCATCGTCAGGCCGATGTCGTCGAGGCCGTTTAGCAGGCAGTGCTTGCGATGCGGATCGATATCGAACTTGATCGCGCCACCGTCCGGACCGCGGATCTCCTGATTCTCGAGATCGATGGTCATCGTCGCATTGGCGCCGCGCTCGGCGTCGTCGAACAGCTTCTCGAGATCCTCAGGCGAAACGCGGATCGGCAAGATGCCGTTCTTGAAGCTGTTGTTGTAGAAAATGTCGCCGAACGACGTTGAGATCACGCAGCGGATGCCGAAATCAAGCAGCGCCCAAGGCGCATGCTCGCGCGAGGAGCCGCAACCGAAATTGTCTCCGGCCACGAGAATCTTGGCGTTCCGATAGGCAGCCTTGTTGAGCACGAAATCCGGGTTCTCGCTGCCATCGTCATTGAAGCGCTTTTCCGAGAACAGGCCTTTGCCGAGACCGGTGCGCTTGATGGTCTTCAGATATTGCTTCGGGATGATCATGTCGGTGTCGACATTGACCACTTTCAGCGGCGCCGCGACGCCTTCCAGAACTGTAAATTTTTCCATCGATCGGCTCCTTGGGCCGGGGAACCGCAGATCCCCACGCCTTTGCGGCCTTGTTTAAGCCCGAAAGGCGCGGGGTCAAGTGCAACCCTCGCGGGTCAGCCCAGCGTGTCGATACCCGCCTTGGCGATCTGCTCGTCCTCGTGGGACTGCACGCCGGAGACCCCGATCGCACCCACGCATTCGCCCTGATACGTGATCGGGAGGCCGCCTTGGATCTGCAGCACGCCGGGGAAATTGAGGAAGCCGGGGCGATCCTTGATCCGATCCTCCCAGAATTTGGAGGGCCTGCGGCTGATAGCCGAGGTCTTGGCTTTTGCAATAGCGACTTCGGCGGAGGTTGGCCCGGCGCCATCCATGCGTTCGAGATAGAGCAGAAAGCCAGCGTCATCGGTGACAGCGATGGTTACGTTCCAGCTGTTCTTTTCAGCTTCCGCCTTGCAGGCTGCGACCATTTTCAGAACGTCGGACGATGTTAGGCAAGGCTTCTGGCGCATGGTATTCTCTCCTGAAATTGCGCGTGAAGGGATTATTGGACGCTGGCTTCGATCGCTTCCATGTCATCGTCGGACAGGCCGAAGTGATGACCGATTTCGTGCACGAGGACATGGGTGATGATTGTGCCCAGCGCATCTTCGTGTTCCGCCCAATAATCGAGGATCGGACGGCGATAGAGCCAGATCATGTTTGGCATGTGGGTCGGCGCGCTCTCGGAGCGGAACGGTAGGCCGACGCCCTGAAACAGCCCGAGTATGTCGAACTCGCTCTCCAACTTCATGTCGGCCACCACCTCAGCCGATGGAAAGTCCTCCACCCGAATAATGACGCCTTCGCAAAGCGCCCGGAAATCCTCCGGCAGTCGGCGAAAGGCGTCGGACGCGATCGCATCCATGTCGTCGAGCGAAAGCGCCTTGACCGCTCGCCAGGACAGCGGGTCGGTCAATGGATTGACGGCGGGATCGTCGGGAGCGTCAGTGGACATAGGTGACATAGAAATAGACACAAAGCCCGAGGAAGGCGACTACGGCAAGGCCGCGCCCGATACGTCGACCCCAGCATTCGATCGGATCGGCAAGATCGGTTTCAACCGCGCTCGTTGGTCGCAGCAATCGCGTCAGCATGTCGCCCTCGTGCCGAAGGCGCTCGAGATCGCTTAAGGCCGCGTGCTGCCGGTTGCGGTCTGAATTCGTAGGGTTCATGACGACAGCATAGTCTGGACGACTCTGTTGCTCAAACGAGGTTGACCTGCGAAAGCAGATAAGGGAGCGTTCACCCTATGAAACCGATATCCATCGCCTCCGCACTGATTCTGATTTCCACAGCCGCTCATGCGACGGATTCATCTCACCGGTCTGCCGTCGGAATGAACGCTCTGACAGGAAGAGCGGCGGAATTTTCAGCTCAAACAAGGCAGGAGCGTCAGCGACCACGCGTTCGCGTGCAGCGCGTTCAGCCGCCGGCATGGGATTATCCGCGTCCAGGGAATTATTCTTGGCCGGGGCCTGGTGCGGTGCGGGAGTGCGTTGATTGGAACGCAACCGAATATCGGCCAAGCGGCACAGTTATTACTCCGCAAATGCGATGTCGTTGGGTGCGCGGTTAACATTACTTGCCGTTTCGCGGCCGCATTTTCTACGCACGATTGTATCGTAAGCCTCTGGGCGCGTATGGTGGAGGAGGCGGTTCACCTTGGAGACAGCAATGATTAAGTATCTCGCCTGCTTCGCCGTCCTGGGCGCGCTGGTCGCGTTCACGCCGGCACCCGTCGGCGCAGCGCCAGCGACTGACAGCGTGCAGAATTCCACAGTTCAGCACGACGAGATCAGCGCGCGCCGGTACTACTATCGCCATTACCGGCCGTACCGCTACTATCGTCCGTATCGGTACTATCAACGTCCGCGCTATTATCATCGGCCGTACCGACCGTACCGCTACTATCGTTATTATTGATAGAAGCGATAGCGAACGACGCGAAGCCCGCCGCGAGGCGGGCTTTTCTTTTTCTGAATGTTTGTCGAAACCTCAAGCAATTCCGCGCGTTGGCAGGTTAAGGCGACGACTGGAGCAGGAGAGTTTTAATGAGAATGATCGCAACCGTGTTGGGAGCGGTGGGTATTGTAGCGCTGATGGCGATGCCTGCAGGTGCGACAACACAAGCGCCGTCGAACGGTCTGCAGAACAGGTCCGGAATTGAAAAGACGGAATTCAGCTCGCAGCGTCGTCACTACCGTCACCGTCATCATGGCTACCGCCGCTACTACGGTCCGCGCCGTTATTACGGCTATCGTGGCCCGCGTTATTGGGGTCCGCGCTACGGCTATTATCGGCCATACGGCTATTATGGACGACCATATTACCGTCCGGGCGTGAGCCTCGGTTTCGGGGGTGGCCCGCGTTTTGGCGTATGGTTCTGACCGCGTTCCCCTTTCAAAAGTGAAAAGCTCGCTGAAGCGGGCTTTTTGCTTTGCACTGCACTGCGATGAAACGCGCGAACGAAACTGATTCCGAAATTGCGCGTTCATGAAGAGGAGGCGACCTTCGATCAGGAGTTTGCGTATGACCAAGCTCTTCACTGCGATGGCCGTTGCTGGCGTCGCACTTCTGCTGACGCTGCCCGCGCCGACGACAGCCAAGGCGCGCACTGACGGCGCCAGCAATATCGAGAACACTGAGTTTTCAGCGCAGCGGCGCCACTGGCATGGCCGTCGTCATTGGCGTGGTCATCGCCACTGGGCACATCGCCCATACTGGCGCGGCCGGCATTGGGGCTGGCGTGGTCGGTATTGGGCCCGACCCTATGCCTGGGGACCTCGGTACCGCTATTGGGGACCACGCTACGGTTATTACCGGCCTTGGCGTTACAGCTACTATCGCCCCTATCGTTACTATCGCCCATACTGGGGGCCGAGCTTCAGCGTCGGATTCTGGGGCGGACCACGGTTTGGGTTCTGGTTCTGACGCCGGTCGATATTTCGAATGAAAAAGGCCCGCTGATGCGGGCCTTTTGCTTAACGAGACAGTGTGAAGCGCGACCTACTTCCACTCGCGTACATCGACAAAGTGTCCTGCAACCGCCGCAGCGGCTGCCATGGCCGGCGACACCAGATGTGTGCGGCCCTTGAAGCCTTGCCGGCCTTCGAAATTGCGGTTCGATGTCGACGCGCAACGCTCTTCCGGTTTCAGCTTGTCGGGGTTCATCGCCAGACACATTGAGCAACCCGGCTCGCGCCATTCGAAGCCGGCCTTGACGAAAATCTTGTCGAGACCCTCGGCTTCAGCCTGTTCCTTTACGAGACCAGATCCCGGCACGATCATCGCATTCACATTGGCGTTGACCGTATGGCCGTTCACGATCTTTGCGACTTCGCGGAGATCCTCGATGCGGCCATTGGTGCAGGAGCCGATGAATACCCGATCGAGCTTGATGTCGGTGATCTTCGTGCCGGGCTGCAGGCCGATATATTCCAGCGCCCGCTTCTTCGAGAGACGCTTGGCTTCGTCCGGGATGTCGTCCGGATTCGGCACCTTGCCGGTGATCGAGATCACGTCTTCCGGGCTCGTGCCCCATGTCACCAGCGGTGGCAGCTTCGCAGCATCGAGACGAATCTCGGTGTCGAAGAATGCGCCGTCATCGGTGCGCAGCGAATCCCAGTAACGGATCGCATTGTCCCAATGCACGCCCTTCGGCGCTTTCGGACGACCTTTGAGATATTCGTAGGTCTTCTCGTCCGGCGCGACCATGCCGGCGCGTGCGCCGCCTTCGATCGACATGTTGCAGATCGTCATGCGGCCTTCCATCGAGATCGAACGGATGGCTTCGCCGGCATATTCGAGCGCATAGCCAGTGCCGCCGGCGGTGCCGATCTCGCCGATGATGGCGAGGATGATATCCTTCGCGGTAACGCCGGGCGGCAACTGGCCATCGATGATCGCGCGCATGTTCTTGGATTTTTTCTGGATCAGCGTCTGCGTCGCCAGCACATGCTCGACTTCCGATGTGCCGATGCCATAGGCCAGCGCACCGAATGCGCCGTGCGTCGCTGTATGACTGTCGCCGCACACGATGGTCGTGCCTGGCAACGTGAAGCCCTGCTCCGGTCCGATGATGTGAACGATACCCTGACGCTTGTCGAATTCGTTGTAATATTCGAGCCCGAAGTCGCGCGCATTCTCCGCCAGGACCTTGATCTGTTCGGCGCTTTCCGGATCGGGATTGGGCAGCGAACGATCGGTGGTCGGCACGTTATGATCGACGACGGCGAGCGTCTTTTCGGGCGCGTGTACTTTGCGGCCTGAATTGCGCAAGCCTTCGAAGGCCTGCGGCGACGTCACCTCATGCACCAGATGCCGGTCGATGTAGAGCAGGCAGGTGCCGTCCGGCTGTTCGTCGACCAGATGGTCGTCCCAGATTTTGTCGTACAGGGTGCGAGGCTTCATGATGGGTCTCGATTTATATGAAACGGTCTGGATGGAGGCGTTGGCTGCGCGCCGGATTTTCAGCGCGACAATCGATGGTCAAAGACCAGCCTGAATCGAAGCCGTCATCCGGCCGAAAAAACGTCCCGGCAAGCGGTCGTGATCCCGCAGCACGAAAGCAATGTGCTTGATTGGCCGGACGGTGTTCATGGTCGAGATATAACAATTCAAGACTAAAGCCGCAATGAACGTGGTCGAAGGCCGCGTCTACCATTGGCGCATGAAAAAGGCCGCACGCGGCGGCCTTTTTTGTTTCAGAACTGGCAGGCCGATTACTCGGCCGCTGCTTTGGCTTCTGCCTTGCCGCCGTGCCGGCCCTGCGCTTCGGCGATGCGGGCCGACTTGCCGCGCAGGCCGCGCAGATAATACAGCTTCGCGCGACGAACCTTGCCGCGGCGCACGACCTTGATCGAATCGATCACCGGACCATAGAGCGGAAACACGCGCTCGACGCCTTCGCCGTACGAAATCTTGCGAACGGTGAAGTTCTCATTGAGTCCGCCGCCGGACCGCGCGATGCAAACGCCTTCATAGGCCTGCACGCGGCTGCGCTCGCCTTCCTTCACCTTCACATTGACGAGCAGGGTATCGCCCGGCTCGAAATCGGGAATGGTCTTGTTGGCGGAGAGCTTCGCGACCTGTTCCTGTTCAATCTGCTGAATAACGTTCATGACGAAAATCTCCGTATCGGCGGCGTCGGGTCTCGGCGTGCAAAGCTGCATCGCCGACTAGCGCGGCGCGGCAATGAGGACTTTTTGTCCGGTTTCGGGCGCGGTTCTAGTCGAAAGCTGTGGGTTTGTCACCCGTCAGTTAGGCTCTTTCTTGACGACATTTCCGGGTTTTCGCGCCGCCCACAGGTCGGGACGGCGGGTTTTGGTGAGCCGCTCGGCCTCGGCCCTCCGCCAGGCAGCGATCTTGGCATGGTCCCCGGAGACCAGGACGTCCGGGATGGGACGGCCTTCGAAAACCTGCGGCCGGGTGAAATGCGGATATTCCAGAAGACCTTGGGCGAAACTCTCCTCCTCCCCGGAGGCTGCCTTTCCCATGACCCCCGGCAGAAGCCGGATACAGGCGTCTAGCAGCACCAGACCCGCGATTTCCCCGCCAGACAGCACATAGTCTCCGATCGAAACCTCCTCGAGATCGCGAGCTTCGATCACACGCTCGTCGACGCCCTCGAACCGGCCGCAAAGCAGCACTGCTCCGGCCCCCTTTGAGAGTTCAATGACCCGCCGCTGGGTCAATGGCCGACCGCGCGGACTCATCAGCAGGCGGGGCCGGTTATCGGCGGCAATCGAATCGATGGCGCGGGCTACGACATCGGCTTTCATGACCATGCCGGGGCCACCGCCGGCCGGCGTGTCATCCACTGACCGATGCACCCCCGCGCCGAAATCGCGGATATCGATGGTGTCGAGCGACCATGTCCCGGCCGCCAACGCCTTGCCGGCGAGGCTCATGCCCAGCGGACCCGGAAACATATCCGGGAAGATGGTGAGAACTGTTGTTCGCCAGGTCATTGTGCCTTGATCGCTCGTCCCGCAAAGCAGGAGACCCTAAACAGCATCATCATTCTTCGCGATGACTTCGTCCGGAGGACTGACGACGATGCGCCCGCCGGCCACGTCGACAGCGGGGAACGTCTTTTCATTGAATGAGAGCATCATCGTCTCGCCGCTGCCGGCAATCTTCAGCTCGATAATGTCGCCGGCACCGTAGTTGTGAATGCCGATTACGTCGCCGAACAGATCGCCGGACGGCGTCATGGCGACAAGGCCAACCAGATCGGCGTGGTAGAATTCGTCGTTAGACGTTGCCGGCAGGCGATCGCGATCGACATAAAGTTTTACATCGCGCAGCGCTTCCGCAGCATTACGACCATCGACGTCCCGGAAGCGGATGATGAAAGCATCCTTTGCCGGCCGGATCGATTCGATTTCCAGCTGGTGGGAGCGGTCTTCCGTTTCCAGCGGACCATATTGTGCAAACGCCTGCGGATCTTCGGTAAAAGATCGCAGGCGCACAGCACCTTTCAGTCCATGCGCGGCGCCGATCTGCGCCACGCAGACTCTGCGGTCGCGCCCGCGTTCCGGACGCGCAGCCATGGGCAATTAGCCTGCTGCCTTCGCGGCTTCAGCCGCCTTGCGCTCCTTGCGCGGCACAGCCTTTTCTGGGTTGTTGCGCTTCTCACGCTTCAGCACACCGGCGTCGTCGAGGAAGCGCTTGATGCGATCCGACGGCTGCGCACCCTTGGCGAGCCAGGTCTTGGCCTTCTCGATATCGAACTTGAGACGGTCCTTGTTGTCCTTGGCCATCAGCGGATTGTAATAACCGAGACGCTCGATGAAACGACCGTCGCGCGGCGAACGCGAGTCGGCGACGACGATGTGATAGACCGGGCGCTTCTTGGTGCCGGCACGAGCCATCCGGATAACGACGGGCATTGGGTGAGTCCTTTCTTAGTGTCCGTATTCGTTTGTGTTCTGTTGCTTCATTTCTTCTTCCCGAAACCGGGAAATCCGCCCAGTCCGGGTAACTTTGCTCCGCCGAGGCCGGGCAGATTGCCGGGCATTCCGGGGATATTCTTTGGCAGATTGGGCATGCCAGGCGGCAGACTGCCTCCCTGACCCTGAAGTTTCTCCGCCATCTTCTGCATCTCTTCCGGCGACGGCATACCGCCACCAAAACCGAGCGCATTGGCAAGGCCAGCCATAGGACCGCGCTTGGCGCCGCCCATGGCTTTCATCATGTCGGCCATGCCGCGATGCATTTTCAGAAGCTTGTTGATTTCTTCGACCTTGGTGCCTGAGCCGGCGGCGATGCGTTTCTTGCGGCTGGCCTTGAGAATATCGGGGTTGCGGCGTTCCTTCGGCGTCATCGAGTCGATGATCGCGCATTGCCGTTTCAACAGTGAATCGTCGAGATTGGCGGCGGCGAGCTGATTCTTCATTTTGGCCACGCCCGGGATCATGCCCATCAGACCGCCGACGCCGCCGAGCTTCTGCATCTGCGTCAGCTGCTCGCGCAAATCGGTGAGGTCGAACGCGCCCTTGCGCATCCGCTCGGCAACGCGCGCGGCCTTCTCGGCGTCGATATTGGCGGCGGCCTTCTCGACCAGCGAAACGATGTCGCCCATGCCGAGAATGCGGCCTGCGATGCGCGCCGGATCGAAGGTCTCGAGCGCATCCATCTTTTCGCCGGTGCCGATCAGCTTGATCGGCTTGCCGGTGACAGCCCGCATCGACAATGCCGCGCCACCGCGGCCATCGCCGTCAACGCGAGTCATAACAATGCCGGTGAGGCCGACGCGCTCATCGAACGAACGCGCGAGATTGACGGCGTCCTGACCGGTCAACGAGTCGGCAACCAGCAGCACCTCATGCGGATCGGCCGCGCGCTTCACTTCGGCCGCTTCCGCCATCATCGCTTCGTCGAGCGTGATGCGGCCTGCGGTATCGAGCATCACCACGTCGTAGCTGCCGAGTCTTGCCGCTTCGATGGCGCGCTTTGCGATTTGCGGCGGGGTCTGCCCCTGAACGATCGGCAGCGTGTCAACTTCGACCTGCTTGCCCAGGATGGCCAACTGCTCCATCGCCGCTGGGCGGCGGGTGTCGAGCGAGGCCATCAGAACTTTGGATTTGTTGAGATCGGAAAGCCGCTTAGCGAGTTTCGCGGTGGTTGTGGTTTTGCCCGATCCCTGCAGACCGACCATCATGATGGCGACCGGCGCCGGCGCGTTCAGATCGACCGCCTGCGCATCCGAGCCGAGCGTATTGACCAGCTCGTCATGGACGATCTTGACCACCATCTGGCCGGGCGTGACCGACTTGATGACGTCCACGCCAACGGCGCGCTCGCGCACCCGGTCGATGAAGCTTCGCGCCACGTCCAGCGCGACGTCGGCCTCCAGCAGCGCCCGCCGCACCTCGCGCATAGCGGTATCCACATCGGCAGCCGACAGCGCGCCGCGCCGTGTCAAGCTGTCGAGAATTCCGGATAGCCGTTGCGACAGGTTGTCGAACACGCTTTGGACTCCAGGCGGCAGCCCTAGTGGACAGCCAGTTGCAAACACAATTGACGCCCGAGGGCGCATCGCGCTGTCGGGCGGGGACCTCCGGCCTCTCAGGCCGGTCGGTGGCTCAGTAAGTCACATCTCTCACGAGAACGCCCGGAAACTAGGGGGGCACGCCTGCCAAGTCAAGGAATTGGACTATTTCGCGTATCGCTAATCGAGATCGTCCGGGTGCCGCTTGAGATGGTCCTGGCCGGCCGCATCGTCGTAGCCCTTGCGGCTGGAGTAAAATACCAGTCCCATCAGTGCGATACCAACCACGAGCGACATTACCACGCCGATAATCAAAGCGGCATAGCCATGGCCGGACATCTCGACGTCGGATTCAAGGTTCCAGCCGGTAATGCCGACCCACCCGGCCCAAACGACCAAGGCGAGCAGGACGGCTATGAGGATCTTCGCGCCCATAAATAATACATAAGCATTGGATAGGTCACCGGTAGCGGCCTGACCGGCCATTTTGCTCGAAACTGAGGGATATTGCCGGAAGCTGGATTACTTCACCGGGAAGATCACCTCGATCACCAGCTCGTCCTCTGGCGTGGTGCGCGGATCGGTGACATAGCGTTCGATGAACATGTCGCCGGGCTGGATATTCTTTTCATCGAAAAAATTGGTGATCGCTTCGTAGAGATTCTCCATTCCGTCGTAGGGGCCGCGATGCACGAACTTGTAGGCTTTGCCGATCGGTGAGGGGCCGACACTGATGTCGCCTGCGGGCGGATTGTCGATCGGGCCCATGATCGGCACGGCGGCTTTGAAATCGAAGCCGGAATCGTCTGCGCCGGTGTAGATCATCATGGCATCGCCATCGGGCTTCAAACCGCGCTTGTCGATGAATTCGTGCACCGTCTTGAAGGCATCGACCAAGGTCTCGTAAGCGGTATCCCAGGTTCCCGAACCGGTTAGATACACGACGGTTTTTTCGGGCAGGGTGATTTCGACGCCGAATTCGCTTTCAGTTGGCGAGGACGGGGCGGGCGTTTGTGCGCTTGCATGCCCTGTACTGACGGTGATCGCGAGCGCCAGAAAGGCAGCTGCCATCGATCGGGTAAGCAACATCTGGGTACTCCGTAAACCAGCGACATGATCCGAATCGATGCCGACCTTTTCATGTCGTAACACGTGGCGAAGCCTTTTATGCCGCCGATTCCTGCTCGGCAGCCGCTGGTCAACGAGGCCGGATTGGCCCATATAAAGTGGCATTCCATAGAAGGCCCGGCACGGCTGGCACGATCATGAGCGCGCTCGCGAACCACGCATTCGTAAAAATGAATGGCATCGGCAACGAGATTGTCGTTGTCGACCTGCGCGCGCATCCGGGTGTGATTACCGCCGATGACGCCCGTGCCGTCGCCTCGCTGAACGGAGCGCCTTACGACCAATTGATGGCCCTCTACCCGCCGCGCGTCGCCGGCACGGAGAGCTTCGTGCGCATTTACAACAATGACGGCTCGGAAGCCGGCGCTTGCGGGAACGGTATGCGCTGCGTTGCCTCGATCGTGTTTGATGAAACGGGCAAGGATGCGCTGACCTTCGAAACCAAGGCAGGTTTGATCAATTGCTGGCGCGGGCCGGAGCCCGGCACCTACACGGTCGACATGGGCAAGCCACGCTTCGGGTGGCAGGAGATCCCGCTGGCTGAGGAATTCCGTGATACGCGTGGCATCGAATTACAGGTCGGCCCCATCGACGCGCCGATCCTGCACACGCCTTCGGTCGTCAACATGGGTAATCCGCACGCGATATTCTGGGTCGATGACCCTTATGCCTACGATCTCGAAAAGTTCGGGCCGATGCTCGAACACCATCCGATTTTTCCGGATCGTGCGAACATCACCCTTGCTGGGATCAAGTCGCGCGATCACATCGTGATGCGCACATGGGAACGTGGCGCGGGTCTGACCAAGGCCTGCGGATCAGCCGCGTGCGCGACTGCGGTGGCCGCTGCCCGACTTGACCGCGCGGATCGCAAGGTGCGGTTGTCATTGCCCGGCGGGGATCTCGTCATCGAATGGCGCGAGCGTGATGATCATGTGCTGATGACCGGTTCGGTTGCCTTCGAATTCGAGGGCAAGTTTGACCCGGCCTTGTTTAAAGCCTCAACGTCGGCGTGATGTCATGAGCGTCGATATCGTCACATTCGGCTGCCGCCTGAACACGCATGAATCCGAAATCATGCGGCAGAAGGCCAGTGAAGCCGGACTGTCGCACGCGGTGGTGGTGAACACCTGCGCTGTGACAGGCGAAGCTGTACGGCAGGCGCGGCAGGCCATTCGCAAGCTGCGTCGTGAACGCCCCGACGTGCGTATCGTGGTCACTGGTTGCGCGGCGCAGACCGAGCCGGAAACATTCGCGGCGATGCCGGAAGTCAATCGGGTGGTCGGCAATACCGAAAAGTTCGATGTCGCCGCCTGGGCGGACACCCGCCGCGCGTTCGATGGCGGCGCATTCGATATCGATGCGGAGGAAAAGATCGTCGTTAACGACATCATGGCGGCGCGCGAGACTGCGTTGCACCTGATCGACGGTATCGAGGGCCGTGCGCGAGCGACGGTCCAGATCCAGAACGGCTGCGATCATCGCTGCACGTTCTGCATCATCCCGTACGGACGCGGTAATTCGCGTTCCGTGCCGATGGGCGAGATCGTCAGCCAGGTGCGCCGGCTGGTCGAGAACGGTTATCGCGAGATCGTGCTGACCGGTGTCGATATTACGAGCTACGGGCAAAACCTTCCCGGCACACCGGAGCTGGGTGCCTTGGTGAAGCAGATCCTCAAGCATGTGCCGGAATTGCAGCGTCTTCGTTTGTCGTCGATCGATTCCGTTGAAGTGGACGACGACCTACTCGATGTATTCGGTTCCGATGCACGGCTGATGCCGCATCTGCACCTGTCGCTGCAGGCCGGCGACGATATGATCCTGAAGCGCATGAAGCGCCGCCATCTGCGCGATGACGCGATCGCATTCTGTCAGCGCGTTCGTTCGCTGCGGCCGGACGTGGTGTTCGGTGCAGATATCATTGCCGGCTTTCCAACCGAAACCGAAGAGATGTTCGCGCGTTCACTCGACATCGTTGATGAATGTGGCCTTACCCATTTGCATGTCTTTCCGTTCTCGCCTCGGCCTGGCACGCCTGCGGCGCGCATGCCGCAGGTTGCGCGCGATGTGGTGAAGGGTCGTGCCCGTCGCCTGCGCGAGAAAGGTGAGACTGCGTTTCGCCGGCATCTTGAGTCTGAGACGGGACGCACGCGGCGTGTGCTGATTGAGTCTGACTCCATAGGCCGCACGGAGCATTTCACGCCGGTTCGCGTCAATCACACGAACGAAGCGGGGGAAATCGTCGAATTACGGATTGCGGGACATGACGGCCGCCATCTGATTGCGGCGTGAGGCTTCATGCGCGTCCATGTTGGCGAGAAATTCTCGGAAACCCTGACCATGACGCCGGAGAGCGCCAAGGCGTTCGCTCAAGCCGCGCGCGATTTCAACCCGCTGCATCATGATGAGACCATCGCTGCCAACAGCCGCTACAAGAAACTCATCACGAGCGGTACTCAAACCGCGTCTCATTTAATGGCATTGCCGGCGACATACTTCTCCGAGCGCGCCGATGTCGTCGGTCTCGACTTCGCGCTGCGCTTCCACAAGCCGGTCTTCGCCGATGAAACCATCACGCTGGAATGGGAGGTCACCGAAGTGACGCCGACTTCATCCGGCAAGGCTGATGTTGCCGAGATGAAAGGTCGCGTCCTTAACGGGAAGGGTGAGCTCGCAATTGCGGCCACCGGACGCGTGATGATCGCAGAGAAACTGTAGTCCCTTGTTGCTGGGGCGCGTGCTAAGCGCGCTCCGGCATGACAACGGGATTGTCATCCTCCACCCATCCACACGCCATCAACCCCTCCCGCATATGCGGCGGGACCGGTGCAGTGACGCGGATCGGATCGCGATTTTTGTAGAGCGGAACAACGATCTCGCGCGAGAGCAGGTGCAGGCCTGGTCCATCAAAGCGCGGCGCAGCGCCATAGATGCTGTCGCCGACTATTGGCCAGCCCCTGGCCTGACAATGCACGCGAAGCTGATGAGTGCGGCCGGTAACAGGCTCAAGGGCGAGCCAGGTCTTGCCGCCAGCACGTCCCATCACTTTCCAGGTCGTCAGGGATGGCTGACCCGCCGGATCGATCTTCATCCACCAGCCTCGGCTCTCGTCACGGCGGCCGAGCGGCAGATCGATCGTGCCCTCATCCTCGTCGGGGCCGCCTTCGACCAGAGCCCAATAGGTCTTGCCGATCTTTCCGGCCTTGAACAATTTGGCCAGCGTCTCCAGCGCCTTGCGGTGCCGTCCCAGCACGAGGCAACCGGAGGTTTCACGGTCCAGCCGATGCGCCAGCGCCGGCGCCCGCGGCAGCCCGAAGCGCAAGGCGCCAAAATGGTCTTCCAGAGCGCCGACGTTCTTCATACCTGCCGCTTTCGGACCACGATGCACGGGCAAGCCCGCCGGCTTGTCGAGCACCAGCATCAGCCCGTCGCGGTAAAGAAGTCGCGCTTCCATCTCTTCCGGAGTCATGCGCAAACCGCTATCACGGCTCCGCCCATGAATGACAGCACCCAAAACAGCGACCACGACAACGCCCAGGAACAAAAGCGCGCCAGCTGGTGGCAACGCCTCAGCAGCGGGCTCAAGCGCACCTCGGCATCGCTCGGTTCCGCGATCAGCGATCTCGTCCGCAAGCGCAAACTCGATTCCGCCATGCTGGAGGAAATCGAGGATACGCTGATCCGCGCAGACCTCGGCGTGAACACGGCGGCGCGCATCAGCGAGGCAATTGCCAAGGGCCGCTACGAGAAGGACATCGACGAGAATGAAGTGAAGGCGGTGGTCGCGACCGAGGTCGAGAAGGTGCTATCGCCGGTGGCGGCGCCCTTGTCGCTCGATGGGGCAAAGCCGTTCGTCATTCTGGTGTCCGGCGTGAACGGTTCCGGCAAGACCACGACCATCGGCAAGCTGGCGGCGAAGTTTTCCCGCGAAGGCAAGAAGGTGATGCTGGCTGCGGGCGACACGTTCCGCGCTGCGGCCATCGAGCAACTGAAGATCTGGGGCGGTCGTGTCGGCGCCCATGTGATCGCGCGGGAGCAAGGTTCCGATGCCGCCGGGATTGCCTTCGATGCGCTGACCGCAGCGAAGGCTGAAGACGTGGACGTGCTGCTGATCGACACCGCCGGACGGCTTCAGAACCGCACCGAGTTGATGAGCGAACTGGAAAAAATTGTGCGCGTGATGAAGAAGGTCGAGCCGAGTGCGCCGCATGCGGTGCTGCTGGTGCTCGATGCGACGGTCGGACAGAACGCGATCTCGCAGGTCGAGGCTTTTGGCAAGACCGCGGGCGTCACCGGCCTTGTCATGACCAAGCTTGACGGCACGGCGCGCGGCGGCATCCTTGTCGCCATTGCGGAGAAATTCAAGCTGCCGATCCATTTCATCGGCGTCGGCGAAGGCGTCGACGATCTGCAGCCGTTCACGGCGCGCGATTTCGCTCGCGCGATCGCCGGCCAGGACGATTGAGTACGGAACGAGAGCGATATGTCTGACAGCGGATCATCGAAGAAAGCCCAACTCAATCCCTTGGTGAAGCTTGCGCTCGATTTCGGGCCGCTGATCTTGTTCTTCGTCGTCAACGGTCGCGCCGGAATTTTCTGGGCCACCGGCATGTTCATGGCCGCGGTGGTGGTTTCGATCTTCGTCTCCTATGCGCTGATCAAGCGCTTTCCGGTGATGACGCTGGTGACAGCCTTCATCGTGGTGGTGTTCGGCACCCTCACCATCGTGCTGCAGAACGATGTCTTTGTGAAAATGAAGACCACGATCATCTACCTGCTGTTCGCGGTGGTGCTGATTGCGGGTCTGGTTCTACGCAAGCCGTTCCTGGAGATCGCGTTCGACTCGGTATTTCATCTCACCGATGAAGGTTGGCGTAAGCTCACTGTGCGCTGGATCGGCTTCTTCATTGCGATGGCGATCATCAACGAGATCGTGTGGCGTACGCAGACCACCGATTTCTGGGTCGCGTTCAAGACCTTCGGCTTTGTGCCGATCACCTTCATCTTCGCGATGGCGCAGTTTCCGCTGCTGCAGAAATACGCCGTGAAGACCGATGAGGCGGCTTAGCACGCCGCAAACTGAACCTGAAAGGGCTCGAACGTTCTTGAACGTGCCGGGTCCTTCACTTCTTCAGACACGCCTCCGCGAGCTTGATGAAGGCACGCGCGCGATGCGAGAGGCCGAGCCCATGCGGCGGCAGGCCATGTTTCTCGTCGGATGTCATTTCGCCGAATGTGCGTTCATATCCATCCGGCAGGAACATAGGATCGTACCCAAAGCCTGCATCGCCACGCGGAGGCCAAACAAGCGTTCCCTCAACGATCGCTTCGAATTCCTCGTTGTGACCATCCGGCCAGGCCACGCACAGTGCGGATACAAAATGCGCAGTCCGGCGTGCCGGTGTGATCGCGCCATGATCGCGCAACATGGAATCGATGGTGTTCATTGCGTGGGTGAAGTTCTTGTCGGATCCCGCCCAGCGCGCCGAGTGAATGCCGGGTGAGCCGCCCAGTGCATCGACCACAAGGCCGGAATCGTCGGCAAAGGCCGGCAGGCCCGATGCGGATGCTGCGGCATTGGCTTTGATCGCAGCGTTCTCCGCGAAAGTCGCACCCGGCTCTTCCGGCTCCGGCAGACCAAGTTCGCCCGCCGAGACGGCCTCAATGCCGTAGAGCGATAGCAGCTCGCGCATCTCGCGGAGCTTTCCCGCATTGTGCGTCGCGATCACGATCTTGCCCGTGATCTGACGATGCGCTGTCTGGTCCACGGGCGAAGTCTTCACGTCACGGCCATCTTCTGCAAGTCGACAAGCTTGCCGACGCCCTTGCGTGCGAGCTTGAGCATGTCGAGAAGCTGATCTTCGGTAAACGGAGTCTTCTCCGCAGTCCCCTGAATTTCGATGATCCCGCCGGAGCCGGTCATGACGAAGTTGGCGTCAGTCTCGGCTTCCGAGTCTTCCGCATAATCAAGGTCCAGCACCGGCGTATTCTTGTACAAGCCACAGGAGATCGCGGCGACCTGATCGCGCATCACTTCGCCGCGCAGCATGTTGCGGGCTTTCATCCACTGCAGGCAGTCATGCAGTGCGACCCAGGCGCCGGTGATGGACGCGGTGCGGGTTCCGCCGTCAGCCTGGATCACGTCGCAATCGATCGTGATCTGGCGCTCGCCGAGCGCCACTAGATCGACGATGGTGCGGAGCGAGCGGCCAATCAAGCGCTGGATTTCGATGGTGCGACCACCCTGTTTGCCGGCACTTGCCTCGCGCCGCGTCCGTTCGGACGTGGCTCGCGGCAGCATACCGTATTCGGCGGTGACCCAACCGCGGCCCTGTCCCTTCAGCCACGGCGGAAGCCGCTCCTCCAGGGTCGCGGTCACCAGCACATGGGTGTCGCCGAATTTCACGAAACAGGAGCCTTCAGCGTATTTTACAACGCTGCGTTCCAGCGATATGGCGCGGAGTTCATCGGGTGCCCGGCGGCTTGGCCGCATCGTGTGGTCCTTTTCGTAATCTGTGTGCGTTTCAACTTGTCTGCGGGGCTTTTAGGAGGCATGGCCTCAACCGACAAGCGCAGAAGAGCAGATTCTTCAGGTCGCGGGCAGGGTCCGAGAAAGGCGACAGGGCGAAATGGCGTTTGTTGACAATCTGATGCGGCCGATCCGCGCTTTTCGCGCGGCCTATGTGCCGCTGATCATGGTGTATTTCGCCTATGGCGCGCTCGGTTTGATCGATGTCACCCGTGACATGTGGATCAAGGAAAGCCTGACGCTGACGCCATCGGAGTTGGCAGGAATCGGGGTCTGGCTCACGCTGCCCTGGACTGTGAAGATGGTGTTCGGCGAATTGGTCGATTCGGTGCCGATCTTCGGCTCGCAGCGGCGGGTCTATATCCTGATCGGTGCGCTCTTTACTGCTACAGGTCTTGTGACCCTCGCCGGAGCGGCAGGCGGGTGGCTCGCATTCCTGCGCTCCGATCAGCTTTATGTGCTGGGTGCGCTTCTGATCGTTGTTGGCACAGTTATCCAGGATGTCGTTGCCGACGCGATGTCGACGGAAGTCGTGTCGCGTGTCGATGCAACCGGCGCTGCGAAGCCCGAAAGCGAAGTCAAATCCGAACTCGGTATGGTGCAGGTGCTCGGACGTCTGTCGCTGTCGGCGGGCATCGTCGCGGTCGCTGGCCTCTCCGGTGTATTGGCAGGATGGTTCGGGCGCGAGACCGTGTTCCTCATTGGGCTTGTGATTCCGGCGATCTCGATCAGCGGTATGTTCCTGATCGAGAAGGAGCGAGCCGAGCCGCGTCCAACCGATTGGCGGATTCTCGGTGGGGGGCTTGCCTTCGGCGCAGCGGTGCTGGCGCTTGCGCTCGGCGGCATTCCCTATGCCCAGGAAGTCATCTTCGTGCTGTCGATGGCAGTGATCTGCACGATGCTGGTGTTCGTGACGCGCGAACTCGACCACAAATCGCGGATGGCGATCTTTTACACCACCATCATCATCTTTGCGTTCCGCGCGACGCCGACCATCGGCGATGGTTACTTCTGGTGGACGCTCGATGTTCTGAAATTCGACGAGCAGTTTTATGGGGTGTTGCGGCAAACCGGCGCCATCATCGCCATCATCGCAATGTGGATTTTCGCCAAGCAGCTCACCGAATATTCCGTTACGAAGACGCTGTTCTGGATCGCAGTGATTGGCACGATCCTGTCGCTGCCAAGCATCGGTCTCTATTTCGGGTTGCACGAATGGACCGAGCGCGTATTTGGCTTCGGCGCGCGATCGATTGCAATCATCGACACGGCGGCAGCGTCGCCATTCGCGCAGCTCAGCATGATTCCGCTGTTGACGCTCACCGCCTTCTATGCACCTGCCGGTCATCGCGCGACCTGGTTCGCGCTGATGGCGTCGTTGATGAACATGGCGCTTGTCGCGGGACAGTTGCAGGCCAAATACCTCAATCAGATTTTCGTGGTTCAACGTGGCGATTATGGTGAGCTCGGGGGCCTCCTGATCGTCGCCACCATCGTCGCATTTGTCTTGCCGGTGGGAACGATCCTGTTGCTGGGGCGAAAAGTCTAACCGGAATAGGTGCTTGAATTCGTCCTGCAAAATGGACAATTCTGGAGTGTGGCAAGGAGTCGAACGCGTTGGTTTCTAACGACATTCCGATCGGTTCGTCCCAGGTATCGCTCGCGGATTTGAGTGAGCGGTCGCGCGATATCTTCCGTCAGATCGTCGAAAGCTATCTGGCGACCGGCGAGCCGGTCGGCTCGCGCAACATCTCGCGGCTGTTGCAGGTGTCGCTGTCGCCTGCGTCGGTGCGCAACGTGATGTCCGATCTCGAACAGCTCGGGCTCATCTACGCACCGCATACATCGGCAGGGCGTCTGCCGACGGAACTGGGGTTGCGTTTCTTTGTCGATGCGCTGATGCAGATCGGCGATCTCAACGATGCCGACAAGCGCGCCATCGAAGCGCAGGTGGCGGGCCGCGGGCAGTCCTACGAAAATGTGTTGACGCAGGCCTCAGGTCTGCTTTCGGGTCTGACGCGCGCCGCCGGCGTGGTGCTGACGGCCAAGCTGAATGTCCTGCTGAAGCATATCGAATTCGTGCGGCTGGAGCCGGAGCGCGCGCTTGTCGTGCTGGTCGCAGAAGATGGGCAGGTCGAAAATCGTATCCTTCAAATTCCCGCTGGGCTGCCGACATCGGCGCTTACCGAGGCCTCGAACTTTCTCAATGCCCGCATCCGGGGGAAGACACTGGCGGAAGTGCGCGGCGAACTCGAAATGGCGCTGGAAGCCGGGCGGGCCGAACTCGATCAACTGACACAGAGGATCGTCGCTGCCGGCTTCGCGAGCTGGTCTGGCGGGGAAACGGATGACCGCAAGCTGATCGTGCGCGGGCAGTCGCATCTTCTGGACGATCTCAAGGCGCTCGACGATCTTGAGCGTGTGCGGCTCCTGTTCGACGATCTAGAGACGCGGCGGGAGGTCATCGACCTTCTTGGTCGAGCGGAGAGAGCCGAGGGCGTGCGCATTTTCATAGGATCCGAGAACAAGCTGTTTTCGCTATCGGGTTCCTCGACCATTATTGCGCCGTATCGTGATTCTGCCGGCCGTATTGTTGGGGTTCTCGGGGTGATTGGCCCGACCCGCCTCAATTATGCGCGGGTCATTCCGATGGTCGACTATACCGCCAAGGTTGTGTCGCGGATGCTGTCAGGACAAACGGGAACTTGATTTTTGCGGCGCAAGTTCTGATATCGGGGCCAATCACCCTTTTCTGCACCTATTTGCTATTGGACGGATGCGATGAACGATACGCCACGGCCCGACGCGAAAGCGCCTGAGACTGAGAATCCTGCGGAGGGGCAACCCGCTCAGCCGCAGGTTTCGAAGCCTTACGTCGATCCCTCGCTCCTGGTCGATGAAGCGGCCGAGATGAAGAATCGGCTGCTGCGTGCTCTCGCGGATATGGAAAATCTACGCAAGCGCACCGAGCGCGAAGTCGCCGATGCACGTCAATACGGCATTGCGTCCTTTGCGCGCGATGTTCTTGGCGTGGCCGACAATTTCCGCCGCGCACTCGAGGCGATCGGTCCGGAACTGCGCGCGGAAGCGGATGCAGCGGTGACCTCGCTCATCGAGGGTGTCGAACTGACCGAGCGCGAGTTGATGAAAGCGCTCGAGAAGAACGGCATCCGTAAGATCGAACCGCAGGGTGAAAAGTTCGATCCGAACCTGCATCAGGCTATGTACGAAGTTCCCGATCTCTCGGTGCCATCCGGCACAGTGGTGCAGGTCGTTCAGCCGGGCTACGTCATTGGCGAGCGCATTTTGCGCCCAGCATTGGTCGCGGTCTCCAAGGGTGGGCCGAAGACAACGCCAGCATCGGCAGAACAGGCTGCGAACAACAACACGGGCGCAAGCAAATAACGTGTTGTCATTCCGGCGCCGCACCGATCTCGGGTTTACCGAGATCGGCATCGATCATGATCCAAGTCGATAGCTGGGTTGGATGTATGCGAGCCCGGATCCAATTCTCATGGGGCTGATGCGATTTACCGCGTATCGATGCCGTCGCGAACAGCGCGGAAACGCGTGAAGATTTCGCTCCAGTCTTTCTTCGGCGATACGCCGACGATGCGGATGAAGCCGCCGCCGCTGAAACGCATCCACTGAACGATCACGACATCAGTGTCGCTGGTCATCGTCTGACCTTCCAGCCTGATTTCATGGCCTGGCTGACCGCCGATCCGCATCGGCTCGGAGAAGACCGGACGTAAATTCTTGAAGCCCTGAATGTTGCGCAGGATGTTGGTCGCGAATGTCGCGCGATCGCTGGCTTGCGAAGGAGCGCCGCCGCCGATGGAGATCATCAGAAATGGTTGATCGACGGGAGGTTCGGACGCTGATTTCTCCGTCAGCATGATTGCCTGACCAGGGACGAGTGATCGCACACCCTCAAACTTGGCGAGTTCGGTCACCTGGAAGGGCAGGTTATCGAGAATCTCTTTCTGCGGGACGCTGGCGCGCAAGGTCACTGATCCGAGCGCCTTGCGGATGGCCTCTTCGGAATAGTCTGCGCTGGCTTCGACCGGGACTTGCGCGGTGACGATGAAGGCCATGGTCGAGTCGGTGCCGCGGCCCGTGATCGAACGGCGCGTAATCATCATCCATTTGCGGAATTTCACGCCTTCGGCTTCCTGATCGCCGATCAGGAGATGTGCTGCGCCGCCATCCGTCAGCATGATTTCCCGTTTTGCGTTGCTGACACCGGGAAGATCGATCGCGCCAGAACTCATCGACTTCAGGAATTGCTCATAGGCTTCGCCCGGCAACTGGCTGATCGCGATTCCGGCCTTCTTCTCGCGGTCTTCAAAGCCGGAAAAGGCGCGGGAGACGACCATGCCGGGCGGTGGGGCCAGACCGATGAGCGATCCAACCGGAAACACCGCGTCTGATGCTCCTGCCTGATGTACGGCGAGTGTTAGAACAACAGCGGAAAAGGCAGCGGTCAGACGTGATATCATGCAGTGTCTTTTCGGTTTTGCGTTTCGCCGCGGGAACAGGCATAGCCATGACGAGGCTATTGGCGCGGGCGGGACTGTACCACCAAACCGGGCAGACAAAAGGCATTCGCTTCCAGAAACAGGTCGAGGGCCATGATTGCAACTCTGATTGCGGTGCTCGACCTGCTTGGAGTCGCCGTTTTTGCAGTCACCGGTGCATTGGTCGCGTCGCGTAAACAGATGGACATCGTCGGCTTCGCCCTGCTCGCAACCGTCACCGGCATCGGTGGTGGTACGTTCCGCGATCTCGTTCTCGGCACACAACCCGTCTTCTGGGTGCAGGAGCCGATCTATGTCGTGGTGTGCATCGGCATAGCGACAATCGCGTTCTTCACCGCGCATGTGCCAGAGTCGCGCTATCGCTTGCTGCTGTGGCTCGATGCGCTGGGATTGTCTTTTTTTTGTGTGGTTGGCGCCGACAAAGCGCTTGAAGCGGGCACGGGCTGGTTCATTTCCATCGTCATGGGCGTGATCACGGCCACCTTCGGGGGCATCGTGCGGGATGTTCTTGGAGACGAAATCCCCATCATCCTTCGCAAGGAGATTTACGCGACGGCGGCGTTGGCAGGCTCTGCTGTTTTCATCGGTACATTTGCGGCTGGAATACCCGGCGTCGTTGCTGCATTTGCCGGGTTCGCGACGTGCCTCGTCATTCGCGGAATGGCGCTGCGTCGCGGGTGGTCGCTGCCGACATATCGGCCGCGTCCACCGCGCACGCCCGATGAGCTTGATCGGCGATGAAGAAGCGTTCGATACAGTACATGACGAGGCCGTTTATTTTGACATTGAACCGTCCGTCCTTCTTTGTCGTCTTGCTTGTGATCGTATGGCTTTTGACCTGCGCTAGGCTGCTGCATTCGTATTGGGATGCGACCGCGATCACGTTTCCCGATATCGATGATGCGATGCGGTTCGCGCAACTGCAGGATTTTCTCAACGGGCAGGGCTGGTTCGATCTCCATCAGGCGCGCCTAACGCCACCGCAAGGTTACGACACGCACTGGTCGCGATTGTTCGATGCCGGCTTGGCCGGGTTCTATTTTCTCTTCCGGGCGGTGGCGGACGATGGAATGGCCGAACGCCTGATGCGTGCGCTCTGGCCGCTGCTGTGGATTCTGCCTGCTATCATCGGCGCGTCTTCAGTGGCTTGGCGCATGGCCGGTGTGCAGGCCGCAATGATCACGCTGCTGTTGATCCTGGCTGGAGGCAGTGCTTATCAGCAATTTCTTCCTGGCACGATCGATCATCACAACGTGCAGATCGGTTTGATCATGCTGGTGGTCGCGGCGGCAGTCTGGTCGGATCGGATACTGTGGTGCGCCAGCGCGGCTGGTTTCCTGACGGCATTCAGTATTGCCATCGGCCTTGAGGCCTTGCCGTATCTTGCGGTGTGCGGGTCCGCCTTTGCGTTGCGGTTTGTGTGTTCAGCCGATGCCGCACGCAGTCTTCGGCATTACGCACTATCGCTGATGATCGGGCTGATCGTTCTGTTCTTTGCAACGATCGGGCCGGTCCGGTGGCTGAATGTGCATTGCGACGCATTTGCCTTCAATCTCATTGCTGCGATTGCGCCTGCCGCGGCTGCGCTCGTCATCGGCAGTTTCGTAGCCGCATCGGGCATATGGCCGCGGGCCATCATCGTGGTGTTGGCTGCGATGATCGCGCTTGCGATGGTGGTCGCCATCGAGCCGCGATGCCTGCTCGGTCCCTATGCGCTGATCGATCAGCGCGTGTGGTCCCTCTGGCTTTCTTCGGTGTTTGAAAATCAGCCGTTGACGCAGGCTGTGATATCCAGTCCGGCTCGGATCATGCCGATGCTGGCGTTTCCCGTGATGAGTCTGGTCGCGTTGATTGTGCTGACGCGCCGGAAGGCAGCCCGCAGCGATTTCGCGGTCCTGGTCCTCGGTGCGGTATTTCTGACGTCATGGTTGACGGTTTATATCGCTGTCCGTGCGATTCCCTATGCCATCTGGTTGGGGTTTCCGGTCGTGGCCGCGGCGGCGGTGGCGGTCTTTCAGGCCGCTCAATCGTCACGCCCGTGGGGGCAACCCGCTTTGGCGTTGCTGTTGTCGCCTTTCGTTCTCGGCTCCGTGGTCTCGTTTGTTTTACCAGTCAACGCTTTTGCAGTGGCGAGCGGCAGCGGAGAAATGTCGCGCAATTGCCAATTATCGGACAATGTTCGCGCCCTGGCGGCGCTGCCGCCGGGTCTGATCGCCACCGGCGTGTTCCATGGGGCCCATATCCTGGCGCTAACCTCGCACAGTGTTCTGGCAGCACCGTTTCATCGGAATCTGGACGGGGCCCTCGCTCTGCATCGGATTCTTGCGGCGCGGCCAGACGACGCGCGTGAGGCTGCACGGTCGGCTGGAGTGACCTATATCGCGTTATGTGGGCCGCGGCCCCCGGATGGCCTGTCCGAGGCTGAGCGAAAACAGGGGCTTTGGGCGCATCTGGACGCCGGGGCTGTCCCGGACTGGCTCGATCCGGTCACTTCGACTATCGGCCGTCCGTTTACGGTCTATCGTGTCTTGCCCTGATCCCTGCCCCGAGCCCTTGAAAGACCCTTGAACGATGCGCAAAAGCCTCTCAAGTCCTTGCGGCCCAAGGGGTCCCTCCTATATGAGCCAAGACGCCGCAGGGCTGCGGCGTACGTTCATTTTAGAGGGGGTCGGAGCAGACGCGGCGGGCAGCCACCCGCTTCAACCGTCCATCCGGGTGCCGGCTCAGGGCCCGGCCGATCTGCCTGAAAGAGAGGAATGAGATTATGGCGAAGGTCATCGGTATCGACCTCGGCACCACCAATTCGTGCGTGGCCGTGATGGAAGGAAAGACCCCGCGGGTCATCGAGAACGCAGAGGGTATGCGCACAACACCCTCGATCGTCGCATTCACGGACGACGGCGAGCGGCTGGTTGGCCAGCCGGCGAAACGCCAGGCGGTCACCAATCCCGAAAAGACCATCTTTGCGGTCAAGCGCCTGATCGGACGGCGCTACGACGATCCGACGGTGGAAAAGGACAAGAAGCTTGTCCCCTACAAGATTACGAAGGCCAGCAATGGCGACGCATGGGTTGAGGCCGACGGCCACACCTACTCGCCGTCGCAGATTTCCGCGTTCATCCTGCAGAAGATGAAGGAGACGGCGGAAGCCCATCTCGGCCAGAAGGTCGAGCAGGCGGTCATCACCGTTCCCGCTTACTTCAACGACGCTCAGCGTCAGGCAACCAAGGACGCCGGCAAGATCGCAGGCCTCGAAGTTCTCCGCATCATTAACGAGCCGACCGCAGCGGCGCTGGCTTACGGTCTCGACAAGTCGAAGGCCGGCACCATCGCGGTGTACGACCTTGGTGGTGGCACCTTCGATATCTCGGTGCTTGAGATCGGCGACGGCGTGTTCGAGGTGAAGTCGACCAACGGCGACACCTTCCTCGGCGGCGAAGACTTCGACATGCGCCTTGTCGGTTATCTCGCCGATGAGTTCCAGAAGGAGCAGGGCATCGACCTGCGCAAGGACAAGCTTGCCTTGCAGCGCCTGAAGGAAGCAGCCGAGAAAGCCAAGATCGAGCTGTCGTCGACGACGCAAACTGAAATCAATCTTCCGTTCATCACCGCCGACGCGACCGGTCCGAAGCATCTGACGATGAAGCTCACCCGCGCCAAGTTCGAGGCGCTGGTTGACGACCTCATCCAGAAGACGGTTGAGCCGTGCCGCAAGGCGCTGAAGGATGCAGGGCTGTCCGCAGCCGAGATCGGCGAAGTCGTTCTGGTCGGCGGTATGACCCGCATGCCGAAGGTCCAGGAAGTCGTGAAGCAGTTGTTCGGCAAGGAGCCGCACAAGGGCGTCAACCCGGACGAAGTGGTTGCCATTGGCGCTGCGGTCCAGGCAGGCGTGCTTCAGGGTGACGTCAAGGACGTGCTGCTGCTCGATGTGACTCCGCTCTCCCTCGGCATCGAAACGCTGGGTGGCGTGTTCACACGTCTGATCGACCGCAACACCACGATCCCGACCAAGAAGTCGCAGGTCTTCTCCACGGCGGATGATAACCAGAATGCCGTGACGATCCGCGTCTTCCAGGGCGAGCGCGAGATGGCGGCCGACAACAAGATGCTCGGCCAGTTTGACCTCGTCGGCATTCCGCCGGCGCCGCGTGGCGTTCCGCAGATCGAAGTCGCCTTCGACATCGACGCCAACGGCATCGTCAATGTTCATGCCAAGGACAAGGGCACCGGCAAGGAACAGCAGATCCGCGTCCAGGCGTCGGGCGGCTTGTCCGAAGCCGACATCGAAAAGATGGTCAAGGACGCTGAGTCGCATGCCGAGGAAGACAAGAAGCGTAAGGCCGCTGTCGAGGCGAAGAATCATGCCGAAGCGCTGGTCCATTCGACCGAGAAGGCGCTGTCCGAGCATGGTTCGAAGGTTGACGAAAACGACCGTCGCGCCATCGAGAATGCGCTTGCCGATCTGAAAGAAGCGCTGAAGGGCGCCGATGCCGATGCCATTTCCGCCAAGGCCAACACGCTGGCGCAGGTTTCGATGAAGCTGGGCGAAGCGATGTATAAAGCGCAGCAGGAAGGTGCTTCGGCCGGTGCTGCTGATGCATCCGGCGGCGCGAAGAAGGATGACGTGGTCGACGCGGAATTCACCGAAGTCGACGACGACGACAAGAAGAAGTCGGCGTAATCGTGCGGACGAGTATGTCCGGCCGATGCTCCATACACTGTGTCACCCGCGGGC